>JBAXMD010000020.1:0-19183 GCA_037134475.1 Verrucomicrobiota bacterium | reverse complement strand
TCCCACTCCAGCGCGCCGCGCTTGAACTCGTAGGCGAGGCCAAGGACGAGCACGCCGAGGAAGACCGCCGTGGCGGCCGTGATGGCGATGCCGGCGGCGAGGAACTCGCGGTAGACCAGGGCCCAAGGCACGAGGAAGACGACTTCGATGTCGAAAAGGATGAAGAGCATCGCCGTCACGTAAAACTTCACGGCGAAGCGAGGGTGGGGCTTTCCTTCCATCGGCAGGCCGCATTCGTAGGCCTTGTCCTTGATGTAGTTGCCCTTGGCGCGCTGGCCGAAGACGTGGCTGACGATGAGGATGATCGCGGGGATCGAGAGACCTAGGACGATCTGCACGAGGGCGGGCAGGTAGGTGCTGAGGGACTGGGATTCGGCGGCGGCCATCGGTGATAGACACAAAAAAGCCCTCGCCTCGGGAGGCAAGGGCTTTTGCGAAGGTGCCCTTATTTGAGCTTAATTTCTGGCGAAGTGATGATCGCCGGGGACGGGCCAGGAATCTGGATGGTCGGCGCCGTGGGTTCGGCCGCGGGCTGTTGCAGGCTTTTCTTGAAATCGGCCAGTGAGCCCGGCACCTGCTCGGCGAGCCAGGCGGGAGCGATGAAGGCGGCCAGCTTGGCGGTGGCGTTGACCTTATGCTTGGGGTCGGAGTGTTCGACGCGCAGGAAGGTCTTGCCTGGGTCGTTGGGCGCGGTGCCCGCGAGCTTCGCGAGCGACAGGGTGACGATGGCGCCGTCGAAGAGCGTGAGCTTCACCACGGAGGAGCGTACGGCCTTCGTGGCATCCTTGTCGTCGAGGGACACCGCGTCGGCGGCACGGACGGTCGCCAGCGTGGCGACGATATCCTCGACGGCTTGGCCTTCCTTGCCTTCGAAGAGGGCTCCGAGTTCTTTGCGGGAGAACGAGGATTTTCCGTCCTTCCATTCGAAGACGATGGACTTGATTTCAGCGGGTTTGGCGGCGAATAGCGTCAGGTCGACCCAGGCGAGCGGGTCGCCTTCAAGGTAGGCTGAGAAGTCGGTACGAATCGCGAATTCTTGGCCGGCGAGGCGGGCGCTGGCGCCGACGCCGTCTTCGGTTGGCTTGCCAAACTGGATCGTCGTCGGTTTACCGTCCGGGCCGACCAGCGTCAGCGAGGAGTCGGCGAGGCCCAGCTTCTCGAGGCGCTTGGGATTCGCGGTGAGCTGACCGAAGTTATTCGCCTTCTGCAGGCCGCGGATAAGCGGAAGCAGGCGGTTCTCGACGTCGGCCGGCAGGCTGAGCTTCTCCTTCACCGTCCAGCCTTCGGCGGATTTCTCCAGCGTGACACTCTTGTTGTTGGCCTTGACCGTGAGCGACTTCGCGCCGTCGAGCAGGGCGGCTTCGACGAGCGGCTGTTTGCCGGCTTCGCCCTTGGGCGCTTCGCGGGTGAGGCGGACGGCCGCGAAGGCGATCAGCCCGAGGACGAGCGTGGCGACGAGCAGGTTCTTGTTACGCATGGCGGATTACGAAAGCTTGCGGCGGCGAGCCAGGGTGTAGAACAGGCCGAAGAGGAGGGCCAGCGCCGGGCCGGCGAGCAGGTTGAGTACCTGCAGGCGTCGACCGAGGGAATTGACGTCCTCGCTGAGGCCGCGACGGATGATGCGGCGTTCCTCGGAAAGCTTGTCCGCTTCGACCTGGAACTTCTCGATCTCGCGCTGCATCTCGGGCGTGATCACGATTCCCTTGGCGGTGACGCCACCGGTCTGCTTGGAGAGCTCGGTGACTTTCGCGTTGGCCTCCTCGAGGCGGCGCTCGATCTCGTCGAGCTTCGCCTGGTAGCGGAGCTGGGCGACGCGTTCGAGGTCTTGGACCTTCTTAAAAGGACGCAGCGAGGTGCCCTTGGAGCGCAGGCTGACGAGTTCGTCGCTACCGCCGAGGGTCTCGAGCGCGCTGATCACGAAGCCGAGGTTGTCGTTGATCGGTTCCATCGCGGCCTGACCGCCGACCTGACGCTGGCGCACCGTGAACGGGTCCATCATGAAGTCGGAGTCGGCGACCACGAACAGGCGGCCGGGCTTCGCGCTCTGGGCGAGGTGCGGTCCGGGGAGCGGCTTGGCGACCGGCTTAGGCGGCTGGCCGGGCGGCGTGGGCTCAGGCTTGCCAGGAGCGGGCGCGCCCTTCGGGAAGGCGGAGACGAATTCACCGGATACGGAAGCCACGATCACGCGGGACTTGCCGTCGGTCTTGAAGGACAGGGCGACCTTTTCGAAGGGGCCGGCGTTGGCGGAGGCCACGTCGACCGCGCCCATGCCGGGTCCACTCATCGTGACGAGCGGTTCGAACTTCAGGCGTTTCTCGGCACCGGAGATCAGGCCGATCGAACCGGCTTCCATGAAGGCCAGTTCACGGAGATCCGACGTGAGCGGTGATTCCTTGGAGAAGGCGGCGGCGCCGGCGGCGAAGGCTGGCTGGTATTGGACGGGGTCGCCACGGGAGCTGCGGATGGAGACCGAGCTGGCGGAGTCGCCCATGACGGCGTCGAGGTCGACGTTGACGCCCCAGGCGCGGAGTAAGGCGGGGTCGCTCGCGGCTGAGAGGGCCATCGGCGCCATCATGAAGGGCATATTACCCTGAGAGAACTTCTGGATGCGCGAGAGCGGGTCGACGGCGGCGAAGACCGGTCCGCCCTTCAGGAGGAACTGGTCGATCGCATAGGCGAGCTGCTCGTCGATGTGGTGCGCGTGGACGAGCGCCACGACGGCGACATCCTTCGGCAGTTCGCTCGCGGTGGTATTGAGTGTGATCACTTCGTACGTCTGGCCGAGTTCAGCCAGGAGGAAGTCGGCCGGGCCCGGCTGCTGTTCGCCGCCCTGCGGGACCTGGTTGGTGATCGGCAGCGAGCTGATGAAAGCGAGCTTCGGGCGGTCGAGGCGCGAGGCCGAGGCGATGAGTTTCGATAGGTCAAACTCCAGGAAGCGTTCGCGCGACGGGTCGAGCATCGGCATGGCCTTCACCGTGTCGGCCTGCTGGGCCGTCAGACCGAGGTAGGCGCTGCCTTGGGCGGCACGCATCGGGGCGATGCCGTGGCGCTGGGCGCGCTGTTCTTCCTTCGTGTCGGGGCGCGGGTCGGTGACGACCAGCTTCACCTTGCCGGCGGAGGCCGCGACGTATTCGCGGAGGAGCGTCTCGACGCGGCGCGAATAGCTTTCGAGGTACGGGCGCAGCTTTACGTCGGAGCGGCTGACGAAGTATTCGAGCGTCACCGGGTCGTCCAGCTTGGCGACGATACGTTTTGAGCCGGGCGAGAGCGTGAAGGTGCGATCGGCGGTGAGGTCGACGCGGGCGGGGAAAGCGCCGGAGATGAGGTTGACGAAGAACGCGGCCGCGAGGACGGCGAAGGCGGCGAGTAAGGCTTGGGAGCGGTTCATGGCGTGGGTTTCCGGTTAGCGGCGTTCGACGATGATGGTGCTCAGCCCGAGGCCGGCGAAGGCGACGGAGAGGAAGTAGGCGATGGGGCGCACGTCGACGAGGCCGAGCGTGAACGGTTCAAGATTGCGCCATAGGCCGAGGCGACGGACCTCATCGACCCCGGCGGAACCGAGCAGGCCCGCGAGGAGTTCGTCGAAGACGCCGTAGCCGACGAGCACGAGGATGAAGCAGGCGAGGAAGCCGGTCACGAAGGCGATGACCTGGCTGCGGGTGAGGGCGGAGGCGATGGCCGCGATGCCGAGGCAGGCACCGGCGCAGAGGAGCGATCCCGTGTAGCCGGCGATGATTACGCCCCAGTCCGGGTCGCCGAGCCAACCGACCGTGAGGGCGACGGGGACGGTCATCAAAAGCGCGCACGCGAGGAAGAGCCATGCGGCGAGGAACTTCCCGAGCGCGGCCTGCCAGACCGTAATCGGCCACGTCAAGAGCAGTTCGATGGTGCCTTGGCGGCGTTCTTCGGCCCAGAGGCGGGCGCCAGCGGCGGGAGCGAGGAACGCCCAGAGCCACGGGTGGTAGAGGAAGAAACGATCCAGGTTGGCGATGCCGGATTCGTAGAGTCCGCCGACGAAGAACGCCAGAGACACCGCGAACGCGTTGAATACCGCGAGGAAGACGTACGCCAGCGGTGTGCGGAAGTAGCCGGCGAACTCGCGGCGGACCATCGCCGTGAAAGGCTTGAGTCCCGGGGAGGAGATTTTTTCGGAAGAGGACATGGCGATAGAATTAGGCGGTGAGCTGGCGGAAGACGGCGTTGAGGTCGGAACCGCGGGAGAGGAACTTCTCGCGCGACTCGTCACAGCGGACTTCGCCCTTCGCGATGACGATGACGCGGGTGCAGAGTTCGCCGACTTCCTCGAGGATGTGGGTCGAGACGATGACGGCCTTGCGGGCGGCCATCTCCTTGAGGATGCGGCGCACCTCGAACTTCTGGTTCGGGTCGAGGCCGTCGGTCGGTTCGTCGAGGATGAGCACCTCCGGGTCGTGGATGACCGCCTGGGCGAACCCCACGCGCATACGGTAGCCTTTAGAGAGCGTATCGATCGTCTGGGCAGCCACTTCGTTGAGGCGGCAGAGCTCGAGCGTCTGACGGACACTTTCGGTCGGATTGGCCAGACCGCGGAGGTCGGCGGCGAAGCGGAGGAACTCGCGCACCGTCATCTCGCCGTAGGCGGGCGCGCCTTCGGGCGAGTAGCCCAAGTGTTGCTTGGCCTGGACGGCCTGGTCGGCGACGTCGAAGCCCGCGATCACCGCGGCGCCTTCGTCGGCGCGGAGGTGGCCGGTGAGCATCTTCATCGTGGTGGATTTCCCGGCGCCGTTAGGCCCGAGGAATCCCACGACCTCGCCGCGGTCGACGGCGAAGGAGACATCACGCACGGCGCGGATGGCGCCGTAGGACTTGGATAGGTTCTTGGCTTCGATGAGGGGCATGGCGAAAGATCAGCGGTTTTGCGGGGTGCCCATGACGGCGAGGCGGATGTCCGCCTTCTGGAAGCGCTCCGCGATACGGATGATCAGCTGCTGGTTGAACTCCAGCTGCTTCACCGGGGCGGCGGGGTAATACCAATACATCAGGCGGATGTTGACGGCCCAGTCGGCGAACTCTGTCACGTGCACGAGGGGAGGGTGGCTGGGCTGGGAACCTTCGTGGTCCACGAGCAGCTCACGGATGATTGCGACCGCCTCGCGGACTTTCTCGGCCGGCGTGTTGGCCTCGAGGTGCACAAGGTCCTGCCCGCGGATGAAGTCGCGGCGGGTGATGTTGACGATCGAGCGGGTGGCGAGGTCGCTGTTCGGGATGACGAGCTTCTGGCCGTCGAGCATCATGATGGTCGTGGAGCGCAGGCCGAGGGACTCCACCTTGCCCTCATGGGTGCCGATATTGATGATATCGCCGAGCGTGAAGGGTTGGTCGATGATGAGCATCACCGCGCCGAAGACGTTCTTGATCGTGTCCTGCGAGGCGAAGGCGAGGCCGACGACGGCGCCGGCCAGCAGGCCGAGAATCGCGTCAGAGGCCTTTGGGTCGACGATCGAGATGGCCTTGAAGGAGCCGACGAGGACGACCGCGATGCGGACCACCGTGGAGAACATCGGGACGAGGATGTCGTCCAGTTTGTTCTCGGTCTGGTCAGCGACCTTTTGCGCCCAGGCGATCGGGATGGCGACGAGGTAGAAGACCGAGGCGGTGTGCGCCAAGGAGCAGAGGAAGGTGCCGGTCGTGACGGCGAAGTTCAGCCAGCCGATGTAGGCAAGGGCGTCCTTGAAGTCCTTGATGAGGAAGAGGAGGGTGTAGGCTGGAAGGATATAGGGGAGGGACTTGCCGGCGGCGGCGACGGCGGCTTCGGCGATCGGGCTATTCCCGAACTTTGTGGAGATCCAGCGCATCAGCTTGCTGGCGATCCAACCGACGAGGTAGGCGACCGCGATGAAGCCGATGGCGTGGATGATGATCTTGTTCCAGTCCTCGGGCGCCTTGGCCACGACCTTATGGAGGTCGCCGATGATGAAGTGGTCCGCCTGGACGGCGACGGGTACGGCGGCCTGGGCGGTGGTGATAACGGGGGCGGTTTCGGCGAGCAGCATGACGGGGACGATTTGGGCGAAGGGCTATCTAGGCGGACGGCCTCCGCATTTCAAGCGTCACCGAGCCTCCAATCCGCTTGATGCGGGACGGCCCCCTTGCCACGCTGGGGGACCGGAATGAGCGAAACTAGCGAAAAAAAGCCCGCCAAGCCCGTGGTGCTGACCTGCGCCCAGCCGACCGGACGCCTCCACCTCGGTAATTACCTCGGTGCGGTCCTCAACTGGGGCCGGATGCAGGATGATAATGAGTGCTATTTCGGGATCGTCGACCAGCACGCCATTACGGTGCCCTATGTCCCGGCTCAGCTACGGGAAAATACCTATTCCTGCCTGGCTCAATACGTGGCCTGCGGACTCGACCCGGCCCGTAGCCGCCTCTTCGTCCAGTCGCACGTCATCGGCCACACCGAGCTCGCCTGGATTCTCGGGTGTATTTGCCCGCTCGGTCAGCTCGAGCGCATGACCCAGTTCAAGGACAAGTCGCGTAAGCAGGAGTCGATTGACGCCGGTCTCCTCTTCTATCCGGTACTCATGGCGGCGGATATCCTGCTCTATAACGCCTCGCTCGTCCCTGTCGGCGACGACCAGAAGCAGCACCTCGAACTCGCTCGCGACCTCGCCGAGAAGTTCAACCACCGCTACTCCGACACCTTCAAGGTGCCCGAGCCGCTCATCTCCAAGGTCGGCTCGCGCATCATGTCCCTGCAGGATCCGGGCGCTAAGATGTCGAAGTCCGACCCGAATCACACTGCGACGGTCTTCATCACCGATCGCCCTGAGGACGTGCGTAAGAAGATCATGTCCGCCGTGACCGACTCTTCCGCCGAAGTGCGTTCGGGCCCCGACAAGCCTGGCGTGACCAATCTGCTTTCCATCATGTCCGCCTGCACGGGCCGCTCCGTTGCGACGCTTGAATCCGAGTTCGCGGGCAAGGGATACGGTGACTTCAAGAAAACCGTCGCCGACGCCGTGGTCGCCACGCTCGACCCCGTCCGCGTGCGCTACGACGAGCTCATCAAGGACCGCGGCGAACTCGACCGTATCTTTAAGTCCGGCGCCGAACAGGCCCAGGCCACCGCATTCCGCACGCTCTCCAAGGTCAACCGCAAGGTCGGCTTCGTCGAGCGCCCGCGTTGATCCACCCCTTACCCCGCACCCCCACATGAACCGCGAACTCGAGAAATTGCTCAAAGAAAAATGGTTCCTGGTCGCCGCCGACCTCATCGCGGTGATCGCGATCCTCATCGTGATGCCCGATAAGCGTGACGGCTGGGACACCTTCCTCGTCATGTGCGGAATCCTGATCGCCTCGTTGATCGTGGTGATCCCCGTGCTTCAGGACGGTGGGAGCAAGGCCGAGCGTCAAGCCGAGCAGGCCCGCCTACGCGCCAAGCTCGCCGAGGAGATTGACCTCCAGCGCGATAACGTCCGTGCCGGCAACGAAGCCCTGAATCGCCGCATCGCCGAGGTGGAGATGTCCGCGCAGAAGGCCGCTGAGGCTTCTGCCGTGGCCGTCGCCCAACGTGCGTCCGCCGAGATCAACGGCCTGAAGGCCTCCCTCGCCGCGCTCGAGAAGAAATTGCAGGAAGCCGCCACCGCCTCCCAGTCGACCGAAGCGATCGATGAGCTCGCCGAGAAGGTCGACGCCCTCGCCACGACCGTCCGTGCCGTGGTCGCCGACGCCGACGAGGCCGTCGAAGCCGCTGGTAAAGCGAAGGCCGAGGCTGCCCAGGCGCTTGAATCTGAACTCAAGTCTGTCCGCGACGAAATCAAGAAGGCCGCTAAGGCCGCCGCCCAGTCCGTCGATAAGGTCGAAGCCGCCATGGAATCTATCCGTGAAGAGCTGCGTGAGGTCCGCGCAAACCCTCCGGTGGCCTCCGCTCCTAGCAGCCCGTCCGTGACGGCGTCGGAGACGGAGGCCGTATCCGCACCCGCTGAGGCTGAGGCCGAGGAAGACGAGGAAGAGGAAGAAGCCATCGAAGAAGAGGAAGCCGAGGCTGCGCCCGAGGCCGCTTCCGCACCTCAGTCGAACGCCACCGGCACCGCGCTCATCGTCAATCTTATGATCGGCATCGGCAACAAGCCGTTCGTCCGCGGCACCGGCCCCGGACTGCGTCAGGATAAGGGCGTCCCGATGAGTTTCCTCGGTATCGGACGCTGGCAGTGGATTTCGCCGGACCCTGAGGCACCCGCCACGGTGGAAGTCTGGAAGAACGACCAGTCTCCGATGGGCGAGCCCCTGCATATTTCCGGCGGCGAACCGCTGGAGGTCGACGAAGGCCACTTCGGCGGCGTCTGATATGCTGAGCCTCCTGGCCGCCTGCGCATGGTTGGCCGCGGCCGAGCCCGTGCCGCCGGTCCCGCCGCCCGTCTTCTCGAACGAGACGCCAGTCGCTTTGGTCACCGGGGAGAAGTTGGCGGAGGTCAGCTTCGTCGCCGCGCATTGCGTGGCCTTGCAGCGTCATCTGGAATTCTCGCTCAACCTTCCACCGCCTCCACCGCCGCTCGCGCGGCTTGAGGTGGCCGATATCAAGGGGTTCGGTCTCGTCGAGACGCAGGTCGCCGCCGGCACCGTGCTGGTCGTCGTGCGTCTCGGCACCGGCCGGGAAGCGCCTGGCCGTGCGGCTGAAGCCGCCGCCCGCACCTGGTTGGCTCGCGTCGCGTTGGCCGACCGCAGGCCGGTGGGCGCCAGCGAGGCGTGGACGCGGCAGGCCTTGGCTTGCGAGGTCATCGCGCAACTGCGTCCGTCGATGAATGATTATTGGTACCGCGAAGGACGTCAGGCCATCCCCTCGGCGCTGACTGACATCTTGGCGGGCAAGGCGCCCGAGCGTGAGGCCTTTCTTTTCTGGCGCGCCTTGCGCCAGACGCTCGGCGCTCCAGCTGAGCAAGCCAAGGCGTTGATCGCCTCCGCCCATGGAGATTCCGTGCTCAAGCTTTTGGTGACCGTGGCCAAGTCGCCCGACGAGTGGTGGCTTGTCCATCGCGCCGAGCTGCTGCTCTCCCGCGCGCCCGTCAGCCTCGGCCTCCACGAATCCGCCGAGTCGCTCGACGACATCGCCCGCTTTGTCTTCGATCTCGGACATGGCGATGAGCTCATCGCCGGCCCCGACCTGACCAAACATCGCGACCTGCCGGCGGTGAAGGCTAGCATGCAGGCGCGTCTCTCCGGGCTGCGTCGCGAGATCCTGCGCCAGAATCCCGTCTACCATAATGCCTGGCGCACCCTCGGCGCCTGGATGGAGAAGTTTCCTGACGCCAAACCGGAAGAACTTGCGGCCCTATGGGCGGAGTATCAGAGCGAGCGTAAGCAAGCCGAAGAACTCCGTCGCGAAGTCGAAGCCGCGATGATTTTGGTCGTGCCGGCCGCCAAGTAGGCGGGTCGGCCGGCTTATTCTGACTGCTTGCCGTCGACCGTCTTCGGGAGCATCTGGTCGGCCAGGGTCACGCGGAAGAGGTTGAGGGCCATCCAGAACACGCCGGACAGGCAGAGGCCACAATAGGCGGCTCCCAGGAGGACAGCGGTATCGCCGCGCTCACCCCAAGGCACGTGCTTCTTGAGGATCGAGGTGATCCAGACGAAGAAGACCACCGTGAGGACGAGGTCGATGACGACCGCCTGCTTGGTGATGAGCTTGGGCTTCATGTTATCCATGGGCCTGCATTGGTGCGTTTCCCTTTCGCCCTGTCAATCCCGCCTCGCCCGGAAGGGGGTCTTGACCCCATCTCCGCCCTTGCCTCGCAGGCATACCCGTTCACCCTGCCCGCCCCGAGGGGTGCGTAAGCCCTTCACCGACCCACTTTATCACGTCAAAAATGGCCGAAGAGCTCAAGGATACCCTCAACCTGCCGGTGACCGACTTCCCCATGCGGGCCGGCTTGGCCGAACGCGAACCCGTCCGCATCGCCCATTGGGAGCGTAACGGCCTTTACGGCCAGATTCAGGCGCGCGCCGCCGGCAAGCCGGCCTTCGTCCTCCACGACGGCCCCCCTTTCACCAACGGCGACGTCCATATCGGCACCGCCCTCAATAAACTGCTCAAGGACTCCATCCTCCGTTATAAGTCCATGCGCGGCTTCCGGACCCCCTATGTCCCGGGTTGGGACTGCCACGGCCTGCCGATCGAGCACAAGGTGATGAAGGAACTGCAGGCGAAGAAGCAGTCGCTCGACGCCCTTGGCGTGCGAAAGGCCTGCGCCGAATTTTCCGCCGCCTTCATCGAGAAGCAGCGCGGCCAGTTCAAGCGCCTCGGCATCCTCGCCGATTGGCAGTCCGAATACCGCACGATGGATCCGGCGTACGAAGCCGAAATCCTCAAGGGCTTCGCGTGCTTCGTCGAGAAGGGCTTGGTCTATCGTTCGAAGAAGCCGGTGTATTGGTCCATCCCGTGCCAGACCGCGCTCGCCGAAGCCGAGATCGAATATAAGGACAAGCGTTCGTACTCCGTCTGGGTCGCGTTCCCCGTCGCCGATCCCGCCGCCAAGCAACTCGCGCCCGCGCATCCGCTTTCCGTTGTCATCTGGACGACCACGCCCTGGACGCTGCCCGCGAACCTCGCGATCGCCGTGCACCCCGAGCTTGAATACGTCGAGGTCCGCCATGGCGACCGTTCGTTCCTCGTCGCCTCAGCGTTGCGCGAAGCGTTCGTCGCCGCCTGTGGCCTCGAAGGCGCCACCGACGGCTTCAAGGTCAAGGGCCGCGCGCTCGAAGGCCTCCAGGCACAGCACCCTTTCATCGACCGCGCCTCGCCGATCGTCCTCGCCGATTACGTCACGACCGACGCCGGCACTGGCTGCGTGCACACCGCACCTGGCCACGGCCTTGAAGATTATCAGACCGGTAACAAGTACGGCATGGAGCCCTATTGCCCGGTGCGCGACGACGGTACCTACGCTGACGATGGTAAGGTTCCGGCGTCGTTGGTCGGCATCACCGTCCTCGAGACGGACGGCAAGAATCCGGCGAACATCGCCGTGCTTGAGCTGCTCAAGTCCAAGGGTGCTTTGCTCAAAGCGCAGAGCTTCGAGCACTCCTATCCGCATTGCTGGCGTTCCAAGACGCCCGTCGTCTTCCGCGCGCTCGACCAGTGGTTCGTCGGCCTCGATCGCGGCGACCTGCGCAAGCAGGCCCTCGCCGCCGTCGGCGAAGTGAAGTGGATCCCGGCTTCCGGCGAGAACCGCATCCGCGCCGCCCTCGAAGGCCGTCCCGATTGGTGCATCTCGCGTCAGCGCGCCTGGGGCGTGCCGATCCCTGCTTTCTATTCTCCGTCCAAGGGCGAATCGTATCTTGATGGCGCCGTCGTCCGTCACGTCGCCGAGCAGGTCGCCACGCGCGGTGGCGATTGGTGGTGGGCCTCCTCCGTCGAGGAAGTCCTCGCGGGCGCCCCCGTTCCCGCCTCTTGGCCGAAGGATCTGCGCAAGGGAACGGACACTCTCGACGTGTGGATTGATTCCGGCTCCAGCCATCTCGCCGTCTGCGCCAAGCATAAGGACCTGCACTGGCCGGCCGACCTTTATCTCGAGGGCTCCGACCAGCATCGCGGCTGGTTCCAGTCTTCGCTCTGGACCGCCATCGCCGTCAAGGGCTCCGCGCCGTACCGCGCTGTCCTTACGCACGGTTTCGTCGTGAACGAGAAGCGTCAGAAGATTTCGAAGTCGGACGGCAAGCCGCAGACCGCCGACGACACCGTCAAGAAATACGGCGCCGACATCGTGCGCCTTTGGGTCGCCTCGGAGAACTACCAAAGCGACATCCCGCTCTCCGACGCCATCTTCGAGACGATCTCCAACCAGTATCGCAGCATGCGCAATTCGTTGCGCTACCAGCTCGGTAACCTCTTCGACTTCGACGCCGCGAAGCACGCCGTGCCGGTGGAGAAGATGACCGCCATCGACCGCTGGGTGCTCGTCGAGACCGCCCAGCTCATCCGCGAAGTCACCGATGCCTGCGAACGCAATGAGTTCCACCGTGCCGCCGCGGCCCTTGCCGGCTTCACGACCGGCACGCTTTCCGCCACCTACCATAACGTGGTGAAGGATCGCCTCTACACCACCGCGCCCGACGACCCGTTGCGCCGCTCGACGCAGACCGCGATCGACATCGTCCTGCGCGCTTACCTGAAGCTCATCGCGCCGTTCGTGCCGTTCACCGCCGACGAAGCCTGGTCTCACCTCAACGCCAAGTCCGAGTACACCGACGCGTCTAACGTCCATCTGCAGGATTGGCCTGAGATCGACGCCCGCTGGGAGGATGCCGCTGGTCAGGCCGCCCACGCCGCCGTCGCCCGCATTCAGGCGCTGGCCGCCCAGGTCAACGTCCCCATGGAGCGCCTGCGTCAGGATAAGAAGATTGGCCAGTCCCTCGAAGCGTCAGTCGTCGTCACCGGCGACCCCGCGGACGCCGATTTCGCCCAACTGACCGCCCAGCAGGCCCTCCTGACCGAGCTTTGGATCGTCTCCTCGGTCCAGCTCAAGCCGCAGGCTGGCGCCGCCTTGGCCTTCGCCGTTGATAAGGCCGAGGGTGTCCGCTGCCCCCGTTCCTGGCGATGGGTCCCCGCTCTTGTGGAAGCCGGCAGATTTGGTATGGTATCTCCACGCTGCCGCGAGGCTCTCCTCTCCAAGTACCCGCAACTCTAACCCTCCTTTCCGATGTCCAAGAAAAACGATCCCAAGAAGTCCGCCAAGAAGCCTGCTCCCGCCCCCAAGGCCAAAGCGAAGCCGGTGGCGAAGCCTGCACCGAAGCTGGTCGCCAAGGCCGCTCCCGTCAAAGCCAAGCCCGCCGCTCCGGTCAAGGGAGCCAAGGTTGTCGCGGCTCCCGCCGCCAAGGGTAAGAACGCCAAGGCCGCCCCGGTCGCTCCCGCGAAGAACGCGAAGGGAGCCGTCGCCGCTCCGGCCGCCAAGAACGCCAAGGGCGCGAAGGCTCCCAAGGTCGATCACGCGGTCCAGAAGGGCCTGCTCAACAAGCACCGCGACGAGCACCAACAGGGCGATGCTCTGGTGGTGGTCCCTCGCCAGAAACTCCAGTTCTACACGATCAACGATCTCAAGTCCTACCTCGAGAAGCGCAATAAGTCCAAGTCCAAGCTCAACGTCTGGGTCCCCGACGAGGAGCGCAAGGCGCGCGAGAAGGCCGCGGCCGCCGCACGTTCGCAGGGCAACCGTTCGAACAACATCGCCACCGCTTCCATCGCCGACCTCCTCGGCGGCTCCAATCCTTTCCGCAAGGGCGAAGGCTTCGTCGACGAATCCAAGCAGGTCCCCGAGAAGTTCCGTCGCTACTACCGCCTCTTGGTCGACATGCGCGATGCGCTCCACAAGGGCCTCGCCTTCCACTCTGAGTCGGCCCTCAAGAAGTCGGGCAAGGATGACGCCGGCGACCTTTCCGGCTATTCGCAGCACCTCGCCGACGCCGGCACCGACACCGCGGACCGCGACTTCGCGCTCTCGCTCATCTCGAATGAACAGGAAGCCCTCAAGGAGATCGCCGATGCGATCGAACGCATGAAGAAGGGTTCGTACGGTACCTGCGAGATCACCAGCAAGCCGATCCCGCCCGCCCGCCTGATCGCCGTGCCGTTCACTCGCTATTCCCTCGAAGGCCAGAAGGAGCTCGAGCGCAACCGTCGCGCTCACCGTCGCCGTGGCGGTAACCCGCTCGGCGAGATCGGCGACGAAGTCGGCTTCGGCACCGGTGGCGGTGGCGGCGAAGACGAGCCGAGCGATACCTGACCGCGCTGAGGCTCATGCTGTCCCGCGTCCGCCCCTACCTGTCCTTCTGGACGGTCTGCGTCATCGCGATCGTCGCGGACATCGGGACGAAGCTGCTGGTGGTACGGAACATCCCGTTCGGTGCCTATTTCTCCCACGAGCCGGACCGTGCGCCGATCATGCTGTTCGATCGCCTCTGGATCGTGCACGTCGGCAACAAGGGCGCCGCCTGGGGTCTGGGTGCCGAGCATGATGTCCGTCCGTTCCTCATCCTTCTCGCGCTGGCGGTCCTCGCGCTCGTCTGGCGCTGGCGTAAGCAGCTCCTCCGCGAACTGCAGGGCGGCCAGCTGGCCTTCGGCCTTTTCGTTGGTGGCACCTTGGGCAATGTCCGCGACCGCCTGTTTGGCGACCACGTCATCGACTTCATTGACGTGCACCTGCCGTATTACCGTTTCCCGGCCTTCAACGTCGCCGACTCCTGCATCTGCGTCGGCGTGGGTCTTTATATCATCATGTCTTACCGGCATGACCGCCTACGCCGCGAGGCCATCGTCTCGCACGGCGGCGAGGATCCGCCCGCCGGAGCATGAGCCTGCGCTTTGACGTCGCCGCCCACCCGGGCGCCCGGGCGTACAAGCTGCTCGCCGGACTCGTCGTCCCGCGTCCCATTGCGCTCGTCACCACGATTGATGCGGCTGGCGTGGTCAATGCCGCGCCGTTCTCGTTCTTTAATCTCATGGGCGCCGAGCCCGCCATCGCCGTCTTCGCGCCGGCCGACCGCGATGACGGTACGCCGAAGGACACCGCCGCCAACCTGCTGGCCCATGGCGAGTGCGTGATCCACCTCTGCGACGAGGCCGTCGCGGCGAAGATGGTCGAGTGCGCCCGTCCGTTGCCGCCTGGTGTGAGCGAAGTGCCGCGCGCGGGTTTCACGCTTGCGCCGTCTGAGCGCGTCCGCGCTCCGCGCCTGGTCGAATGTCCGGTGGCGCTGGAGTGCCGTGTCCTAGATGTCCGCAACTATGGCGACAACCGCTTGGTCGTCGTCGAGATCCTCCTCGCCCACGTGCGCGAAGGTGTCGCCGATCCCGCGACCTGGAAGGTCGACTATGCGAGCTATGCGCCGATTGGACGGCTGAATAGCCCGGATGGATATGCGCGCACGACGGACCGCTTTACGCTGCGCTTCCCGTCGGAGGGCTGATTAGATTCCCTTCGACAGGCGCTTCACCACCGTCGCGAAGTCATCGGGGCGGGGTGCGACGACCTCAAATTCCTTGCCGGAGACTTTGCCGGCGACGCGCGCGATGCGCAGCAGCAGCCCGCGGTGCAGCGGCTTGTCTTCGCCTTTATTGAGGCGGCCTTTCGGGGTCGTGTCGGTGAGCGTCACGCGTCCCGAACGGCCATATTTCAATTCGCCAGCGATGCGGATGCCGCATTCCGTGGCGTGGATGCGGACCTGATCACGGCGAGGGAAGGGCGTGTGCGCGGTCCAGATGCGCCAGCGGCCGCAGGCGCGGCCGGGCTCGAAGCGGGTCTGGGCGTGCTTGCCGTTGCGGTGTGAGACGAAGGCGCGTTCCTGCGAGTCGTCCATGCCGACAGGCAGGTCGCAGATGCCGGCGTCTTCCGGGGCATCTTCGGTGCGTGCGATGAATTCGAAGTCGAAGCGGAAGGCGCCGGAGCCGAGGGCTTCGCGCCAGTCGGCCATCGCGGTGGCGCGATCGGCGATAATGGCGATGCCGGCGGATTCGGGTTCGGGGCCGAAGACTGCGGCGGGTTCGGCGAGGCCGAGGCGGACCATCTCCGGCTTACCGGCTTCGAGCTGCACGCGCAGCTGGCCGAGCAGGGTGGGCGCGCCTTTCTGCCAAGGGTGTTCTTCCAGCGCGACGCCGCTGGGTTTATCGAGCGCAACCCAGCCTGGGCCAGAGGCCAGCACGGTGATGCGGTAGGCTTCCTCGCCGAGCAGGCCGGCGGCGAAACCGATGGTGGCAGGGGGCTGGTCGGACATTTCCGGGGACAAAAAAACCCCGGCGCCTAGGCGACGGGGTCGGTGAGGGGGCCAGCCGGCATTACTTCTTGGCGGCAGCGAGCTTCTTCGCGAGGCGAGCCTTGATGCGGTTCGCCTTGTTGCGATGGATCACGCCGGTCTTCGCGGCCTTGTCGGCGGCGGACGCGACCTGAGAGGCGGAAGCAACGACGTTCTCACCGGTCAGGCTCTTGACGAGGGACTTGAGGCGGGTGCGGACGATCTTGTTATGCTCAGCGCGACGGGCGGTCTGGCGGATGCTCTTCTTGTTAGCTTTGATGTTGGCCATGTGAGTGAGTAGGGAAGCGGGGGGTGCCCCTCGGAGTCAACGCGGATTTGAGGGTTCCAGACAAGGAGAGGCCCCTTTTTGAGGGGCCTCATGAGTCCTGCTGGTGGAAGGGGTGGGATTCGAACCCACGAACAGCGAAGCTGAACGGATTTACAGTCCGCGACCTTTAGCCACTTGGATACCCTTCCGGCCAACAGGAAGGGCAACTTGGCAGTGCCGCAGGCCCATGACAAGCGCTTTCGCTGGACTTAATGGGGCCTTTATCCGGGCGCCGAGGGGGCCTTTTTGCCCCTTCACACCGGCGAGGCATCGCTTAGGCTCTACCTATGCGGAAAACGCCTCTGCTCGTGCTGATTGATGGCACCTGTGCCCTGTGTAACGGCACGGCTGCATGGCTAGCCCGCCGTAATGTCGACGGTGCCATGATCTTTGCGACGAACCAGGGCGAGGTCGCCCGCATTGCTGGCGAGCCCCCGGGCGGCGACATGGGCACGATCGTCGTCTGGGATGGGTCGCGTCGGTTGGTGCGTTCGGAGGCCATACTCCTTCTCCTGCGTTCTCTCGGCGGGGGCTGGCGGCTGTTGGCCGTCGCGGCTCGTCTCTGCCCAGGCGTGTTACGCGACTTCCTTTACGACCAGGTCGCGCGTCGCCGCCACCGTTTCGCCGGCCTGGCCGCCTGTACGCGCTTGAGCCCGTACGACCTCGCGGAATAGAAACAATACCATGAAGTCCCTGCCCCGCGCCCTTCTGCTGGCCTGCGCACTGCTCGGCGCGGGTTGCGCGATGCCTGACGCGAAGCGCGATGCCGACGATCAACAGCGGCGGCTTATGGACGATACCGATGAGCGTAAGGCGCGCCTGCAGGCGCGCGGCACGCTGAGCCCGCAGGAGTATGAGGCCATGGCCCTTAAGATGGGTTGGACGACCAAGAGCAAGGACGGCCTCCCGGCTGCGCCCACGACCGAAGAGCTCGAGAAGCGCGTCAAAGCCGCCGAGACGAATCGCTGATGGCTTACGTCCTGCGTCGCCTGCTGGAGATGGTCCCGGTGCTGCTCGTCGTGGTAGTCGCCACCTTCTTTCTCGCACACGCGGTCCCGGGCGGGCCTTTCGACAAGGATCGTCCGCTGCCAGCGGAAGTGAAGGCGCGCCTCGAGCAGTACTACGGCCTTGATCAGCCGGCCTATGTCCAGCTTGGGAACTACATCGTCAGGCTCGCGCAGGGCGACCTCGGGCCGTCCATCAAATACCCCGGCTGGTCCGTCCGCGAGGTCATCGGCGCGCGCATCGGAGTCTCCGTCTCGCTCGGCCTCGTCGCGCTGTTGCTCGCGGTGCTGATCGGCGTGCCGGTCGGCGTGCTCGCCGCTTCGCGTCCCAATAGCTGGCTCGATCGCGTGCCGATGGGCTTTACGCTCGTGGGCATCTGCGTGCCGTCGTTCGTGCTCGGGCCGATCCTGGCGCTCATCTTCTCGCTTGGGCTGGGTTGGTTGCCGCCCTGCGGCTGGGGTTCGGCGATCCATTACGTGTTGCCCGCCTGCACGCTGGGGCTCATCACCGCCGCGCCGCTGGCCCGCCTCACGCGCGGTTCGCTCATGGAGGTACGTTCCTTGGATTACATCCGCACCGCCCGGGCCAAAGGCGTGCCGCCGCTGCGCGTCTGGTTCGTGCATGCGCTGCGTAACGCGCTGCTGCCGGTGGTCACCTACCTCGGACCCGCCGCGGCCGGCCTCGTCTCGGGCTCCTTCGTCATCGAATCGCTCTTCGATGTCCCGGGGCTGGGGCGTCTTTTCGTCACCGCCATCATCAACCGCGACGTCATGCTGATTCTCGGCACGACGATTGTCTATGCGGCGGCGCTGCTTTTCCTCAACCTCGCGGCCGACCTGGCCATCGCCGCGCTGAACCCCAAGGTGGCCCGCGATCGATGAGCGAGCCCGTCGTCGAATCCTTCGCCTCCGAAAGCGGCTGGCAGCGTTTCTTGAAGGATCGCGCGGCCGTCTGGTCCGGTTGTTTCCTCCTGTCGATCGCCGTGGTCTGCTTCTTGTCGCCGTGGATCTCGCCGTATCCGTACATGGAGCAGAACCTCGCGCACAGCGCGATGGCTCCGTCGTCGACGCATTGGCTGGGGACCGACCTCCTTGGTCGCGACGTCCTTTCACGCCTGCTTCAGGGTGGCATGATCTCGCTCTTCGTCGGCTTCATCGCCACCGCCGTCGCGCTGGCCGTAGGTATCTGCTATGGCGTGCTCGCGGCGGAAGTCGGCGGTCGGGCCGAGGACGCCCTGATGCGCTTCGTCGATATCGTGAGCACCTTGCCGCTGACGCTCATCGTGATCCTTTGTACGGTCGTCTTCGGGCAGAACATGCCGATGATCTTCCTGGCCGTCGGCGGCGTCTCCTGGCTGACCATGGCGCGTATCATCCGCAACCAGACCCGGGAGATGAAGGCTTCGCAGTTCGTGCAGGCCGCCGAATCGCTTGGCCAGACGCGCTGGGGTATCTTCAGCCGGCATTACCTGCCTAACCTCGGCGGCACCATCGCGGTGTGCGCCACGCTCACCGTCCCTGGCGTCATGCTTCTCGAGGCCTTCGTGAGCTTCCTGGGCCTCGGGGTGAAGGCCCCGATGACCTCCTGGGGCCTGATGATCAAGGAGGGGGCGGACATCATGGAAGAGTGCCCTTGGCTGCTGATCTCCCCTTCGGTCGTCTTCGCGCTCACGCTGCTCTCCCTCAACTTCCTCGGCGATGGCCTGCGCGACGCCTTCGACCCGCGGTCCTCCCGTAAGTAACCCATGCCGCTGCGCCGCTACATCGTCATCAAGCCCGACGGAGCCGAAGGGGATGAGTTCGAGGCCGATCTTCCGCCGGAGGCGCCCGACTTCACGCATCACCCGGTGACGAAAGAGCCATGCCGCCGCGTTCTCGAGACGCCCACGCTCACGACCAAGTACGGCGAGGGTGCCATGAAGCAGTCCTTGAGCGACAAGCGTCTCGCCCAGGCGGGGTTTCAGCGACTCGAGAAGGATGGCAAGGGTGGCTGGAACAAGCTCAACTGAGTTCCGGCGCCTCGGCGACCTCCGCAAATGAATCACCCCGCCGGGTGGCGGGGTGAAGCATCGTCAGGGTGGGCGTTTCC
>JBAXMD010000019.1:0-20913 GCA_037134475.1 Verrucomicrobiota bacterium | reverse complement strand
ACAAAGGATTGCCACGAGGGGGTAGGGCGGAAGATTAGGCGCGTGCCCGGTTATCTCGCCATCATCGCTGGTAAAGACGAATACCTCGTCGATCAGGACGGCCGTGCCTGTTTCGATAAGGCCAAGAAGGCTGCCGGCGCCGACGCCGAAGCCGAGGTCATCAATGGTCAGATCATCCGGGTCGAAGACGCGCTACCGCTCGAGGTGCAGTTCGCCGAGTCGGTGAAGACCCTTTCGATGTTTGGTAGCAAGCGTGTCATCTGGCTCCGCAACTTCAACCTCGTCGCCGATACCGTCCAGGCCAGGTCCGTCGACGTGAGGGCGAGCCTTGAGGCCATGCTAAAGGTCGCGACCGAGGCCGACCCTGCCGTCTCGATCATCATCTCCGCCACGCCATATGACGGCCGTCGCAAGGACCTCTCCAGCCTCAAGTCGGCGGCGACCGATTTCATCCTGCACGCGGCGCCTTCCAAGAGCCCGTTCGACAAGGGCGACGCGCAGGCCGATGCGCAGGTCGCCCTGGCGGTTGAGCGCTTCAAGACCCTCGGCATTAAATTCGATCGTGGTGTGCCCCAGGTTATTGTCGGTCGTGTCGGCCAGTCGACGCGTCTCGTGCTCGGCGAGTGCGACAAGCTCGCGACGTACGTCGGTCCCAGCGGCACCATCAAGGAGGCCGACGTCCACCTGATTGTGCCGACCTTCGGGGAGGGAGATTTCTTCGAGCCCATCGAGGCCCTTGCCGAGCGAAATCTGAAATGGGGGATGGAGTCGCTCGACCGTTATTTCTTCAACGAGGACTCCAGCCGTCCGCTGCTGGCCGCCTTGCAGAACCGGCTACGACTCCTTATTCAGATTCGCTGCCTGGCTGATTCCGGTGATTTCCGCCTGACCGAAGAGGGTCTGCCCAAGGGCCAGTTCGAGGCCGCTAGCGGCCGGCACGGCCCGACCTTCGGGTCCGCCGCAAAGTCGACCTCCAACCTCTTCTCGCAGAACGCCTGGTACGTGAGCAACAAGGTCGCACCAGCGGCGGCGCGCTATACCCTCGCCGAACTCGTCGACCTCCAGCTCGCCTGCGCCGACTGTTTCGACGCTTCCAACCGCGGTGAGGACGAGTCCTCCGTCCGCGGGATGTTCCTCCGAGCGCTTGCCGTGAAGCGTTCTGCCTGATATAAACTCCTTTCAAACCGATGGAATCCGACAACGTCCCTAATGTCCTCGCCGACCGCTACGCCTCTCCGGCGATGAAGGCCGTCTGGTCCACCCGCGGTCGCGTGGTTCTCGAGCGTGAATATTGGATCGCCGTCATGAAGGCCCAGCGCGACCTCGGCCTAGACATCCCCGCCGCGGCGCTCGCCGCCTACGAGAAGGTCAAAGAGCAGGTCGACTTCGAATCCATCCGCAAGCGTGAGGAAGAGACCCGTCACGACGTCAAGGCGCGCATCGATGAGTTTTGCGCCCTCGCCGGCCACCAGCATGTCCACAAGGGCCTGACCAGCCGCGACCTCACCGAATCCGTCGAGCAGCTCCAGGTCTTCCGCTCGCTCCAGCTCGTCCGTGCCAAGGGCGTGGCCGCGCTCGCCGCGCTCGCTCGTCGCGCCCAGCTTGACCGCGATATCCTGATCGCCGCCCGCACGCACAATGTCGCCGCGCAGCCCACCACCGTCGGTAAGCGCTGGGCGATGTTCGGCGAAGAATGCCTCCGCGGCATCGCGCAGGTCGACGCCGCCCTTGCGGCGTTCGCGGCCCGTGGCCTCAAAGGCGCCGTCGGCACGCAGCTCGACCAGCTCACACTGTTTTCCGGCGACATCGCCAAGGTCTCCCAGCTCGAAGGTCGCGTGCTTGCGCACCTCGGTATCCCGCACTCGCTCGGCGCCGTCGGCCAGGTCTACCCGCGTTCGATGGACATGGAAGTCGTCGCCGCGCTGCTTTCCGCCGCGTCCGGTCCGTCCTCCTTCGCGAAGACCCTCCGCTTGATGGCCGGCCACGAGCTCGCCAGCGAAGGCTTCCTGCCTGGACAGGTCGGTTCGTCCGCCATGCCGCACAAGATGAATGCCCGCACCTGCGAGCGCATCAACGGCTTCCACGTGATCCTGCGCGGTCACCTCGCCATGGCCGCCTCGCTTTCCGGTGAACAATGGAACGAAGGCGACGTGTCCTGCTCGGTCGTGCGCCGCGTGCTCCTGCCGGACGCCTTCCTTGCCATCGACGGTCTCTTCGAGGCCTTCCTTACCGTGCTCGGTCAGATGGAGGTCAATCGCCCCGTCATCGAGCGCGAGTCCCGTCACTACCTTCCGTTCCTCCTTACGACGACTTTCCTCATGGAAGCCGTCAAGGCCGGCGCCGGCCGCGAAGAGGCCCACGAGGCCATCAAGGAACATGCCGTCGCCGTCGCCAAGGACCTCCGGGCGGGCAAGATCGAGCGCAATGACCTCGTCGACCGCCTCGCCTCCGATAGCCGCCTCCGCCTCCCAAAATCCGTCCTGCTCGATGCCGTGACTAAGGCGGGTGAGCTCACCGGTTCGGCGGGCGCCCAGGTGGACGCGTTCGTGCAGCAGGCCGCGGCCTGGTCCCAGAAGGTACCCGAGTCGGCCCAGGTCAAAGCCGGACGCATTTTGTAGGCCTTAACAGGGGGGTGCGGGCAGGGGAGGGTTTTCCGTGTTGCCAAGGGGGGTGGGGCTTCCCACAACCCACTTTTCAACTCGTTCACTCCCATGTCTTCTCCCCTCATTGGCAACCTTCTCGTCGCGCAGAGCGGCGGTCCGACCCCCGTCATCAACGCCAGCCTCGCCGGGGTGATCTCGGAAGCGCTCAAGCATGAGGACGAAATCGTCGAAATCTACGGTGGCCTCAATGGTATCCAGGGCGTCCTGAACGAGGAGCTCGTCGACCTCGCCGCCGAGTCCCAGCAGACTCTCCGCGCCCTCCGTCACACCCCCGGCGCCGCCCTCGGCACCTGCCGCTACAAGGTGAAGAAGGCCGAAGACTTCGATCGCATCCTCCAGGTCTTCGAAGCCCACAACATCCGTTACTTCCACTACATCGGTGGCAACGACTCCCAGGATACCGCCGCCAAGATCGACGCCCTCGCCAAGGAGCGCGGTTACGAACTCCGCGTCGTCGGCGTGCCGAAGACCATCGACAACGACCTTCCCCTCACCGACCACTGCCCCGGCTACGGTTCCGTCGCCAAGCACATCGGCGTGACCATCCGTGAGACCGCTCTCGACAACGCCGCCATGGGCCAGAACGACTTCGTCTCGATCCTCGAAGTCATGGGCCGCAATGCCGGCTGGCTCGCCGCCTCGTCCGTCCTCGCGCAGCGTCGCGACAAGGGTGAAGACAAGGCCGTCAAGAACACCCACTACAACAACACCGCGCCGCACATCGTGCTGCTCCCGGAAGTCGCCTTCAACGCCGACAACTTCATCCGCCGCGTCGAAGAAGTGCTTAAGGGCAACGGTCACTGTTTCGTCGTCGTCTCCGAAGGCGTCCAGGACGCCACCGGCAACTACCTCGGCGCCGACACTTCCAGCACCGACGCATTCGGCCACGCCGTCCTCGGCGGCGCCGGCGAATACCTCCGCACGCTCGTCGAGTCCCGCTTCGATGGCGTGAAGGCCCGTTCTTCCAAGCTCGGCATCACCCAGCGCGCCGCTTCGCACAACGCTTCGAAGACCGACGTCGATGAAGCCGAACTCTGTGGTGGCGCCGCCGTCAAGGCCGCCCTCGAAGGCGAGTCCGGCAAGATGGTCATCCTGACCCGCTCCGAAAAGGAAAACTACGCCGTCCAGACCATGCTCGCCCCGCTCGACCAAATCGCCAACGGCGTGAAGGTCTTCCCGGAAAAGTGGATCGGCGAAGACAAGATGTCCATTCACCCGGACTTCGTGCGCTACGCTCTCCCCCTTATTCAGGGTGAAATGCAACTCCCTTTCGATCAGGGGCTTCCGAAATACGCTCAGCTCTCCGCGATCGCCGTCCAGCGCCGCCTTGAGAAGTACGTTACGGCCTGAACGCTTTCAAGTTACGAGGAAAAGACCCCCTTTTGGGGGTCTTTTTCTTTAAAGGGGTTGCCTCAGTTATGGCGGGGGCTAGTTTTTCTTTCCCCACCAGTCGCCATGAAATCTTTTATCAAGTTCCTAGGAATGGTAGCCTTTGCACTCCTGCCTGTCCTTTCTTCCGCCGCCCTCCAGACCGGCAAGGTCCAGGTCGGTAAGGTCAGCGGCACCGTCACCATCATCGACGCCAAGGCTCAGCGTAAGCCCCTCGCGAACGGAGCGACCTTCCAGGAAGGATCCCTCGTCGAAACCGGCGTCAATTCCACCGCCGAACTCGTATTCTCCAACGGAGCTTCCGTCGTCCTCACGCCGAACACGCTGCTCGAGCTCCACACTTTCCGCCAGGTGCCTTCCGCCGGAATCACCGACCCGTATCGCCAGATTGAGAAGGACCCGAGCCCGTCCGTCACTGAACTTGAAGTCCCTCGTGGCAAGATCATCGGCGAAGTCCGCAAGCTGAACGCCCTTTCCACTTTCACCGTCAAGACTCCGGCCGGTCTCGTCCGCATCCGCGGCACGATCTTCACCGTCGAGTATCGCGTCGGAGCGGACGGTATCGGCCACATCGTCGTCGATTGCGTCCGCGGTTCCGTCGAGACCACCGTCTACAGCTCCGCTGCCGGCCCCGTCACCGTCGAGCCAGGCATGCAGATCTCCAGCGCCGTCGCCTCTGCCGCCCTCATCAACAGCCTTGCCAAGGCTCCGGTTACCGCTCCGGGTGCACCGAAGGCCGCCGCTCCTTCCGCCGCCACGCTCGCCCTGCTTTCCAAGCCAGTCGAAATTTTCGTCTACCCGATTCCGACCGAAGACATGGCGGCGATCGCCGCGTTGCTGGGCGCTAATTCCACGCTGCCGGATGAGGTCTCTACGACCATCAACGCGATGGCCCAGACCATGCCGACTCGCGTACAGATTTTCGCAGGCGGCATCGGCGGAGCCCCTAACAAGAGTTCCGGCACGGTAATCACCGGTGCGCAGGTAACTGACATCGTCGTCAAGGAAGATAAGACCGGCGCCCCGGGAGCTCCGATGAACACCACGACCGGTGGCAGCGAGACCCTCGACGCCACGCTCAAGAAGATCACCGATAACGTCAACCGCACCGTCGAGCAGAAGCAGGTCAATCCCACACCGACGGGTGTCTGAGCCGCGGCTCGCTTCGCTCAGAAAGGCCCGGCTGATGCCGGGCCTTTTTATTCGCAGAGGGTTTCTCCGCTCGCTTTGGGCCTTTCGGCGGGCATCTTGAGGACGCATGCCGATCGCCGGTAAATTCATCACGTTCGAAGGAGGGGAAGGCGCGGGAAAGTCCACGCAGCTGACCCGCCTAGCCGAACGTCTCCGCACCTCCGGGGCGGGCGTGCTGAGCCTGCGCGAGCCCGGTGGGACGCCTTTTGGCGAGAAGATGCGGGACGTCCTCAAGCAGCCTGGCTCGGCCATCCAGCCTGCCGCGGAGGCCCTGCTGTTTGCGGCCTGCCGCGCGCAGCTCGTCGCCGAGGTCATCGCCCCGGCCTTGGCTGCCGGACAGGTCGTCCTCTGCGATCGTTTCATCGACTCCACGGTCGCCTACCAATCGGGAGGTCGCGGCCTCGAGCGTGCGCTCGTCGAATCCGCTAATCGTCTCGCCTGCGGCGTGGTCCGCCCGGACCTGACCATCCTGCTCGACCTCGATCCTTCCCGCGGCCTCGGCCGCGCTTCCGTCCGCGATCACGGCCAGCCCGACCGGTTCGAAGTCCTCGGCGCTGATTTCCATCGCAAGGTCCGCGACCTTTATCACGCGCTCGCCAAGGAGGAGCCCACGCGCTTCTTCGTGGTCGACGCCGCCCGCCCGCCTGAAACCATCGAAGAGGAGATCTGGCATGAAATCGCCCGCCGTTTCCGCTGACCTCTCGGATCTTCCGGCCCTGAAGGTGCTCGCACGTGCCCGTGCTGAGGGCCGTATGCCTCACGCCGTATTGCTCACCGGCGCCGATGCTTCCGTGCTCGCCCGGGCCGCCGAATACTTGGCCGCGTTGCATCTCGGCGTGGCGGATCCGATTGCCGATCCGGATTGCCGCGTCCTGCGTCCGTCCGGACTTTCGCGCACCATCAGGGTCGAATACGCGCAGCAGGTCGTCGCCTCCCTCAATCTCACCTCGGTCTCCGAACGCCGCGTGGTCCTCATCCATGAGCCTGATCGGCTCAATGCGTCGGCTGCGAACTGCCTCCTGAAGACCTTGGAGGAGCCCCCTCGCGGGACGCTCGTGGTGCTACAGACGGCCAACTACTATTCCGTCATGCCGACGGTTATCAGCCGTTGCATGCGGTTCCATATCGCCGGCGAGGCGCCGACCCTCGCCGACGCTTCCTGGGCCGACTGGTTGCGCGAGATGGATAAGTTGCTCACCCGCATGGTCAAGGGCCCGGCCTCGCCGACCGCCCGCGTCTCGGAGGTCTTCATCCCGCTCTACGCCCTGTGCGCTCGCTTCGAGGTCCTGTTGGCGCTCTTCGTCGAGGAAGCCCTGGAGGCCGCGCCGCCGCCCCCGACCTCCGATGACGATAAGGACGACGTGGAGAAGGCGCATGAGGCGACCATCAGCCGTGGGATCCGTGCCCGCATGCTCGTCTCGGTCGAGGACAAGCTGCGGCTGATCGGCCGAAGTCACCCTGGTTGCGCCGAGCAGGTGGCGCTGTCCGTCAGCTACCTTGAGGACGCCCGTCGCCGCATGGAGCTGAACTACCAGGTCGTGGCCGCTTTCGAGCAATTCTTGCTGCGCACCCTGCGCGCCTTCGCCCTGCGACCCCGCACGGCGTAACTTCACCCCCTCCCCGGAGTTATATCATAGAGATGTCCCAGGAAGAGCCCACGCTCCCCGATGACGAGGACGACAAGCGGCTGATGGCGTTGGTCGCCGAAGGCGACGATGACGCACTCCGGTTGCTCGTCCATCGCCACCATGCTCGGCTGGTCGGCTACCTGCGCGGCGAGGTCGGTTCGCAAGCCACCGCGGAGGAGCTCGCGATGGAGGTCTTCATCCGACTACACCGCGCGGCTTCCCGCTGGCGCCCGGAGGCGAAACTGAGCACCTATCTCATCCACATCGCCCACAACCTCGTGCTGAACGAGTGGCGCCGCCGCGGTCGCAAGCCCACGACCGCCCTCGAGTTCGCCGCCGAGCCTGGCGATACCACCCAGCAATCCGCGCGGCGCGTGGCCGAGCTGGACGAAGCCTTCCAGCGGGCGATTGCCCAGCTTCCCCCCGAGCAGCGCACGGCCATCCTCTTGGTCGTCCAACAGGAACTGCCCTACGAGGATATCGCCGAGATCATGGGGGTCCCGGTTTCTTCGGTGAAGACCTGGATCCACCGTGCCCGGAGCCGCCTGCGCGAGCTCCTGAAAGACTTCTATGGAAACGCATGAACCCTGCAACTTGCCGCCCCGTGCGGTGTTTAACCTAATGAACTGAGCCATGGACAATCCTCACCACAATCCCTTCGACCAGGAACTCGCCGCTTCGCTCAGCCGTGGCCGTTCCGTCGCGGTCCCTGGCTTCGCTGATCGCGTCGTCGGGGCTGTCCGCGCCGATCGCCGCCGTCGCGTCGTCATCCGCTGGAGCTCCGTGGCCACCGCCGCTGCCGCCTGCCTCGTGGCCGTCCTGACCTTGTCCACTCCTTCCGAGGAAGCGCTCAATCGGCAGACTTACGCCCTCGTCGCTCGCGACGAGTCCGCCCAGTTCGCCGATCTGCTTGGCGCTTCCGCCGATCTTTCGCTCCTTTCGCCCGCGGTGGAGAAATCCAGCGTGGCCGAGGTGCTTAACGCCCCCGGCTCCTGATCCGATGAAGACGTTTTCCCTTCTCTCGGCTCTCGTCTTGGCAGCCGCTACATCCTTTGCCCAGCAGGCTTCCGGCCGTTCGCCCGAGTCCGAGCCGACCGCCGAGGAGATCCAGACCATCCGCAAGATCCTTGAGCTGCCGCCCGAGCGTCTCACCCGCATGCGTTCCGCCATCGAGAAGATGGAGCGCATGTCGCCCGAGTCACGTCGCGAGTTCGCCGCGAATCTCGCGAAGTACGAGACCGCTACGCCCGAGGAGCGCCATAAGATCATGAAGGAGATGCGTGAACGTGGTAGCATGGGCGCCCGCGTCCTTGAGCATCATTTCAAGACGCTGACGCCTGAGGAGGCCAAGGCCGAACGCGCCCGCATCCAAGCCCTCACGCCGGAACAGCGCATGGAATTCATCCGCAAGCTTTCTGAGAAATACGGACCCGAGGTCGCCAAGGAAAAGGGTAAGGGCGACGCCAAGGATGCCGAGAAGGCGGAGAAGGCCGAGAAGAAGCGCCGTAAGCTCGCCGAAGGCGAAGCGCCGGCCGCCGCTCCCAAGCAGTAAGGCTTATTCGCCGAGTTTCTTGAACGGGTGCTGGCCGTGCTTCCAGCGGTCATGCGCCCACAGCCAGTTGGCGCAGGCATCATCCCCCGAGCGCAGCTTCTGTTCGAGCCAGGCGTTGGATTCGATCGTCAACCCGATGGAGTCCGTCGCGTGCAGGGCCTCCGTGTGGAGGCGGCAACGCCAGAAGCCGGTACGGTTCGCCCAGAAGATACGACTGGGGCACTTGAAGCGCTGAGCGATGATACCAGGCAGCTCGGTGACCGCGCACGGCGAGCCAAGGAACTGCCAGATGGAGCCGCTCTGGGTCGTCTGGTCGAAGAGGATCGCGGCGACGTGCCCTTCGCGGACGGCTTTCATCGAACGCGCAAAACCTTCACGTCGCGAGGCCAGCTTCATGCCGAAGCGCTCGCGGGCTTCCTTGACCCAGCGTTCGGCTGACGGCTGATCGAGCGGGCGGTAGACGACGACCCATTCGCGTCTGGCCAGCTCGGGGTTTAGGAGCGGGGCGGCGGTCATCATCTCCATCAGGGCGAAGTGCGGCACGAAGAGCACCGCGCCAGTGCCTTTAGGCGGCAGGCCGTGTTCGGCGCTTAGCATGCATTCGTCCACGATGATACGGTCGCGGATTTCCGCTTCCGGCATCATCGGCGAAGCAATCGAGAAGAGGCCCATCTCCGCCGTACGTCGGCAGGAGATGAGGCCGATACGGCGGACCCAGGCGGCGTCCTTTTCGGGGAAGGCCTTCGTGAGGTTACGGCGGATCACCTTGCCGCGGAGAAACCAGAGGACCTGGCCGAGTAGCGCGGCGTTGAGACGGGCGAACGCTTCGGGAAGGCGGGTCAGCAGCCAAGCGTAGGTGACGATTAGCGGCCGCATCGGGAAGGTCCTTAGCAGCGGCCTTCCTGCTTGAGCAGGTCGCCGATCTCAGGGACGAGGATGTTACGGCGTCCGAGTTCGTCGCGCGCGAAATACTTGTCGACCTGGCGGACGAGGTCGAACGGCTCATCCGGCAGGTTGTCCTCGTCGAACTCCATCTCATCGACGGCGTCGATATCATCGAAGATATGCGACAGACGCAGCGGTTCACCGTCGATGACGGCGGGCGGATTGGAGATGGCGCCGACCTTGGTGAGATTGAAGAAGAGGCAGGGGTAGAATTCCTTTTCGTACGGTTCGAGGAACTTGCTCATCCATTGGCCCGGGACTTCCCAGCGCCTGTTGATGATGACGGCGTCGGAGAAGTGCACGCAGACGCGGTACCATTCCTCGACGGCCTTGTGCTTCATCGTCAGCGGGCAGTCGGCGACGGTGATGATGCGTGCGACGCGCCACACGGCGTCGGGCATCATCGGGCGGATCGTGCGATGGAGCGCTTCCATCTGGTCGATGACGTGCAGCGAGCCGTTGGTCACCAGGATCGTGGCGTCTTCGTCGCCCGGGGCGGGGAGGATCGCTTGTCCGCCCTTGAATTCCCAGGCATCGGGCGCGACGCCACCTTCGCGGACTTCGCGGAGGATGCGGATCTTACGGCCTTCGGGCCAGGCGTTCTCGGCCAGTTCGCGCACCGTATCGGCTCGGCCGGCGCCCGTGGGACCGAGGATGATGATGATGGGGGTCATGCCTTGCGTCCGCAGCGGCCGAAGGGTGCGTTCTGTCCGCGGTCGCGGATCCAGTGGTCCACGGCCACCAAGGCGGCCATGGCTTCGACGATGGGCACGGCGCGCGGGAGGACGCACGGGTCGTGGCGACCCTTGGCGCTGAGCTCGGTGGCGCGACCGTCGGGACGGACGGTCTTCTGCGGCTTAAGCACCGTGGCGGTGGGCTTGAAGGCGATACGGAAGACGACGTCTTCGCCGTTGGTGATGCCGCCCTGCGTGCCGCCGGAGCGGTTGGTCGCGGTGCGGATGCGACCGCCCTTGCGGACGAATTCATCGTTGTGCGCGCTGCCGCGCAGCACCGTGCCGGCGAAGCCGCTGCCGATTTCGAAGCCCTTCGTGGCGGGCAGCGAAAGCATGGCCTTGGCGAGGTCGGCCTCGAAGCGGTCGAAGACGGGGGAGCCGAGGCCGGCGGGAAGGTTTTCGATGACGCAGCAGATCACGCCGCCGACGGAATCGCCGTCGGCGCGTGCTTCGCGGATGAGCGCATCGATCTTCGCGGCGGTGGCGGGGTGCGGGCAGCGCGTGGGCGTGGCCTCGACTTGCTTGAGCGTGGGCGCCTTGGCGGCGGCGGGCATACGGATATCTCCGACGCTTTCGACCCAGGCGATGATGCGGGCGCCGCAGGCGTGCTTCAGCACCGTCTTGGCGACGGCGCCGGCGGCGACGCGCGCCGCGGTCTCGCGGGCGGAGGAACGCCCGCCCCCTTCGACGGCGCGGATGCCGTACTTGGCGTCGTAGGTAAAGTCGGCGTGCGACGGACGATAGGCGGCCTTCATCTCGGCGTAGGCCTGCGGGCGCTGATCTCCGTTACGGATGACGATGGCGATAGGCGAGCCGAGGGTGAGGCCGTCGTGCGAGACGCCGGAAAGGATTTCCGGGGCATCCGCTTCTTTACGCTGCGTGGTCAGGGCGCTCTGGCCTGGACGGCGGCGGTCGAGCTCGCTGCGCAGGAACGCGGCGTCGAACGGCACGCGGGGAGGGCAGCCGTCGATGATCACGCCGAGGGCGGGGCCATGGCTTTCGCCGAAGGTGGTGATGCGGAAACTGTGTCCGTGGATATTGCCCATTTGGAAGAGTGTTAAAAAAGAACGCCGCCTAGCCGGTGGGCTGGGCGGCGTCCGTTTGGCGGTTCCGCCCCGGCGCTTAGCGCAGGTTTGAGGTGATCTTGGAGACGATCTTCTGGCTCTCAGGCAGGTTGCCAAAGAAGCCGTACTTGACCTTCACCTGGGTGAAGACGGCCTTGGTGACTTCGTCTTCGGCCTTCTCGATGGTGATCTTGATTTCAAGGTCGCCGATGGTGCGGGCATAGGCCACGACGCTCAGGAGCTCCTTGTTGGCGCCGACCTCGTCGGTCTCACCGGTGCGAAGGGTGCCGGGCATCGAATCGATGGTGCGCTTGACGGCGTTGAAGACGGCGGTCGTGTCGGCGGTGTAGCGAGTGGTCAGGACGCCGGTGACGTTGGAGAAGGAGGCTTCGTGGTTCTGGCTGTTGTCCACGCCGAGCTGGGTGGAGCATCCGGTCAGGACGAGGGCGGCGAGGAGGGCGAGGGCGGTTTTCATGGGCAAGAGTCGTGGTTGAGTGCTTGCAGTCAAAGCACAGCCGGGGTCCGTTGGCAAACAGTTTCGCCCTTGTTCGTCGGCGGCGAAAGGGGTCTTTTTGTAATGATAAAGCCATTACATGGGCCGAGCGCGGAGACGGCTGGCCGGATCCCCGAGGATGGACCAGGCGAGTCCGGGGAGGGGTAAAAAGAGCTCCTCTCGCCTATTTTTATCATAAACAGTTACCCAATAGTGACTTATGTTAAATAAAGACTGAAAACAGTCATTTAAGTGACCAGGCCGCGCTGTGAACAAGAAATTGGGCAGATCGGAGGCTAAAATGTTGACGGGTGGAGAGGTGTGGGGAAAAGTGGGTCATCTGGGGGCAACTCCCCATACGCAATGTCTATTGGCGCCAACAACGGTCTCTTCACGGGCATCCACAACGGAAAGTTGGATGAGAAGAACCGTGTCACGATCCCGGCGGCCTGGCGTTTCGATGCGGAGGCGACTTTTCTCGCGATGTATCACCCGGCGCTGGCCTCGGTCGTGGTGTTCCCTCCGTCGATGGCCGAACGTATCCGCGTCGCGGCTTCACAGGTGACCGTCAGCGATCCGGTGAAGATGGACGCGCTCAGCCTGCTCGGCACGAACAGCATCCAGGTCACGTGTGACAAGGCCGGCCGCATCACGCTCAACGACCACATCGTCAAGGAAGCGAAGCTCGAGCACGAGGTGATCTTCCGCGGCGGCTTCACCACCTTCCATATCTCTTCGCCGACGCCGCCCAAGGCCGACCGCGAATCCGAGTACGCGCTCACCATCCTCCGCGCCTTGCGCGAGCTGGGCTTGTGAGGCGTATCCGAAAGTTACTTACACTGCTCACACCTTATTCACAGCCCGCCGAATGACCAGCCACGTTCCAGTCCTGCTTGAGGAGTGCCTGACGCTCCTCGCTCCGCAGGACGGTCGTGCCTACCTGGACTGCACCTTCGGCGGTGGCGGCCACACCGCGGCGATCCTCGCCCGCGCGCCGCGTTGCACGGTCGACGCGATGGACCGTGATCCCGCTGCCGGCGAACGCTCCGCCGACCTGCTCGCCGCTCATGCGGGTCGCCTGCGTTTCCATTCCGAAAATTTCCGCCACCTTGACCGCGTTCCGGGGCTGTTCGACGGTGTTCTGATGGACATTGGGGTGTCCTCATACCAGTTGGATGTCCCGGAACGCGGTTTCTCCTTCCGCTTCGACGCCCCGAACGACATGCGCATGGACACGCGTGTCGGTCGCAGCGCCGCCGAGTTCCTCGAACGCGGCGAGCGGGCCGAGATCGAACGTGCCGTCCGTGACTACGGCGAGGAGCCCCGCTGGTTCCGCGTCGTCAACGCGATCATCGCCGCCCGCGGCACCGGCCGCCTCGCCCGCACCTCCTCCTTCGCCGCTCTGGTCGCCGAAGCCGCCCCGCCCGCGCCTGGACCCCGTGGTCCCCACCCGGCCACCCGCACCTTTCAAGGCGTCCGTATCGCGGTCAATGACGAGCTTGGCGCTCTGGCCGACGCCCTCCCGCTCGCCTTCGGTAAGCTTACCGCCGGCGGCGTGCTCGCCGTCATCTCCTTCCACTCTCTCGAGGATCGGATCGTGAAGCGTTACATGAACGAGGTCGCCGGCCGTCCGGTCGACCGCGATGACTCACGTAACCAGGATGATCGCGTGAAGCAGGCTGACCTCCTGACGCGCAAGGCTGTCCAGCCCACGGACGCCGAACAGGAACGTAACCCCCGCAGCCGCTCGGCTCGCCTCCGCGCCGTGCGCCGCCTCGCCGTATGAGTCCGCGCCACTTTACCTGGGTCTTCGTCTTCGCCGCGGTCGGTGCCTTCGCGGTCGGGACGATTAACATCATGCGTCTGCGCGTAGAGGCCAATACCATCGGCGATCGAATCCAGCGCATCGAGCGCGACATCGCCTACTCCAAGAAGGAACTCGAGACGGCCCGTCGCGCGCGTGACTTCGTCCTTAATACCGTCGACCTTCAGCAGCGTATCGGTGACTCGCTGAAGACCCCGGTCCCTGAACAAGTGGTCTGGGTCCGTTATTTCCCGGCGGTCGCATCCCCGACCCCCATGCTTTCCGCGAGCCCCCGGATGACGGCTCGCGAAATCGCCTCCCTCTCTTGGGGTGGGCAGGGAGGGCCGCGCTCTCGATGAGCCTACCCCACGCCAGGCGAACGCGCTACCGTTTGCTGGCTTGGGCCGTTTACCTCTGCTTCCTGGCCGTGATCACACGGCTGGTCTGGTTGCATTGGGTCGACGCCCCTCGTCTCCGAGCGGAAGCCTTGCAGGCCCGCCGCGTGCTGCAGGAGATTCCTTGCCGCCGCGGCGAGATCCGTGACGCCCAGGATAACCTCCTCGCGCTGTCCGAAGATGTCTGGGATATCGGCGTGGACCCGGATTCCTTCGGGAAGGGTGAGCGTGAGCGTGCCCTCGAAGTCGCGACGATTCTCGGTGTGCCCTTTTCCAAGGTCCGCCTGGCCTTCGAGACCACCACCCGCCTCGATGAGGCCGGCGAGGAGAAGGTGATCCGCTGGGCGATCCTCGCCCACGAGGTCAATGAGTCCACGATGAAGCGCATCAAGGCGCTCGGCATCAAGGCGCTTCGCGCCGACCTGAAATACCGTCGCAACTATCCCAAGGGCCAGCTCGCCGCGCACGTGCTCGGCTACGTGAATAAGGAAGGTGTGCCCGCCGCCGGCATCGAAAGCGTGATGAACCCGCTCCTTCTCGGCCAGAGGGGATGGATCGAATCCGAACGTGATGGTCGCCACCGCGAGATCATCAGCAACCGTCTCCGCGAGGTCGCCCCGGTCGACGGCAGCACGATCGTGCTCACGATCAACAGTCTCGTCCAGAAGACCTGCGAGGACGCCCTCGCCGCCGCGGCCGCCCGCTATAACCCGAAGGGCGCCATCATCATCGTGAGCGAGCCGCGTACGGGCCGCATCCTCGGCCTCGCCAACTGGCCGACCTACGACCTTAACCGTTTCTTCGACGCGAAGGCCGCGCCGATGGATAGCCAGCGCAACCGCGCGGTGTCCGACGTCTACGAGCCGGGTTCGGTCTTCAAGATCGTCTCGATCTCCGGTGCCCTCGAAGAACGCCTCATCACCCCGAACTCGGTCTTCGACTGCAGCGCCACGAGCGTCCCTTACCGCGGCCGCATGGTCTCCCTGCCCGCCGACTCGCATGCGATTGGCGCCGTCGATATCCGTGAGATCGTCCGTGAGTCCTCCAACCGTGGCACGGTGCAGGTAGGCATGCAGTACGCCGAACGTCTCGGTGAGGATAAGTTTTTCGCGCTCATCAAGTCCTTTGGCTTCGGTGCCAACACCGGCCTGATCACCGGCGCCGAGGTCCCCGGCCTGCTCATCCCGCCGAAGCGCTGGGATGGGATGACGATCTCGCGCGTGCCGATGGGCCACTCGGTCAGCGTCACGGCCATGCAGATGCACTTCGCGATGTCGGTCGTCGCGGCCGAAGGCCTGCTCATGCAGCCGCAGCTCGTTCTCCGCGTCGAAGACCCGAAGACGAAGGCGACCATCCTGAACTACGTCCCGCGCTCGCGCGGCCGAGCCATCACCGCGTCAACGGCCACGCAGATGGCCACGCTCCTCCGCGCGGTCTGCGGCAAGGGCGGCACGGCGCCGATCGCCGACATCCCCGGCTACGAGGTCGCGGGTAAGACCGGTACGACGCAGAAGATCATCAACGGACGCTATTCCTCCTCGCACCACGTCGCCTCGTTCGCCGGCTTCTTCCCGGTCAACGACCCGAAGCTCGCCATCACGGTGATCATCGACGAACCGCAAGGGGAGGGCATCGCCTACGGCGGCAAGGTCTCCGCCCCGATTTTCCGCGACGTCGCGGAGAAGTGCATCCGCTGGCTCGACATCCCTCCGGTCTCCACCGTGCCGCGCGGCCACGTCGCCGACCTCGGCCGATGACGCCTCACCCCGTGATGATGCCCGCCGCCATGGAGCGCCCGACCTTCAACTCGCTCCTGCAAGGCCTCCCGGTCCTCGGGCGGGCGGGCGATGGCTCCGTGCGCATCTCGTCGATCGTCACGGATAGTCGGCGCATCATCCCGGGTTCGCTCTTCTTCGCGCTACCCGGCCTCCGCGCCAACGGCCATGCCTTCCTCGACGACGCCATCGCCCGCGGCGCCGCCGCCATCCTCTCAGGCGAGCCGGTCACTGGCCTCCCTGCGGTCGCCGCCGCCCAGGTCGCCGATCCGCGTCGAGCCCTCGCTGAGGTCGCTCGCCGTTTCTTCGGTCACCCGGAAGCGGCCCTCCAGCTGGTCGGCGTGACGGGGACCAACGGCAAGACGACGATCTCCATGCTCCTGCGCCATCTGCTGCAGGCCGACGGTTCGCAATGGGGTCTGGTGGGCACGGTCCGCTATCACCTGGGACGTCGCTCGATCCCTTCTTATAAGACCACGCCGGAATCCGCCGACCTTTCCGCCTTCTTCCGTCAGATGGCCGACGCGGGTTGCGCCGGCGCCTGCCTCGAGGTCAGTTCCCACGCCCTCCATCAGGATCGCGTCCACGGCTTCCATTTCCGCGTCGCGGCGTTCACCAACCTGACGCGCGATCACATCGACTACCACGGCGACCTCGCCTCGTACCTTGACGCCAAGACGGCACTCTTTGACGGCCGTAACGGCTCCGTACCGGACGTCTGCGTCATCAACATCGACGACCCGGCCGGCCGCGTGCTCGCCGAGGCCTGCCGCCGCCGCGGCGTGGTCATCACCTTCGGCGTCGCCGCCGATGCCGACGTCCGTGCGACCGACCTCGCCCTCGATACCGGAGGCGCGGTCTTCACGGTCCGCCATGATGGTCGTTCCGCCGTCTTCAAGTCCACGCTGCCGGGCGACTACAACGTCTCGAACGTCCTCTGCGCCCTCGCGATGGCCGCCGCCCTCGGCCGCGATCCGCTCGCCCTCGCGTCTGCGCTGGCCTCGTTCCCGGGCGTCCCCGGCCGCATGGAACGCGTCGAAACCGGCCAAGCCTTCCCGATCTTCGTCGATTACGCGCATACTGACGACGCGCTCCGCAACGCGCTGCGCATGCTCCGCGACATCACGCCCGGCCGCGTCCTCTGCGTCTACGGCTGCGGCGGCGATCGTGATCGCGGCAAGCGGCCTGCGATGACCAAGGCCGTCGCCGACCTCGCCCACCTCGCCTGGGCCACCGCCGATAATCCCCGCAAGGAAAGCCTGGAGCGGATCTTCGCCGACATGCGTGAAGGCCTCGGCGCTTTGCCGAACGTGGAGTTCGTCGCCGATCGTCGCGACGCCATCGGCCGTGCCCTCGCCGCCGCGAAGTCCGGCGACTGCGTCGTCATCGCCGGCAAGGGGCATGAGACGACCCAGGAATTCGCTGACACGGTGGTGCCTTTTGACGACCGCCAGGTCGTCCGTGAAATCCTTGAGCTCCGGAGGGGTGCGCAGTCGTGATGCCGACTTTCTCCTCAGCCGACCTGGCCACTTGGGCCGAAGGCCGCTGGACCGTCGCCCCGCGTTCCGCGCTTACGGGCTTCGGCACGGATACTCGCGCGCTCTGCCCCGGCGACGTCTTCGTGGCCGTGCGCACCGAACGTCGCGACGGCCATGACTTCCTCAGCGCCGCCCGTTCGCAAGGCGCCGCCTGTGCCTTGGTCGGACGCGCCGTCGCCGACGACCTTCCGCAGCTCGTCGTCGACGACCCGCTCGCCGCGCTCCGCCGCGTCGCCGCCCGCTGGCGCGCGGAGTTCCCAGGCCGAGTCATCGGCGTGACCGGCAGCGTCGGCAAGACCTCCACGAAGGAGTTGCTCGCCGCGCTCCTCGGGGCTGAGGCTTTTGTCACCGAAGCCAACCTCAACAACCTCATCGGCGTGCCGCTGATGCTGCTCCGCGTCGAGCCCTCGCTTCATCGCTTCGCCGTCATCGAGGCGGGTATGAGTGTCCCGGGCGAACTGGGTATCTCCGCCGCCGTCATTCGTCCCGACCTCGCGATTGTCACGAATGTTGCCTCGGTCCACCTCGAAGGCGTTGGTTCGCTGGCCGGCGTCGCCCGAGAGAAGTCCACGCTCGTCGCCGCGCTCGCTCCCGGAGGCCGCGCGATCATCCCAGCCACGTTGCTGGAGTGGCCCGATTTCGCGGTTCACGCGGGTCGTTGCGTTGCCGTGCAGTTCGAAGGTGAAGCCGCCCCGGCCGTCGCGCCGGCCCGTCTCGTCCGCGCTGCTTTCCTCGTCGACGCCCGCGGCCAGCGTTCGCTCGTGCTTGATGGCGAGGTCTTCCCGCTCGCCGCTATCTCCGACGGCCTCGCCCGCAACGCCGCGCTCGCGCTCGTCGCCGCCCGCGCGGTCGGCCGACCTGCGGAAGCGCTCGCCGCAGTGACGGCGACATGGATGCCACCCGCCGGTCGCGGCAGCGTGCATGTCGAAGGCGACCGCACCTTCTACGTCGACTGTTATAATTCCAGCCCGGCTTCGCTCCTGGATTCCGCCCGCGCCTTCGATCGTCTCAGCCGCGCTTCCGCCGCGCCTCGTCTTTTCCTGCTCGGCGGCATGGCCGAGCTCGGTCCCACCTCCGCGCAACTCCATCGCGACTGCGGCGCGCAGCTGCCTCTCCGCTCGGGCGACCATGTCGTCGCCTTGGGCGGAGAGTCGGCTGCGTTGCTGCAGGGAGTTGCGCTCCCCGGGGTGGAGCTTTCCTTCGCGGCTTCCGTCGAGGATGCCGCCGCCCGCGTCGCCGCGCACCGCGGCTTCGTCTTCCTGAAGGGCAGCCGTTCCTTCGCGCTCGAACGCTGCCTGCCCGAACCCCTGCGCTCCGCGCTCTCTTTCCACTAGGATGCTTTACCGTCTCAGCGAACTCGTCCACACTTGGGGGCCTTTCCGTCTCTTCGAGTATATCTCCGTCCGCGCCATCATGGCCGGCGTGACGGCGTTGCTGCTGGGCATGTTCTTCTCCGGTCGTCTCATCGCCGTGCTCGCGCGCCTGCGCCAGCCGGAGCGTTCGGCCAAGCTGATGGGCGAGCTTGCCAAAGAAGGGGGCAAGGTCCCGACCATGGGCGGCCTCATCATCGCCGTCGCGATGATCCCCTCGGTGCTCCTCTGGGCCCGGCTGAACGTCCTCGTGCTCGCGGCCCTCTGGTGCCTGATCGGGATGGGACTCGTCGGCCTTTACGACGACTGGCTGAAAGTCCGTCACGGGAGCTCCGATGGTATCTCCGCGCGCATGAAGCTGGCAGGGCAGGGGCTCGTCGCGCTGATCGCCTTGGGCATCGTGTTCCTTGATCCGGCCTATCGCGATAGCCTCTGCGAGATCTGGCTCCCGGTCCTCAACGGTCCGCTCTGGTCCGCGAAGTCCCTCGGCTGGCCCTTCCTCGCCTGCCTCGGCGTCGCCGGCGTGTTCTTCGTGCTGGTCTGCGTGGGCTGTTCCAACGCGGTCAATCTCACCGACGGCCTCGACGGCCTGGCCATCGGCTGCGTGCTCATCACCACGATGATCCTCGGCGCGGTCGCCTACCTCGTCGGTCACCATGAGTTCGCGACCTACCTGCGCATCAGCTACGTGCCGGGCGCGGGCGAGCTCGCGGTCTTCTGCTCGGCGCTCGTCGGCGGCAGCCTCGTGTTCCTCTGGCATAACGCGGCTCCGGCCGAGATCTACATGGGCGACGTCGGCGCGCTCGGGCTCGGCGGCGGCATCGGCGCGGTGGCCTGCCTGATGCACCAGCCCTTTCTCCTCGCGATCGTCGGCGGCGTGTTCGTCGTCGAAGCGATCTCCGTCATCTTGCAGGTGGCCTACTTCAAGCGGACCGGCGGGCAGCGCCTGTTCCTGATGACGCCCATCCATCACCACTTCCAGAAGAAGGGCTGGCCCGCGACCAAGGTCGTGGCGCGCTTCTGGATCCTCTCCCTTCTTTGCGGCCTCCTCGGCCTGCTTTCCCTGAAGCTCCGATGAGCGAGTTCCCCGAATCCCTCCGACGCCGGCTCACCCGGCCCGCCGCTATCTTTGGCGAGGGCGTGAGCGGGCGTTCGGTCGCGGAATCCCTGGCCTCGGCCGGCTTTGCCTCGGTCATCTATGACGAACGTGGGGAGAATCGGCAGTTCGGTCCCGAGGAGGCCGCCCGTCACGATCTCCTGGTCTATAGCCCCGGCTTCGCGCAGTCGCACCCTTGGATCCTCGCCGCGCGCCGCGCCGGCCTCCATTGCCTGACCGAGCTCGATTTCGGTGCGCTGCTCTGGACTGGCCCGGCCATCGCCATCACTGGTACCAACGGCAAGACGACCATCACCGAGTTCCTCTCTTTCGCCTTCAAGCGCTCCGGGCTCGACGCCATCGCCTGCGGTAACGTCGGCCTGCCGCTGACCTCACTCCATCGCACGGTCTCCAATGGTTCGTTCGTCGCTATCGTGGAAGTCAGTTCTTTCCAAGCGGAAGACCTCCGCCACTTCACGCCCGAGGCGGTGCTCTGGACGAACTTCGACGAGGATCATCTCGATCGTCATGGTGACTTGGAGAGTTATTTCCGCGCCAAGTTCCGCCTCATTGAACGCATGATGCCCGGTGGCATTCTCGTCGTCGGCGAGTCCGTCGTTTCGTCCGCCCGTACGTTCGGCATCGAGCTGCCCGCGGAGGCCATCGTCGCCACCCGCGCTGAAGTCGCCGATACGGTGCCCGCCGGCTCGGTGTTCGATTCCTGGCCGCAACGCGAGAACTGGGCCATCCTTTGCAAGTATTGGCAGGCGCGCGGTATCCCGATGCGCCATCTCGAGGAGGCCGCCCGCCTCTTCCGCGTCCCGCCCCATCGTCTCCGCAAGGTCGCCGAGAACAAAGGCGTCGAATTCTGGAACGATTCGAAGGGCACTAATTTCCATGCGGTCCAGGCCGCTCTCTCGGAGTTCAGCATCCCGGTCCGCTGGATCGGGGGAGGGAAGTGGAAGGGCGGCGATCTTGCCCGCTTCGTCCGCAATATTGCCCCGCTCGTAGACTCCGCCTACCTTATCGGTGAGACGGCCGATGAGTTGAAGCGCCACTTCGACGAATTGGGCAAGTCGGCCCGTTGCTATCCGTCCCTGCAGGACGCCGTCGTCGCGGCGGCCAAGGATGCGCCCGCTCCCTCGGCCATCTTGCTGAGTCCCGGCTTCTCCAGTTTCGACCAGTTCCGTGGCTACGCCGAGCGCGGCCTCGTGTTCGAACGTGCCGCGAGCGCCCTCGCCAACCGCGTCTGATTTTTTCCAACCCACCCACCAAC
>JBAXMD010000018.1:0-22170 GCA_037134475.1 Verrucomicrobiota bacterium | reverse complement strand
GCTGCCAGCACTGGTCGACGGTGACGGCGGGGGAGACTTCGATGAAGGCGTGCTTGCCCTTTTCCATGACCTTGAGGGCCATCGGCACGTGCCACTCCCAAGGGGTGGCGACGAAGACGACGTCGATGTCGTCGCGCTCGAGCATCTTCTCCCAGGCGTTCTCGTCGCCGAAATACATGGCGGGCTCCTTGCCGGTGATCTTCTTGACGCTCGCGGCGGCTCCCTTGGCGCGGGCTTCGACGATGTCGCAGACGGCGACGACTTCAGCGAACGGGATGTTCGCGGCAGAGTTCACGTGGGAACGACCGCGGTTGAGGCCGATGACGGCGACCCGGACTTTCTCAATCGGCTTGGTGGTCAGGTCCCAGACGGGCTTGTTGCCGGCCGGACGGGGACGCGTGGCGGAGATGTCGCGCGCATCGAGGAGCTTGAGGTCGCGGGGATCGGGCTTCGCTTCGGCGGACGGGACGGCGCTGAGGCCAAGGCCGAGGCCGGCGAGGGCGCCGAGTTTAAGGAAGTCGCGTCGGTTGGAGTTTTCGGGGAGGGTCATGGGGATGGAGGGAGTGAGCGGTGGGCGGTTAGGGAAAGTGAGGATAGGAGGGCCGGAGGGCCTGAGGGTATGAGGAAATGATGCCTAGGTCGTATCGAGGTAGAGTTAAGAAATGATGGGGAGGGGTTTGAGGGTCTTCCAGCCGCCGCGGGTGAAGTCGGGGTAGGCGACCGGGATGCTGCCGTCGCGGACGGAGCGGTCGGAGAGGTCGACTAAGGCTGACCAGGAGGCGGCATCGTAGACGGTGAGGTCAGGCGTGATGCCTTGGCGGATGCAGTCGAGGAAGCGGGTGCTCATCACATGGTCCATGCCGCCGTGGCCGCCGACCTTCTTGGCTTCGACCATCAGCTTCTTGAGGAGGGGGTGCATGTTCGCCGCCATGAACTTCTTAAGCTTATCGCCTTCGTAGGTCCAAGAGTGGCTGTTCCGCTTTTCCTTTGGATCGAGCAGCGGGCTCGCGTTGTCAGCGTCGATTGCCAGGCGGTTTGGGTAGCCGGCGAAGGTGGCGAGGGAGCCGCTGAGCAGATTGCCGCGCGTGTAGGGTCGCGGGCTGGTGTTATCGTGCTGGATGACGATGGTGCGACCGAGCTCGGTCTTCACAATCGAGGTATTCATATCACCGCAGACGAACTTCTGATCCTTGGAGCGGTCGCGGTCCGGCTTCACGCGCTCACGTAGCTGGGAAAGGCCGAACTCGGGCGAAGAGACGGACACGGCGTACTTGAAGGCGTCGCCGCGGCCGATGCCCATGTATTGGGAGATCGTACCGAGGCCGTGTGTGGGATAGACGTTGCCCTGAAGCAGCGTGGAATAGTTACGACGCCATTCCCGTTGCGCATCGAGGAAGGTGAAGCCCTTGGGGCCGGTGCCGGTGCCGCTGACGCGCTGGTCGTGGATGTAGCCACATTCGCCGTGCTTGAGGTCGCCGAAGAAGCCTTGGCGGGCGAGGTTCAGGACGAAGAGCTCTTCTTCGCCGTAGCAGCAGTTTTCGAGGATTGGGCAATGGCGCTGGTATTTTTCAGAGGCGTCGACGATATCCCAGCACTCGTCGACCGTCAGCCCGCAGTTCACTTCGATGAAGGCGTGCTTGCCGAGCTCCATGGAGCGGATGGCCATCGGCTTATGCCATTCCCAGGGCGTGGCTACGTAGACGACGTCGATATCGTCGCGGGCGACCATCTTCTCCCAGACGTTCTCATCGCCGCTGTAAACGATCGGCGTCTTGCCGGTCTTCTTGCGAACGACTTCGGCCTGCGCCTTGGCGCGATCATCGAGGATGTCGCAGACCGCGACGACTTCGGCAAAGGGGGTGGAGGCAACCGAGGCCACGTGAGAGGAACCGCGATTCAGGCCGATGATGCCCACGCGGACTTTCTCGATGGGCTTCGTCGTCAGGTCCCAGACAGGCTTATTGCCGGCGGGGCGCGGGCGAGGCGCACCGATATCGGCTGCGGCGCGATGCTTCAGCTGGGAGGGATCTGGCTTCGCTTCGGCGGAAGGGATCGCGCTCAGGCCGAAGCCGAGACCGGCGAGCGCGCTGAGCTTCAGAAAATCGCGACGGTTACCGGGTTCGAGGGGTTCCATGGGGTATCTTCAAGACAGCAAAGCTGGCCCGTGGTTGCAACGGATTTGGCCGACCACCCTCCTCAAATTACCAGCTTATGAAGCCTTGGGCTCCTTTAATCCCGAAGACCGCCAAATTACGAACGGTATGAGCCATAAAACACGGTAGCAACGAACGGTCCGGGTTCAGCGGATTGAAGCGCACGACGTAGAGCCAGAGCGATGTGATGAAGGCGAAGACGGCGTTCACCTGGCCTTCGGGTTCGCTGAGGTCGAAGTTGTGGATGAGCGCGAAGACGAGCGAGCCGACGACCATCAGCGTAAGCAGCTTCCGGCCGAACAGTTCGCCGGGCGCGACGAAGCCGCGGAAAAGCATTTCTTCCACTACCGAGGCGCCGAGGAGCTGGAAGATGAAGATCGCGGGCAGGTGGTCCTGCAGTGCGGTGAGTCCAGCGCGTTTCTCGACGGCGGCTTCGGCGATGGTGATCAGGATGGCGCCGGCGGCGGCGACGAAATAGGCTCCCATCGGCGCGTAGGTCGTGCCCGGCCAGAAATTCTCCGGCTCGCCGTTTAGCGTGCGCTTGCGGCGTTCGCGTGCCCAGGCGACGAGCACGAACAGCCCGAGGGCGCAGTAGAGCAGGGCTTTAGCGGCGGTCAGGTCCATGGAATCAGCGCACGCCGAGCACCCAAGCACGGTAGCCGGGCGATGCATGGTCGGCCGCGAAGGCGAGCCATTGCGGTACGGCGTAAGGGTGGCGGGCGTGGACCCATGATTCGAGGTCGGCTCCCTTGGCCGCAGCGTACTTGAAGGTCACGCGGAACTCGTCTTCGCTCTCGACCTTGCCTTCCCAGGTGTAATGGGAGCGGATCGGTCCGTCGACTTGCGCGCAGGCGGCGAGCCCGGCGCCCACCGCATCGGCGGCGAGGCGGTCGGCTTCGTCGCGGGAGGGGAGGGTCGTCAGGGCGATGCCGATGGCTTCAGTCATTCGCTTCGCTGTCGGGCTTCAGGTAGCGCTCCGTGATGATCTCGATCAGCATGTCGCGCGCTTCCTTCACGGAGTCGACGTGGATGTAGAGGTCGCGATCTTCGGGCGAGACCATGCCCCATTCCTGGAAGGCTTCGAAGTTGATGGTGTCCTTCCAGAAGGCGGAGCCGAAGAGCAGCACGGGGAACTGCTTCTTGGTCTTCTTCGTCTGGATGAGCGTGAGCATCTCGAAGAGCTCGTCCATCGTGCCGAAGCCGCCCGGGAAGGCCACGAGGGCCTTGGCGAGATAGAGGAACCAATATTTACGGACGAAGAAGTAGTGGAACTCCAGGTCGAGCTCGGGCGTGATGTAGGGATTATGTTCCTGTTCGAAGGGCAGGGCGATGCCGAGTCCGACCGAGCGACCGCCGGCTTCGTGTGCGCCGCGGTTGGCGGCTTCCATGATGCCGGGTCCGCCGCCGGAGCAGACGAGGAAGCGCTGCCACTCGGGAAGGGTGAGCGACCATTTGGTCATCTCGAAGGCGAGCTCGCGGCAGGCTTCGTAATAAGCGGAGCTGCGCAGGTCGATCTCGGCGACGCGCACGCGGTGGGCGCATTCGGCGTCGGCGCAGGCGCCGCTCGCGGCCATGGCCTTGGCTTCTTCAAGGCGCTTGCGGGCGACTTCCGGGGGCAGCGTGCGCGCGGAGCCGAACATCACGACCGTGTTGCGGACGCCGTATTTCTTGAAGCGCAGATGCGGCTCGGTCATCTCCGTCAGCACGCGGATGCCGCGGGCCTGGGGGCTGGTCATGAACTCGGGGTTCAGGTAGGCCCGGGGCGGGGTGGGCCTTAGTTTGCCTTTTTCCGGGCTCATGGGCCCATCCTCCCCCTCCTGAGGCCATCTGCCAAGCCGGGAAGCGTGGGGCTTGACACCCTCGGTGGGGTGTCCTTGGCTATTCCTTTACAGCCATGCATCCGACCTATCGTCCGTCAAAGATCTCCCGCGCCCGCAAGTGCGGTTTCCGCGCCCGTTCCAAGACCCCCGGTGGCCGTAAGGTTCTGGCCAAGCGCCGTGCCATCGGTCGCAAGCGCCTCGGCGCCTCCTAAGCCCCATGCGTCTCCCGCGGGAGCGTCGAATTCGCGCCTCGGCCGATTTCAACCGCCTCCGCCAAGCAGGCTCGCGACTGGATTGCGGGCCTTTTCTTTTGAATTTCCGCCAGACGGGCGAGAAGGGTAAGGCTCGTTTCGCCGTCATCGCCGCCAAGAAGAACCTTCCACGGGCAGTCGATCGCAACCGGGCCAAGCGATTGTCTCGTGAGCTTTTCCGCACCGACGAGGCCGCCTTCCCCTCTGGCTGGGAGGTCGTGCTGGTCATCCGTTCGGGTATGCTGAAGCGTTCACTGGCTGAGCTCCGTAAGGTCTACGCCGCGGCGGCCGTCCGAATCCTGGCGGCGAAGTCCGGGCCGACCGCATGAGCGAGCCTCGTCCGACGATGCTGGCGAGCCTGGCCTTGGGGCTGGTTCGTTTCTATCAGCGTTTCCTTTCGAAGCCGCTCCACCTGATCCCGGGCTCGGGCTGTCGCTATCACCCGACCTGCTCGTGTTATGCAGCCACGGCCCTTGCGCGTTTTGGTTTCTTTAAGGGTGGCTGGATGGGATTCCGACGAATCTGCCGTTGCCACCCTTGGGGCGGTTCGGGCGTCGACGAAGTGCCGGAACGGTGAAGCCCTGCGCCGGCGTTTAATTGGCTCGCCCTAGGGTAGCGATTTTCCGACTAATCACCCTGTGAAATCGCTGTTCTCGAAGGTCCTGGGTTCGCGTCAGGGAGGCACCTTGCTCCTGGCTTCCAGTTACGTCCTTCTCGGCACGCTCCTTCGCCTCGGCCTGCTTGTAGCCTCGGTTGGTGGCGTCTCCTGGGGTCTGTCGACCTTCGCGGCCTTGTTCGTCGGTCTGCTGTTCGATCTCTTCATGGCTTGGTTCCTGACCTTGCCGATGGGCCTGCTCAGCACGGTCTGGCCGAACGGTTCCGCCTGGGTGCGCCTGCCTCTACGCGCGGCGTGGATCTTCGGCGCGTTCCTCTTCACCTTCTGGAAAATCTCCGAGATCCTCTTCTGGGAGGAGTTCGGCGTCCGCTTCAACTTCATCGCAGTCGACTACCTCGTCTACACGACCGAGGTGGTGAAGAATATCAAGGAGTCCTATAATCTTCCGTTGATCATCGCCATCGTGCTGGTCGTCGCGACGGGGCTCTTCTTGCTCTGGCGTCGCCTAGGCTTCGTTCGCCGCTGGGAGGAGGGCGCCGCCGACGATGCCACGCCACGCTGGCGTAACCTCGCTGCGCTGCTCGCGCCATTGCTCGCGATTCTGTGCATTGCCTATTTCGTTGGCCGACGGGACCTCCGGGCCGCCTCAACCGCCCATACCTCCGTCGGCGAACGCCTCACGGCCGGACTCCGCCACATGGGCGACCCTCAGCCTGGCTGGGATAATAGTTACGACACCGAGCTCGCGAAGAACGGCGAATACGCCTTTCTGGCCGCCTTCTGGGCCAATCAGCTGGAATGGAAACGCTTCTATCCGTCGCGTCCTGATGCCGTCGCCCAGCTCCGGGCTACGCTCGTCGCCCAAGGCGGCGCGCCGGTGAGCGCCGACCTCAACGACATCACCCGCCGCATCAAGGCCGCTGGCCGACCTGATGCGCGTCGTCTCAATGTCATCCAGATCACGGTCGAGAGCCTGAGCGCGGAGTTCCTGGGCTGCTACGGTTCGCCGGATTACGGCGCGAAGAACCTCACGCCTAACCTCGACCGCATTTCCCGCGAGTCGCTCTGGTTCTCCCGTTGCTACGCCGGCGGTACGCGCACGGTGCGCGGCATGGAAGCGCTCACGCTGTCGATTCCCCCGATCCCCGGCCAGTCCGTCTTGCGTCGCAAGGGTTGCGAAGACCTCACGACGCTGGGTTCGGTGCTGCGCACGCAGGGTTACGACACGGCCTTCATCTACGGCGGCGACGGGTTCTTCGACAATATGAACTACTTCTTCGGGGCCAATGGCTACCGGGTGGTGGATCTGCCGCGTCAGGAAGCCGCTGGCAAGAAGGCGACCTTCGGCAATGCCTGGGGCGCCTGCGATGAAGACGCTTTCGGCTGGTCGCTGGAGGAAGCCGACAAGGCCCATGCGGCCGGCAAGCCCTTCCATCATTTCGTGATGACGACGTCGAACCACCGCCCGTACACGTGGCCGGCGGGTAAGATCGACCCCAAGCTCGTCGATCGCGATGGCGGGGTGGCCTACACCGATTTCGCGATCGGCGCCTTCCTCAAGGCCGCGGAGGCCAAGCCCTGGTTCAAGGACACGGTCTTTGTCATCGTCGCCGACCATTGCGCTTCCGTCGCCGGCAAGCGCGAACTCGAAATCCGTAAGTACGAGATCCCGCTCTTCATCTGGTCGCCCGGCAATATCGCTCCGCGTAAGTTTGATACGATGATGAGCCAGATCGACACCGCGCCCACGGTGCTCGGACTCCTCGGTGCGAGCTACCTTTCCCGCTTTGTCGGTAGCGATGCGTTGAGCCCGGCTTTCCGCCCGCGCGCCTTCATCAGCAACTACCAGAAGGTCGCCGTGCTGCGCCCGGACGGCCTGCTGACGGTGCTCAAGCCCGTGCGCCAAGCGGTGCAGTATAAGGCTGACCTCGCTACAGGCGCGTTGACGCCGGTGACCTCTCCGGACGCTGCGGCAGTAGACGAAGCGATTATCCATTATCAGGCCACCGACGACCTCTTCAACCATGGCGGACTCCAGAATCCCGCACGTTGACCGACGCTCGTTGGTCGCACCCGCGATCTCGATCCTGGCGATCGTGGTGTTCTTCGGTCTGCCTGGCATGGGCGGTGACGCCCTCGACCTATGGTTCCAGTCGTTCTTCTGGAACGGCAAGAATTGGCTGATTCCCCATGAGCATCCGCTTGGCCACGCGATCGCCTACGATGGCCCGAAGGCGCTCATCATCATCTGGGCATTGCTGCTGATCGGTGCCGCGATCTTCGCGAAACGCGTCCGCGTCCGTGCCTTATATCTCCTCGCTTGCCTCGCGGTGGTTTCAGTCGTCTGCACGCAGCTTCGGGCGGTCACTGGCATGGCGACACCCTTGGAACTCAAGGCTTTCGGCGGCACCTATGATCACCTCCTGCTTTTCCAGACCAAGCCAGCGGGCTATCCCAGCCATGCGTTTCCGGCTGGGCACGCCAGCGGTGGCTTCGCCTTGCTGGGACTTTATTGGATCCTAAAAACCCGTCGTTGGCGCGGCCTTGCCTTGGGCTTGGCCGTCGGCTGCTGGATGGGCTTTTACCAGGTTGCCCGCGGCGAGCACTTCCTGTCGCACACCCTCGCCACCGCCGCCTTGGCGTGGTTGCTCTGCGTCGGACTGGCCTTCCTGTTACGGAAGCCTCTCGAGCGAGAGGTCAGTTCCCCCAGTTGACGAGGTTGTCGGCGCGGAACGGACCGGTGGTGCCGCCGTTTTCGTCGAAATAAGACGTCGGGACGATTCCCGAACGGATCATCGTGGTGCCACCGGAAGCGGCCGGATCCCAGTACTCGCCGAGGGCGAGGATATCCCCTTCGACGGGGGCGGCGATGTAGTTGGCGGAGGCACAGACGAAGAGGAAATTAGGCGACTTCCAGTCGGTGTATTTACCGGCGGTCAGGACGCGATAGCGGTAGTCGTAGGGATTACCCCACGCGTCCACCAGTTCGCGACAGGCGGGGTTGTTGCCCTTCCAGTCATCGGCACTGATCTTGGTGTTGTCGTTGGTGTTGATCTCGCCGCTGCTGAGGAAGCTGCGCATCTGGCGACCAGCGGAGCCGGTCGGCAGGGAGGTATCGTCGTAGTTGAGGAGGGCAGGTAGGCCGCCCGGGGTCGTCGTGCGAATCAGCCGACGGCCGATGAGTTGGTCGAATAGGTCGCGGCGGAAGCGGTCGTCCGTGCCGGTGGCGCAGGAGGGGAAGTCGCCGTACATCTTGCGGTAGCTCTGGCAGGCCATGGCGACGGCCTGGATGTCGCCACGGGACTTGGACTTGTTGCGGCTGTTGTTGGCGGCGCGGAACAGGCCGAAGGTGATGGCGGAGAGCAGGCCGATGATGCCGATGACGACCAGCAGTTCGATCAGGGTGAAGCCGGAGCGGCGGGCGAGGGGGTGGCGCATGGGGGTGGGCTCAGATATGGCGGGAGTCGTTCTCGTCTTTCTTGACGTAGCCAGAATCCTGACGCTGGTGGTTCACGGCGTTCTTCTTCAGGTAGGCCTGATAGACGTCGTCCGCGGACATGCCGAGGACTTGGGCGATGGAAATGAGGAAGTGGAAGAGGTCGATGACCTCGACGCGGGCGTTCTGCTCGTCGAACTTCTGGTACTTGGCCCACCACTTCCAGGGCACGGAGTCGGTCAGCTCAGCCATCTCCTGCTGCATGGCACGGAGGTAGTTAAGGACCCATTTGATCTTTTCTTCCTCGGTCATGCCGGCGGTTTCGACGCCGATGCGCTTGTTGAGCGCCTGCTGCATCTGGAAGATTTCTTCGAGCTTGTCGGACATGGGTTCAATTAGGGTGGGAAGGTCGCCCCGGGGCAATCCTGGAAGCGCCGCGGGGCCTTTCGGGGGCCTTAATTGCTCTTTGCAGGGAGGGGCGGACTATGCCTTCCTGTCCTCGTGTCCGCCACCAGCCTCATCGCTCCCCTTCGCAAGCCGGAAGTCCTCTCCCCCGCCGGGGAGTGGGATTGCGTCCGCGCGGCGGTCGAGAACGGCGCCGACGCCGTCTTCTTCGGCGTAGGCCGCTTCAACGCCCGCGTCCGGGCCAAGAACTTCGAGGAGTCCGACTTGCCGGAGCTCATGGCCTATCTGCATGGCCGCGGGGTCAAGGGCTACGTGACCTTCAATACGCTCATCTTCCCCAACGAGCTCGCGGAAGCCGCCCGCACGCTCCGCTCGATCATCGCCGCCGGCGTCGATGCCGCCATCGTCCAAGACCCTGGCATCTGCCGCCTCATCCGCCGTATCTCGCCCGACTTCCCGATCCACGCTTCGACGCAGATGACGGTGACCAGCGCCGCTGGCGTCGACTACGCCCGTGACCTGGGTGCTTCGCTCGCCGTCCTTGGCCGCGAGGTTTCGATCCCAGAGATACAGAAGATGCAGTCCCAGCAGGCCGCTAAGGGTGCGCCGCTCGACCTCGAAGTCTTTGTCCACGGTGCCCTCTGCGTCGCCTATTCCGGCCAGTGCCTGACGAGCGAATCCCTCGGCGGACGTTCCGCTAATCGCGGCGAATGCGCCCAGGCCTGCCGTCTCCCTTATGAGTTGGTGGTCGACGGCGTGGTGCGTGACCTTGGCGACAAGGCCTACCTGCTTTCCCCGCAAGATCTCGCGGGCATCGAGGTCGTCCCAGACCTCATCCGCGCAGGCATCCGTTCGCTGAAGATTGAAGGCCGTCTGAAGTCCCCTGAATACGTCGCCGCCATCACGAAGGCCTACCGCCGCGCGGTCGACGCCGCTTGGGATGCTTTCGCGAAGGGCGCCGACGCCGATCGCGCCGCCCTGCAGGTCCGCCAGGAAGAGGACTACGCGATGCAGATGACGTTCTCGCGCGGCCTATACCCAGGCTGGCTCCGCGGCATCGACAACCAGCAGCTCGTCCACGCCCGTTTCGGTAAGAAGCGCGGCGCCTACCTCGGCACCGTCGTCGACGTCGGCACCAACGGCGTGACGATGCGCCTCGAGGGCCCGCTCAAGCCCGGCGACGGCGTGGTCTTCGACCAAGGCAAGCCGGCCGAACGCGAGCAGGGCGGTTTCGTCCACGGTCTCGAGCCCGCTCGCGGCGGGCTGACTTTCATCCGCTTCGGTCGTGAAGACGTGGATTGGTCGCAGGTGAAGCCCAGCGCCATCCTCTGGAAGACCAAGGACCAGGAACTCGATAAACGACTCCATGATTCGTGGGATCGCGAGAAGGCCAACTACCGTCGTCCGCTCCACGCCAAGGTGATCGGACGTCTGGGGCAGCCCTTGCGCGTTGAATTCAACGACGGCGAAGGCCATGTCGTCGCCGGCGAGACCGCGATGCCCTGCGCCGCGGCGGAGAAGCGTCCGATGGACGTCACGACTTTACGCGATCAGCTGGGCCGACTCGGCGATACTGGCTTCGAGATGGGTGAGCTGCAGGCCGACCTTGATGGCGCCCTCATCATTCCCGTCAGCGAACTGAATCGCCTCCGCCGCGACCTCTCCGAACAGATTTCCAAGCTCCGCAGCCTGCCGCTGCGCTGGACGCTCCTGCCTTTCGAAGAAGCCGCGACGAAGGTCGCTCCCTTTGAGCCGAAGCGCCCGGGCGAAGCCGAGATCATCGTCGTCATCCGCGAACCCGAGCAGCTGGAGCCCGCGCTCGCGAGCGGAGCCCGCGTCATCTACGCCGAATACGAGGATCCGAAGAAGTTCCGCGCCGCCGTCGCCCGCGTCCGGGCCTACGAGCAAGAAGCCGGTCGTAAGGTCGAGTTCTGGGCCATGGGCCCGCGCATCCACAAGCAGGGTGAAGAACGCATCAGCGAGATCGTCCTTTCCTGCGAGGCCGACGGCTACTTGGTCCGTAATCACGAAGATCTCCGCGCCTTCAAGGGCAAGCGCCTCCGTGCCGATTTCTCCCTGAACGTCGCCAACGGTCTCACCGCTGAGTGGCTCATGCGCGAGCACGCCCTCGAAGGGTTGACGGTCTCTTATGATCTTAACTCGGAGCAGGTGACGGCCTTGTTCCAATCCGCTCCGCCGGAGTGGTTCGAGGTCACGGTCCACCAGCATATGCCGATGTTCCATATGGAGCATTGCGTGTTCTGCGCCTTTCTTTCCAAGGGGAAGGATTACCGTGACTGCGGCCGCCCGTGCGAGACGCACCGCGTCAAACTGCGCGACCGCGTCGGCGCCGAGCACATCCTCAAGGCCGATGCCGGCTGCCGCAACACGCTCTTCAATTCGCGTGCCCAGACTGGTGCCGAATACGTCACTCAGCTGCTTTCCCTCGGCGTCCGCCGCTTCCGCGTCGAGTTTGTCGACGAGGATGCGTCCACCGTCACGCGCACGCTCGAGAGATATCAGGCCCTGCTCAAGGGTGACCTCGATGGTACCGCGCTCTGGAACGACCTCAAAGTCCTGAACCAGCTCGGCGTCACACGCGGGACGATGAGGGTAAAGCTCTGATCACTCCTCGCCGCGCAGGCGAGGGAGTAGCCCCGTGATGCGGCGTGAATCCGAGGCGTTGCGCACGGCCATCGCGTAGGCGGTGGGGTCGCCGACGAGGATGACCTGCTTACGGCCGCGGGTGACGGCGGTGTAGACGAGGTTGCGTGCGAGCATGATGCTATGCTGGCGGAGCAGAGGCACCACGACCGCCGGGAATTCCGAGCCCTGGGACTTATGGATGCTCACCGCGTAGGCGAGGTGCAGGTCGCCTTGTTCGCCGCGTTCGAGTTCCACGCGGGCGCCGTCGAAGTCGATCAGTAACGTGCCTTCCTCGTTCTGGCCGAGGACCACGCCGAAGTCGCCGTTGAAGACGTTCTTGTCGTAGTTGTTGCGGGTCTGGATGACCTTGTCGCCTGGCTGGATGCGTCCCGGACGCGCGTCGGCGCCGCGAAGGCGGCCTTGCAGTGCCTGGTTGAAGGCTTGGATGCCGCCGGTCCCTTTGTGCATCGGCGCGAGCACCTGGATGTCGCGGAGGGGGTCGAAGCGCAGTGCCTTCGGGAGAATGTCGCAGCAGAGCTTCGTGACCATCGCCACGCAGGCCTCCGGGTCATCGACGCGGACGAAGTGGATGTCCTGCGTGAAGTCGAGTTTGGTCGGATCTTCGACCGGCGCGGGCGGCGTGGTATCGGCGTGCAGGATGCCGTGGGCGACCGTGACGATGCCGCTGCGGGCGCCTTGGCGGAAGACCGTATCCAGGCGTGTGACCGCGGCGGCGCCGGAGTCGATGAGATCGCCGAGCACGTTGCCCGCGCCGACGGAGGGGAGCTGGTTGACGTCGCCGACGAGCAGCAGGTGGGCCGTGCCGGGGACGGCGCGCAGGAGCGAGGCCGCAAGCTTGGTGTCCAGCATCGAGGATTCGTCGATGATGACGAAGTCCGTCGTGAGCGGGTTATCGGCGTTGGCGGTGAAGCCGCCGGCCGCCGGATCGAACTTCAGCAGCCGATGGATCGTCGAAGCCTGGACGCGTGTGGCCTCCGTCATGCGCTTCGCCGCCCGGCCGGTCGGCGCACCGAGGGCCATGCGCACGCGCTTGGCGCTGAGGATGTCGCAGAGCGCCTTGAGGATGGTCGTCTTGCCCGTGCCGGGGCCGCCGGTGAGCACCGTAACCTTGTTCTGCAGCGCCATGAGCACGCCCGCAGCCTGGGCGGGCGAGAAGGCGAACCCGGCGCGGGTCTGGGCCCATTCGACGGCCTTGTCAGCGACGATGGTCGGCAGGCCGGACGGGGTGGCGAGAAAGCGCTGGATGGACGCGGCGATGGACTTCTCGGCGTTCTCCTGCGGTCGGAGTTGCACGAGGCGGACACCGCGTGTGGAGAGCACGCCGACGGCCTTTTCTTCCATCAGTTTGCGGAGGCGGTCATGGACGATCGTCTTATCGACCTCGAGGAGCTCGGTAGCTTTCTCGAGTAGGCCTTCGTCGGGGAACGCGCTGTGGCCTTCGCCTTCGCGTTCTTCGAGCGTGTGCAGGATGCCCGCGTCGACGCGTTGCGGGCCGGCGGTGGGGAGGCCTAGGTTGCGGGCAATCTTGTCGGCGGTCTTGAAGCCGACGCCTTCGACCTCGCGACACACGCGATACGGCTCGCTGGTGAGCACCTTCTTGGCGTCTTGGCCGTAGGCTTTGACGATGCGCACGCAGAGCGCGTTGGTCACGCCGTAGGTCTGCAGGAAGACCATGACTTCGCGCAGGGCCTTCTGGTCATCCCACGCGGCCTTGATGGCCTTCGCGCGCCCGGGGCCGATGCCGTCGACTTCGCGGAGGCGACCCGACTGGTTGGAGATGATGTCGAAGGTGCGGACGCCGAACTTGGCGACGATCTTGTCGGCATAGGTCTTACCGATGCCTTTGATGAGGCCGCTGCCGAGGTATTTGCGGATGCCGTGGACGGAAGAGGGCAGGCGAGAGCTGAAGGTCCGTACGCGTAGCTGCGGGCCGTGCGAAGGGTGGCGTTCCCAGTGGCCACTCACGTCGACGGTCTCGCCGCACTGCAGCCCGGTCATGTTGCCGAGGATGATGACTTTATCGCCGGCTTCCGGGGCGAGTTCTGCGATCGTGAAATGCGTTTCCTCGTCGAGCCACAGGATGCGCTCGACCACGCCCGAAAGGGTGGTTTCGGGTCCGCGCGGCGGTTCGCGTGGCGGCGACATGCGGGTAGCCAATCACCCCCGCGGGGCGGGGGCGAAACGAAAATCAGCCTAGACCGAAGAGCGTGCGGCCCAGTTCGGGCAGGCCGGCATGGACGGTGTCCGGGGCGTAGGGGGCGAGTTCCTCGGCGGTGTGGCTGCCGGTCGTCACGCAATGGATCGCGGCGAGCTTGCCGTTGCGGGCCGTGGCGATGTCGAACGGCGAATCCCCGACCATGACTGTGGTCTCGGCCCGCGCCTTGAAGGAGGAAAGGATGAAATGGGTGAACTCCGGCTGGGGCTTGCGCCAAGGATGGACGTTGGTGCCGTAAACCGCGTCGACGGCATCATCGAGCCCGAGGTGCTCCATGATCTTTTTCGAGTTGGCGTCGTCCTTGTTCGTGTAGACCGCGACGCGGATGCCTTGGGCGCGCAGGCCGACGAGGATTTCGCGGCAGCCTGGGTAGGCGCGCAGCCCGTGGTACATCACGGAGGGGAAGTGTTCGCGGAAGAGGCGGGTGGCGGTGGGGGCGTTGGCTTCGCCGGCCAGTTTGACGACCGTGACATTGACCGACCCGCCGACAGCGCGGCGGATCTGCTCCAAGGTCACGCCGGGCAGCCCCATCATGCTCATCACGTCGTCATAGCAGCGGTGGATGGCCTCGAAGTTATCGACCAGGGTGCCGTCGAGGTCGAAAAGGACGGTTTCGGGAAGGGGGTGGGCCATAGCGAAGCCCTTATGAGGCGAGGAACGGGGCGGTTTCCAAGTTTGGAATTGAAGGAAAGGGCGGGCGACCTAGGTTGCGGTTTCTCACCATGAGCTTCTCGCTGGATCTTACCAAGCCCCTCGGCCGCCTCGGCCTGGTCATCAACACCTTTGTCCTCGGAGCCGTCTTCTACGGTATCTCCGTCGGCGCCTACTATTACATGAGCCACACTCTTCCGGAGTCTGACGCCCATGCGAAGGAAGCCGCCGCTAAGGTCGCCCTCGTGGATAAGGCTGTCGCCAAGGCCAAGACCGCCGCGAAGGGCAAGGCCTTCGACGAGAAGGCCGCTGTCGCCGCCGCCGAAGCTACTGCCGAGCCTGAACTCAAGAAGCAGGCCGAAGAGATCCACCACCACGCCGTCGAAGGCTGGGCCCCGTTCGCCGTCTTCCTGCTGATCCTCTCGGCGCTCTTCTTCTCCGGTTTCCTCTCCGTGCATGTCCAGCGTCGCGCCAACGATGGTGGCCTCAAGGGACTCTGGCTCTTTACCAATCACCTCGGCGCCTGGGCCTTCGCCAGCTACGTCGCCTTCTATCCCTTCCTCGCGGCCCACGGCCTGCGCAACGCCTATGCGCCCGCCTTCATTGGCGGCCTGGTGCTCCTCCTGCCGGTTCTCTTCGCTGGCGAAGGCCATCATGACCACGACCATGATCATGGCGATGGCCACGATCACGGCCACACGCACTGAGTCGGCTTAGAGCGGCGCGGTGCCGCTGAAGTCGAAGACCGTATGACTGATCAGGCCTCGCTCCAAAACGGCGAGGTCTGATTGTTTATCGGCGGTGATTTTCTCGCCGTCGTTCCAGGCGAACGAGAAGCCCTGCGCGGAGCGCTTGAAGAGGGAACCGTGGCGAACGAGCGCCGGTGTGCTCCGCTCCATCGCGGTGTCGTCGGTGACGGTCGCGGGGTAATTGAGGCTATGTACGTGTAGGCTATCGCTGGGCTGGCCGACGAGTCCCTTGGCGAAGTGGGCGGCGTGGCGGCAGGCGGCCTCGAGGTGCGGGCGGAGGGCCGGAGGGCAGATGGACGAGTTCCGGTGCACCTGTTCGAAGAGGGATTGCTCGAGGTCGAGGGAGCACGCCACGGCCGGCAGGCCCCAGGCCGTGCCTTCGGTCGCCCCGGCCAGGGTGCCGGAGCTCAGGCAGAGCGGCATGGTGGCGTTAAAGCCGATGTTGATGCCCGAGAGGACCACGTCGGGCTTCACGGGCAGCAGGTGGCCGAGGGCGATGTTCACGCAGTCGGAAGGGGTACCGTCGATGGACCAGGCTTGGCGGCCAAGGTTCGGGTAGTCGGCGAGGGTGACTTCGCGGTGGCGGCTGAAGGCGCGGCCGATCCAGCTGCGTTCACCGGAGGGGGCGGCGACGACGACGTCGAAGCCTTCGGTCACGCAGGCGGCGACCAAGGCGTGGAGGAAGGCGGCGTTGATGCCGTCGTCATTGGTCAGCAGGGCTAAGGGCTTCATCCTAAGGTCATTTCTTGGCTCCGGGGAGGCCGGCTTCGAGCTCGGCGATCTGGTCCCGGAGGACGGCGGCGGTCTCGTAGTCCTCTTCCTTCATGGCTGACTTGAGTAGGTCGCGCGCCTTGGTCAGTTTGGTTTCACGGTCGACCGTGGCGTCATAGGGGCGGCGTCCATGGTGCTCTAGGCCAGGCTGGATACGGGCGAGGGTGGCCAGAGCCTGCGGCGCATGGGCTTCGTAGCAGGTCGGGCAGCCCAAGCGGTGGATACGGTCAAAGTCGGCCCACCGGAAGCCGCAGGTGGGGCACTTACCCCGACCGACAGGGGTCGGGACGGTCAGCTTCAGCCCGAGCGCCAGCGAGGGCAGGATGGAGTCCGAGAGCAGGGAGGGGCAGCCTTGGCAGCAGGCATAGGTCTCGGCCTTACCCCCGGCGACGAGGGTAAAGTAGACGGCGGCGTTCTGGACGCAGCCCTGACAGGATGGCGGACGAGGAATCAAGCACGCCCATAGTGCACGCGAACCGCTTCCGATTCAAGTGCGACGGCGAACATTTCAGGTTGAAGCCATGCCGAGGGCGGATTGCCTATGAAAGCGATGCTTTCTCCTGTCCTTATGATCGTGCTGGCTGACTCGGCGAAGGGCGCTCTCTGGTACTTCCAGCAGATGGACAGCGCCGGACTGGCCGTTGCGGGCGTCTTGCTCATCTGCTCCTTTATCGGCTGGGGTGCGATGATCGGTAAATGGTCCGACGTCCAGGAACTCCGCCGCCGCAACCATGCCTTCGAGCGTCGCCTGCGCGACGAGCCTTCCGTCGTCGCCCTTAATTTTCCGCGCGGTTCGAATCTCGGACCTTACGAATTCCTCGTCGCCGAAGCCGTCTCCGCCGTGCAGCGCCATAAGGGCCGTCTCGTCCGCCAGTCCGACGTCACATTGTGCATGGGTCACGTCGAGAACGCCGTGCAGCGCGGCGTCGCCCGCACGATGGTGAAATACGAGGACAAGATGGTAATCCTCAGCTCGCTGGTCTCCGGCGGTCCGTTCCTCGGCCTCCTCGGCACCGTCTGGGGCGTGATGGTCACCTTCGGTGCGCTGACCGAGAAGGCCAGCATCGCGCAGCTTGCCCCCGGCGTCTGCGGCGCTCTCGTCACGACGACCCTCGGCCTGCTCGTCGCGATCCCCGCCACCTTCGGTTACAACTATCTGCTTACGCAGGTGAAAATCATGACGACCGAGTTGGAGAATTTTGCGAGCTCGCTCGCCGATCGCGTCGAGCTCGAGCTCGAAGGTGAAGCCCGTCGCAATTTCGAGGCCGTCCAGGAACGCGAGCGCCTCCTTCGCGCCGCTGCTCCGTCCCTCGCCGCCGGCGTCCCTGTCGCTCCGGCTCCCGTCGCCACCGAACCTCCCGCCGCCCTGCCGGGTTGGGAAGACGCGCAGTAAGCCCGCATGGCCCGCTCCTTCTCCAGGCCCAACCGGCTCCACGTCATCAGCGAGCTGAACGTCACGCCGATGCTCGACCTTTGCTTCGTGCTGCTGATCATCTTCATGATCGCCACGCCGGTGCTCGAGCAGACGACCGCGGTCAACCTGCCGAAAGCCGAGAAAGGTGCCGGCAAGACGCCCGACACCAAGGTGCAGTATCGCATCGTCAGCATCGACCGCAATGGGGCCTACGCGATCGGCGCCCGCGCCGTCACTTTCGCCCAACTGGAAGCCGAATTCACCATCATCGCCGCTTTACCAGAAGCCGATCAGCCGATCATCCGCATCCGCGGCGATGGCGTGCTGTCCTACCAGAAAATCATTGATGTCCTCTCCGCGGCCAAGGCCAAGGGCCTGACGAAGGCGGGACTCGACACCGAGACGCGCTGAGATGTCGAGCGGAGGCAAAGGTTGGATCGGTTCCGTCGCGGTGCATCTCGGCATTCTTGGCGTCATCGTTGGTTTCTCCTGGTATGCTGCGCGTCATGGCGGCGAGAACGTCGAGGCCTTCGACCCTACCCTAGTGGTCGACCTTAACGGTATTCCGGGCAAGCGCCCCGGCGAAGTCGGTAAAGCCGCCGGCGTCGCCAAGGGTTCGGAGTCTGGCTCGAATAGCGGCGTCGCCCGCATTCATCTTAAGAAGCTCGACGTCGAAAAGATTCTCCGCGATCGCGATCAGGCTGAACAGGCTGCCGAGCCTTCGACGGGTTCGCCGAAGACGATGGCCAAGAGCTCCGGCAAGACCAGCCCGAGTAGTAAAGGCTCCGGCAAGATGTCGATTGACGATTTCAATAAGCAGAAGGGTGGCAAGGCTGGCTCCGGCAAGACCGGCGGTATCGGTGGTGTCTCCGTCAAGAAGGGACGCAGCTTCGGTACCGGCGACAATGGCGGCGAAGGCGGCTCCGCTTCCGAACAGGCGCTCTATGCCGGCGAAGTCCAGGCTCGGCTCCGGACCGCTTGGAACGAACTCCTTGCGGCCGAAGGCGCCACGATCGCCTCCGCGGGCTCGTGTGGCGTCACGGTTACCATCGACGCTTCCGGCTTCGCGAGTTTTTCCGGCTGGGTAGTTCGACCAGGCGACCCTCATATGGCCGATCTGGTCAAGCGCGCCTGTGGGATGATCGGTAACTGCGGCAAGCCGCCGGCGGGCAAGGCCTTCAAGATCGACTTCACCAAGATCAGCGCGAGCGACGGCTGATTCGGCTCAGTCGCGGACCTCGAGCACGATCTGGACTTCGACGGAGACGCCGAGGGGCAGGCCGTTGACGGAGACCGCCGCGCGTGCGTGCTTACCGGCATCACCGAAGACCTGGAGCAAGAATTCTGAGGCGCCGTTGAGCACCTTGGGGCTATCGCTGAAACCGTCGACGCCGTTGACGAAGCCGTTGACCATCACCACGCGGCTGATGCGATCCAGCGAGCCGAGGGCGGCTTTGGCGTTGGCCAGCGCGTTAAGGACGCAGAGCTTCGCAGCTTCGGCGGCCTGGACGATGTCCACTTCGCGACCGACCTTGCCGAGCGAGACGACCTTACCGTCCTTCATCGGCAGCGTGCCGGCGAGGTAGAGCAGGTTTCCCGTGCGGACGGCGGGGACGTAGGCGCCGGCGGCGGCGGGAGGGGTCGGCAGGATGCTGCCGAGTTCGGTGAGGCGGGCTTCGACGGAGGACATAAGTTCAGAACCAATACTTGGGCCAGCGGGCTTCGCGGCGCAAGTTGTGATAGAAGAGGGCGACCAACACGATCAGCAGGGCGCCGGTCAGGGTAGGGAAAAGCAGGAAGGTCCAGCCAGGCTTGAGCGCGAAGACGATCAGGGGATTAGAGCATGCGGGCGGATGCACCGTGCGGGTGAGTTTCATGGCGCCGATCGCCACGCCGACCGCCAAGGCGTCGCACCACCACGAAACATGGCAGAACTGCAGGAACAGGAGGCCGGCCAACGCCCCGATGAGATGGCCGACGATCACGTTGCGCGGCTGGCAGAAAGGGGAATCGGGATAGGCGAACACGAGCAGGGCGCTGGCCGCGAAGGAACCCAGGAGCAGCATGACCTCGAGCTCACGGGTCATGTAGGACAGCCCGCCGATGACGGCCACGGCGGCGAGCACGGTCGCGACGATGACGGATAGCGAAGAACGCGGCGGAGGGCTGGCCCCGTCGCCGCGCATCTTCTTCAGGAGTTCCAAGGAGGCTAGGCCTTTGGCCTTACTTCAGGGTCTTGATCCCGGCCAGGAGCTCCTGCACGAGTTCGCGACTGCGGGCCTTGACCTCGCGGCTGAGCGTCGATTCGGAGGTGCCCATCGCGCGCTTGGACTGGGCGTAGGACTGGGCGAGCACGGCTTCCTTGTTACGGGTGATGGTGGCGTTGTCGCGGACGGCGAGGATGACGTCGGCATTGTAGCGGCCGAGGCCGCGGTCGAGGCGGACTTCGATGGTCAGGAGCGGCGTGGTGGTCTCGGGCGTGAGGCCATCGACGGATTTAGGTACGATGTTGGCGCGGCGCATCTCAAGCTCCATCGCGTCGCGGATCTCGGTGCGCAGGTCGGCGTCCTCGGGGCGGCTTTCGGTCGTGGTGACGTCGATGAAGAAGAACGTGATGCCGCGGAGCTTGGCGAACGCCTTATCTTCTCCGCTGGCGGCACGGAGGGGCTCGGCTTGGGCGAGTCCGGAGACGGCGAAGAGGGTGGCTAGCAAGGCGAAGGCGAGGGAGCGCATGGGTTTGAGTAAGAGAGTAGTCCGGGCGGAGGTACGTTCAATCCCCTTTCGCGGGGACGAGCTTCACGGCGGTGAACGGGTGCTGGTCCAGCAGGGTGGGATACCAGCCCTGCACCTCGGGGCGGAGAAGGAACTTATTCTTATTGAAGACGACCGGCAGGACGGGGGCCTGCTCGATAAGGCGCGCCTCGGCTTGCTGGAAATAATCGAACCGCCGGGTCGCGTCGGTCTCCTTGGCCGCCAGCCCGAGTAGGCGGTCGTACGCGGCGTCGCTCCAATGCGAGACGTTCAGTTCATTGCCGCTGATGAGCATCTCCAGGAAGGTGTTCGGGTCGTTATAATCGCCGACCCAGGCGCCGCGGCAGAGGTGGTATTCCCCCTTGCGCATCGCGGAGAGGTAGACTTTCCACTCGAGGTTGCGTAGCTCGACCTCGACGCCGAGTTCGCGACGCCACATCTCCTGGTAGGCCTGGGCCACCATCTGCGCCCCTTCGGAAGAGTTATAGAGGTAATCGAATTTCGGCAGGCCCTTGCCGCCGGGATAGCCCGCTTCGGCGAGTAGACGGCGGGCTTCGTTCGCATCCTGTTTCCAGCGTGCGACCGGTTGGAAGCCGCCGGTGCCTGGCGGGGTGAAATGCAGCGCCGGCGTCTCTCCGGCTCGCAGAACCTTCTCCGCGATGAGACTGCGGTCGATTGCCATGCCCAGCGCTTGGCGTACGCGCGGATCGGTGAGCGCCTTGCGGGCCGCGAGGTCGATGGGCTTAATGCCCTTGATGTCGCAGTTCACCCACACGAAGGCGGTCGAGAAGAACGGGTCGAGCCGGAGTTGCGGGGCCTTCTGTTCACGTAGCTTGGCGACCTTGTAGGGCGGCACGGCGCCGGTGATATGGAGTTCGCCTCCGCGGAAGGCGCGCTCCTCGGCGAAGAGGTCGGCGATGGCGCGGAACTCGACGGCGTTGAGCGAGACTTCCTTGGCGTTCCAGTAGAGGGGGTTCTTGCGCACGACCACGCGGCGGGCGACCTCCCATTTCTCGAGGGTGAACGCGCCGTTGCCGACCAGCGCGCCGGGGCGCGTCCACAGCGTGTTCAGCGAATCCATCTTGCCGTGCTTGAGGATCGTGGCGGGGTGGACGGGAATCCAGCTGTGGTGGCAGAGCAGTTGCAGGAAATAAGGGATGGGGTCCTCGAGTTCGATGACGAGCGTGTGCGTGTCAGGGGCGCGGACGCCGACGGTCTTGAAGTCCTTGGTCTTGCCGGCGGCGAAGTCCTTGGCGCCGCGGATGCCGTGCAGCATGGAGGCGTATTCGGCGCCGAAACTCGGCGAGAGCATGCGCTCGTAGCTGAAAAGGAAATCGGCCGAGGTCACGGGATCGCCGTTCGACCAGCGGGCGTTGCCACGGAGGTGGAACGTCCAAGTCTTGCCGTCCTTCGACATCGCCCAGCTCTCCGCGACGCCGGGGATAGGGTGGAGATCCTTGGGGTCGTAGCCGACGAGGCCTTCGAAGAGGGCGGCGATGATGTGACTCTCGCTGAGTCCAGTGATCGTCTGCGGGTCTAGCCCGGAAGGCTCGGCCATGTTGTTGATGATCAGATAGCCTTCGGCGGCCTTCTTCTCGACGGTCGACTTGCCGTCGCCACAGCCCGCGAGCAGGCACGCTAGGGCGAGCAGGGCGGCCGTCCATCGGAGCGCGGGGCGAAGCATAGGGCAGATTAGGCCCGGGGTCGGCCCGAGGGCAAGGCGTCTGGAAGGGCTCTTTACTCCCTTCGGCGAGTTTCCTAGAAATAACCCATGATCACCCCGACCCGTCGCGACCTCGTCGTCGCCACCCTGACCGCTTCCGTCTGCTTGGGACTCTTCGGTTTCATCGGCCAGGATCGCCTCGCCGCCACCGTCCCGGCTCCGAAGCCTATCATGGGCTCGGCGGCCTTCGATTGGGAGAAGCTGGTCGTGAAGAAGTCCAAGGTAGGCGAGTCCCGCACGATCTGTCGCGCCCCGACGGCCACCCTCGACGAGCTCGAGATGCATGTGACGACCCTGGACAAAGGACAGGCTCCGCACCCGCCCCACCAGCATGCCGATGAGGAACTGCTCATCGTCAAGGAAGGCACCGTCGAGGCGCTCGTCGCTGGGGAATGGATCAAGCTCGGCCCCGGCTCCGTCATCTTCCAGGCCGCGAACATCGAACACGCCATCCGCAATGTCGGCGAAGGGCAGGCGACCTACCACGTCATCAAGTGGAATTCGCCTGGCATGCTCGCCAAGCGCGAGGCCGCCAAGGCCGCCGCGAA
>JBAXMD010000017.1:0-22409 GCA_037134475.1 Verrucomicrobiota bacterium | reverse complement strand
CTGGCGGCTTCCTCGTCGGCTGCGATGGCACCAAGCACGTCGCCCGCGTCGTCGTGACGCCCACCGCCCTCTCGATTGCCGAAGACTCCGTCACCCCTTCCCACACCATCGCCACGACCAAGGTCACCGCCAAGCAGGGTGAATGGCACCACCTCCGCGTCGAATGGAAGGGCGACGAGATGGCCGCCAATCTTGACGGCGTCGAACTCAAGGCCAAGCACGCCTATATTGCCACCGAGAAGGCCCGCAGCTGGCTGGCCGGCACCAAGAGTGCCGACGTGAAGAACCTCACGATCAACGGCACCAAGGTCGAAGCGAAGAAGTGATGCGCTTCCTCGGCCTCCTGCTCTTCGCCGCCGCGACCCAAGCCGCGGAGCCCAAGATCATCCTCGAAGAGAAGTTCGACCAGGAACTCTCCAAGGACTGGTTCTGGGGGCTAGGCACCTGGAGCGCCAAAGACGGCGTAATGCGCGGCTTCGAGTCAGGCGCCCGCCGCCACGGTCCGGTCAAGGTGCATAAACTGCCACTGAAAGACGGTGTCGTCGAATGCGACTTCCGCCTCGTCGGCAAGGCCAGTTTCGCCGGCATCATCTTCAACGGCAGCCAGGAGCGAGGGCATACCTGTCATCTTGTGATGACCACGAAAGAGCTCCGCATCCTCGGCCATCCCAAGAAGGGCGAGAACAAGGAACTTGCCAAAGTGCCCGTCCAACTGCCCCCGGAGGCTTGGCACCACGTGCGCATCGTCTTCAGCGGCGACAAACTGGAAGCCACCGTCGACGATAATGTCATCCGCGCCTCGGACCCGTGCATCGCCGAGGAGAAACTCACCTTTGGTCTCGGCGGTGAATCGGGTGGCCCGACCGGCGAAAAAGCCGGCGCCCTAGAATTCCGTCGACTGCGCGTCACCTCGACCTCTCCGTAAGAGCCTACCATGCTTCGCTGCTTCCTCGTCCTCCTACTCCCTATGGTCGCGGCCCATGCCGCGGATAAGCCGAACATCATCCTGATCTACTCGGATGACCATGGCTGGGCGGATCTCGGCGCGCAGGGCATGGACAAGGACATCCGCACGCCGAACCTCGACGCGATGGCCCGCGAGGGCGTGCGCTTCACCCGCGGTTACGTCTCTGCCCCGCAGTGCGTGCCCTCCCGCGCCGGCGTCCTCACCGGCCGCTATCAACAGCGCTTCGGCGTCGAGGATAACAACAAGGGGCCCTTGCCGCTCGCCGAGCTGACCATTGCCGAACGCCTGAAGACCGCCGGTTACGTCACCGGACAAGTCGGTAAGTGGCACCTCGACTTGGTCGGCGGAAAGAAAGGCGAGAAGGCCCTGCGTGTCTCCAAGGAGCACATGCCCCACGCGCAGGGATTTGACGAATACTTCCGCGGCGAAATGCGTCAGTTCTACGCCTCGCATGACCTGCAGGGTAAACCCTTCGCGGACGCTCCGCATGTCGTCGCCGACAGCCGCTTCCGTGTCGTCGTACAGACCGAAGCCGCCCTTTCCTTCCTCGATCGCCGCACCGCCAAGCCCGAGCAGCCATTCTTCCTCTACCTTGCGTGGTATGCCCCGCACGTACCATTGGAGTCGCCCGAGCCGTGGTTCTCCAAGACCCCGACGGAACTACCGAAGGAACGCCGCCAGGCGCTCGCGATGCTCGCCGCGATGGACGAAGGCCTCGGCCAGCTCCGTGCCAAGCTCAAGGCGATGGGTCAGGAAAAGAACACGCTCATTTTCTTTATCGGCGATAATGGCGCCCCCTTGGGCAAGAACTGGGACGGTTCGCTCAACACACCACTCATCGGACAGAAAGGCATGCTCACCGAAGGCGGCATCCGCACGCCCTTCGTCGCGGCGTGGCCGGGCCACCTTCCGGCCGGGCAGGTCTACGATAAGCCTGTCATCAGCCTCGACGTCGCCGCCACTTCGATCGCGGCCGCAGGACTGCCGAAGGATCCCATCCTCGACGGCGCGGACCTTATTCCATTCCTCTCCGGCAAGAATCAAGGCACGCCACATGAACGCCTCTTCTGGCGCTGGGGCTCGCAAGCCGCGGTCCAGGAATACCCGTGGAAGCTCATCCGCCTCGGTGAACGCGAACAGCTGCTCTTCGATATCTCGCAACCCGATGGCGAGAACGTGAAGAAGAATCAGTTCGCCGCCCACCCCGAGATCGCGGCACGCCTGACCAAAGCACTCAAGGACTGGAGCGAGACGCTGATGCCGCCTGGTCTACCGACCACCTTCGATACGCACCACGAAGGCCTCTTCGCCGAGCATGAAGTCATCCCGCCCCTGCCCGATTCACCCAAGACCAAAGTCGCCCCGGCCGGATCCATCCAAGGCTGGCTTTGCCGTAACGGAACAATCACGACCAAGGATGGTGCCTTGCTCATCACCACCGACCCTAAGGCGGCCAAGAACGCCAAACCCTTCCTCGCCAAGGCGGGCCTCACCCTGAACGGACCTGTCACCGCCCTCATCAAGGCCGACGCCAAGGTCGCGACCAACGCTTCACTTACCTGGCGCACCAAGGAGCAGCCCGACTTCCTGCCCACGAGCCTCGTGCGTTTCACCATCCCCGCGGGCAGTTCCGAGCAAAGCATCACCCTGCCCGTCACCGGCCAGGCCATCCACGTCCGCTTCAACCTCGGCGACCAGACGGATGGCTTGCGACTCCGCTCGATCGAACTTCGTCCCGACAAGGGGACGACCGACCTCGCAGACTTCAGCCGCTGATTCAAATGCGGTCATATAAATAATCTGTCAAGTCGGGGGGCGAGGAGTAGTGTTCACTCCACCCCATGAATGTGCGCGCCCTCCTCGCCTGTCTGCTCTCGCTGTCTCCCCTGGCGGCCGCGGACAAGCCGAACGTCCTCATCATCTTCGCCGATGACCTAGGCTATGCCGACATCGGCGTCCACGGCGGCAAAGCGGTGCCAACTCCGAACATCGACGCACTCGCGGCGTCAGGCGTGCGCTGTACCTCAGGCTACGTCACCTGCCCCTATTGCAGCCCGTCACGCGCCGGCATGCTCACCGGCCGCGCCCAGACCCGCTTCGGCCATGAATTCAATCCGCACGTCGGCAACGAAGCCGAACTCGGCTTGCCGCTCGATCAACGCACCATCGCCAACGAGCTGCACGACGTCGGCTACGCGACGGCCCTCATCGGCAAGTGGCACCAAGGCTTCGACAAGCCGCACCACCCCAACTCCCGCGGCTTCGACGAGTTCTTCGGCTTCCTCGTCGGCGGACACAATTACGCGCAGCACCCGGACGCCGATCCTGAATTCGGCTCCGGCCATTCGCATAACATGATCTACCGCGGCGACAAGCTGCAGAAGCTCGACGGGTTCCTCACCGATATCTTCACCGACGAAGCCATCAGCTTCATGGACCGCAACCAGCAGAAGCCCTGGATGCTCTACCTAGCTTATAACGCCGTACACACGCCCTTGGAAATCTCGCCTTCCATCGCCGCCCGCATCCCGTCCAGCGTGACCGACAACGACCGCCGCGGCTACCTCGCCCTCCTCCTCGGGCTCGATGACGCCATCGGCCGCATCACTGCCCACCTGAAGTCAATCGGCGCCGACAAGAACACCCTCATTCTCTTCGTGAGCGATAACGGCGGCTCGGGCCGTAAGCCCTACCTCGCCTACAACACCGGCGTGAACACCCCGCTCCGCGGCGACAAGGGGCAGACTCTCGAAGGAGGCATCCGCGTACCTTTCTTTGCATCCTGGCCCGGCAAGCTCCCCGCCGGCACGACTTACGATCATCCCGTCTCGACCCTAGACTTCCTCCCGACCGCCTGCGCCCTCGCCGGCGCCAAGCAGGCCGACGTCGTCGAAGGCGTAAACCTGGTCCCATTCCTTAAAGGCGAAAATAAGTCGGCACCCCATGCGACGCTCGCCTGGCGCTTCGGCCCGCAGAAGGCGCTGCGTCAGGGCGACTGGAAACTGGTCGACGCGCGTGACTTCGACGCAAAGATCCAGAGCGGCTGGCGCCTCTACGACCTCTCCAAGGACATCGGCGAAGCTCACGACGTCTCTGCGCAATTCCCCGAGAAGAAGACCGAACTCATTAAACTCTGGGACGTGTGGAACTCCAAGAATATCGCCCCCAAGTGGCACGGCAGCATCACCGAGGACCCGACCGCCCCGGCCGCTAAACCTACGGCCAAGAAAGCAAAGAAATAAGCCCACCTGCTCACCCTGTTTTAATCCATGCGCCTCCTCGCCCTCCTCCTCGCTCCGCTCGCGGTCCTTGCCGCTGACAAGCCCAACGTGGTCTTCATCCTCGCCGACGACTTGGGCGCGCATGACCTCGGCTGCTTCGGCAGCACGTTCTACGAGACCCCGAACATCGATCGCTTGGCCAAACGCGGCACGCGCTTCACGCAAGCCTACGCCGCCAGCCCGCTCTGCTCGCCCACACGCTCAAGCATCCTCGTCGGACAATATCCGGCCCGCACCGGCATCACCGCGCCGGTCTGCCATATCAACCCCATCTACCTGAACAAGGAACTCGTCAAGGGAGGCCCGACCGCCCGCATGCTCCTCGCCAATAGCGTCTCCCGCCTGAAGCCGGAATACTTCACCCTCGCCGAGGCTCTCAAAGAAGCTGGCTACGCCACCGCGCACTTCGGCAAGTGGCACCTCGGTCATAACCTCAAGCCCGCCGACCACTATGAGCCGATGGATCAGGGCTTTGATTCCGATTTCCCGCATGCCCCCAACGCTGCCGGCCCCGGCAACGGCTACCTCGCCCCCTGGAAGTTCATCAAGGACCCCACCATCACCGATGAAGTAGGCGTGAACATCGAAGACCGTATGTCCAAGGAAGCCGCGAAGTATATCGCGGCCCATAAGGCTAAGCCGTTCTACCTGAACTACTGGGCCTACTCGGTGCACTCGCCGTGGAACGCCCGCGCGGATTACATCGAACACTTCAAGGCGAAGGCCGACCCGAAGAACCCGCAGCACAACGCGCTTTATGCCGCGATGGTGAAATCCCTCGACGATGGCGTGGGGCGCATCGTGCAAGCGATTGATGACGCCGGCATCGCCGACAACACGATCATCGTCTTTTATTCCGATAACGGCGGTTACGCTTACCCGCCCATGAAGACCAACCCGGATGGCTACGCCGATATCCCAGCCACCAGCAACCTGCCGCTTCGCAGCGGCAAGGCCTCGCTCTACGAAGGCGGCACCCGCGAGCCGTTCATCTTAGCCTGGCCCGGCAAGGCCAAGGTTGACGCGACCAGCGACATCCTTTTCCAGACCGTCGATTTCTACCCGACACTGCTATCGTTCGTCGGTCTCAAACCGCACGCTGACCTCAAACTCGACGGCCTCGACCAATCTAAAGCCCTGCTCGGCGGCGCATCGGCACGCGACCGCGTCTTCTGTCACTTCCCTCACGGCAACGCCGCGCGTAATGCGGTCATGGATGGATTCTACGCGGGTACCTACGTGCGCAAGGGCGACTGGAAGCTCATCCGCTTCTACGCCCGTAATGACGACGGCACCGACGACCTCGAGCTCTACGACCTGAAGAACGACCTCGGCGAGCGCCATAACCTCGCCAAAGAGAAGCCCGAGCTCGTCAAGGAACTCAACGGGCTCATCGCCGATTTCCTCAAGGACACCGAAGCGGTTATTCCGAAACTGAATCCCGCGTTCGGGAAAGTTGTCGCGGCCCCCACGGATCCGCTGATGGGGTGGAAAAATCGCAACTGCGCCACCTCGTTCAAGGACAGCATCCTCACCGCCAAGGGCACCGGCACCGCCCCCTTCCTCGGCGTCGGGGCTAACCTCACCGGCCCAGCCAAGGTCACCTTCCGCCTCCGCACGGCCACGGGCGGCGATGGCCACATCGACCTTATCCGCACCACCAGCGGCAAGGAAACCGGCATCGTCGCATTCCCCTACACCGCCAAAGGCGGAGATTGGCAGGAAATCACCGTCGACCTGCCCCACCAGGGCCCGGCCACGATCATGCGCCTTTACCTCCCCCACGCTTCCGAGGCCGTCGACATTGATTGGGTTGAGTTAAAGCCTGCCAGTGCCAAGCCCCACCGCTGGGAATTTTAGGCTAATCTGACCGCCAAGAGGGTGGTAATTAATACCTAGGCGGGGAACAACCCTCCCTAGACGCTACTCTTATTCTGAGACGGGGAGAATCCGGCTTCCCCTCTCTCGTTAACCCCTTTTATTCAAAACACCCCCTCTTCCCATGCGTAAGCCCCTCTTGGCGCTCCTGCCCTTCCTCGTATCCGCCTCGTTCGCGGCCGAAGAGAAGATTCAGTTTAACCGCGACATCCGCCCGATCGTCGCCGAAAACTGCTTCCACTGCCACGGGCCGGACCCGGCCGCCCGCAAGGCGAGCCTCCGCCTCGATACCGAAGCCGGCTTCTTCGCCCCGCGCATGACCAAGGACGGCAAGGAAGAGCCGCCCACCATTCTCAAGGGTCAGCCCGACAAGAGCCCGCTCTTCCAGCGCATCACCAGCAAGGACGAGGAAGAAGTCATGCCTCCGCCCAAGGAGCACAAGACGCTCAAGCCCGCCGAGGTCGCGCTCATCAAGCATTGGATTGAACAAGGCGCACCCTGGCAGCCGCACTGGTCCCTCGTCGCTCCGCAGAAAGCAGCCCTCCCGGCAGTCGCCGACGCCAACTGGTCCAGGAACCCCATCGACCGTTTCGTCGCTGCTAAGCTCGCCGCCGCCGGCCTCAAGCCCGCGCCGGAAGCTGATGCCGCCACGCTCGTCCGCCGCATCAGCCTCGACCTCGCCGGCCTGCCGCCGTCGCCCGAACTCCTGGCCAAATACGCCCCTAAGCCTGATGGCCGCCTGACCGACGGCCAGCTCGCTGCGCTCGTCGACGAACTCCTCGCCAAGCCTTCCTACGGCGAACACCGCGCCCGCTACTGGCTCGACGCGGCGCGCTACTCCGACACGCACGGCCTGCACTTCGACGCCTACCGCGAGATGTGGCCTTACCGCGACTGGGTCGTGAAGGCCTTTAATCGCAACCAGCCCTTTGACCAGTTCACCGTCGAACAGCTCGCCGGCGACCTCCTGCCCAAGCCGACCGAAGAACAGCTGATCGCGACGGGCCTGCAGCGTTGCAATATCACCACGAACGAAGGTGGCACCATCGTCGAAGAGAACCTCGCCAACTACGCCGCCGACCGCGTGCAGACCATGGGCTGGGTCTACCTCGGCCTCACCACCAACTGCTGCCAGTGCCACGACCATAAGTTCGACCCGATCTCGCAGAAGGACTATTACTCCATGGCGGCCTTCTTCCGTAACACGACGCAAGGCGGCCTCGACGGCAACGTGAAGGACGGCAAGGGCCCGGTGCTCTACCTGCCGACCGACGCCGATAAACCGCGCTGGACCGCGCTCCCGGCCGAAATCGAAACCGGCAAGAAGCAGGTCACCGAAGCTCGCAAACTCGGTAGCCCGCTGTTCGAACAGTGGATCGCCACGGCTAAGCCCGCCGACCTCGACGCCGATATCCCGACCAAGGCGCTCGTCGCCCGTATCGCCCTCAACGAAGGCACCGGCATTCCGGCCGGCACGACTGCCGCCGGCGAACCCGTCACCTGGAAGAAAGACGGTAAGTCCGGCCCGGCCCCCGTCTTTAAGAAGGGCTCCCATCTCGTCATCGGCGAATTCGGCAACTTCAGCACCAAACAGGCCTTCAGTGCCGGCGCTTGGGCCCGCCCCGACAAGCTCGAAGGCAACGGCACGATCATCGGCCGCATGGACGACCCCAAGGGCGCCCAAGGCTGGACGCTCTTCCACTCCGCCAAGAACTACGGCGTCTACATCATCAGCAAGTGGCCGGATGACGCCATCAAGGTCGTCACGACCAAGAACCCTGCCCGCGCCACCTGGCAGCATGTCACGATGACCTACGACGGCAGTGGCAAGGCTTCCGGCGTCAAAATTTACGTCGACGGCGTCCTCGCCGAAAGCCGCGGCGAGATCGACAAGCTCAAGACCGACACGAAGGCCGAGACCCCGACCCGTATCGGCCAGCGCAGCCAGAGCGAACCGTTCAACGGCAACATCCAGGACGTCTTCCTCTACGCCCGTGCCCTCGCGCCGACCGAAGTCACCACCCTCTCCAAGCTCGCGCCCTTACGCCTCATGCTCGCCGGCAAGCCGAACCCCAAGCAGAAGGAAGCCCTCCTTGAGCACTACCTCAACAATCGCCACGAGCCGTCGAAGGTGGCGGTGAACCTCGTGGCGAAGCTGACCGGTGAGCGTATGGCGATCCAGGCCCGCAGCCCGCTCACGCACATCCAGGAGGAGAAGATGGACTCGAAACCGATGGCTAACATCCTCATGCGTGGCGCCTACGATAAGGTCGGTGCGCAGGTCGAAGCGGAAGTCCCTGCCGCGCTCGGCAAACTCCCCGCGGACGCCCCGCGCAATCGCCTCGGCCTCGCGCAGTGGCTCGTCAGCGATGCGAACCCCCTCACGGCCCGCGTGACCGTCAACCGTCTCTGGCAGGAACTCTTCGGCACGGGCTTTGTGAAGACCACCGAAGACTTCGGCATCATGGGCAGCGCCCCCTCCCACCCAGAACTGCTCGACTGGCTCGCCGTCGACTTCCGTGCCAACGGCTGGGACATGAAGCGCTTCTACAAGTTAGTGCTGACCAGCGCCACCTACCGCCAGGCCGCGATCATCACCCCGGAGAAGCTGGAGAAAGACCGCGACAACGCCCTGCTTAGCCGTGGACCACGCTTCCGCATGGATGCCGAGATGATCCGTGACTACGCGCTCGCCGCGAGCGGCACGCTCTCCCCCCGCATGGGCGGCCCGGGCACCTACCCGTATCAGCCCGAGAATATCTGGGAAATCGTCGGCATGCACAACATGTCCTACAAACAGGATACCGGCGAGAACCTCTACCGCCGCACGGTGTACAACTTCTGGAAACGCATGGCGCCCCCGGCCAGCCTCGACATCTTCAACGCCCCTTCGCGTGAAGCGAGCTGCGTCCGTCGCGACCGCACCAATACGCCGCTCCAGGCACTCGTGACGCTCAACGACCCGCAGTACGTCGAGTCGGCGCGCATCCTAGCCCAGCACACATTACAGTCCCCGGGAGACGATACCGTCCGCCTCAACGCCGCCGCCACCCGCCTGCTCTGCCGTCCGCTCCGGGCGAACGAGATGCCGATTCTGAGCGACAGCCTCGCCCAGCTGCGCAAGCACTACGCCGCCCACGCCGCGGACGCCGAAGCACTCCTGAAGGTCGGCGATTCGAAGTCCGACGAGAAACTCTCCAAATCCGAACTGGCCGCCTGGACGATGGTCTGCAGCCAGCTCCTCAACCTCGACGAAGTCCTTAACAAATAAACACCATGTCCATCCTCCACGAGTGGAACACCCTCCAAACCCGCCGCCGTTTCTTCGGTACGGGTGCCAACGCCCTGGGCGCCGCCGCGCTCGCCTCGCTCATCGGCAAGTCCGGCCTTGAAGCCGCGCCCGGCGCCGTCGCGACGCACTTCAAACCCAAGGCCAAGCGCGTCATCTACCTGCACATGGTCGGTGGCCCGTCGCAGCTCGATCTCTTCGACTACAAACCTAAGATGAAGGAGATGTACGATAAGGATCTCCCCCCGAGCATCCGCAACGGCCAGCGCCTGACGACCATGACCAGCGGCCAGACGCGCTTCCCCATCGCGCCGTCGAAGTTCAACTTCGCCCAATATGGCCAGAGCGGCATGTGGATGAACTCCGACCTGCTCCCCAACCTCTCGAAGAACGCCGACGATATTTGCTGGATGCGCTCCCTTCACACGGAGGCCATCAACCACGAGCCGGCCATCTGCGCGATGCAGACCGGCAACCAGGTCGCCGGTCGCCCGTGCATCGGCTCTTGGGCCTCTTATGGCCTTGGCTCCGAGAACGACAACCTGCCGAACTTCGTGGTGCTCATCGCCACCCCGACCAACCGCGACCAGGAACAAGCCATCTCGTCGCGCCTTTGGTCCAGCGGCTATCTGCCCAGCGAACACTCCGGCGTCTCCTTCCGCAGCAAGGGCGACCCGATCCTGTTCATCAATAACCCTCCCGGCGTACCCGATGATATGCGCAAGCAGACCATCGACGGCATCAACCAGCTCAATCGCCTCAACTACCAGGCAGTCGGCGACCCCGAGACCCATACGCGTATCCGCCAGTATGAGATGGCCTTCCGCATGCAAGCCAGCGTCCCCGAACTGACCGACCTCACGAAGGAGCCCGAGAGCACCTTCAAGCTCTACGGCGAGGAAGCCAAGAAATCAGGCACCTTCGCCAATAGCCTACTCATGGCCCGACGCCTCGCCGAACGCGGCGTCCGCTTCACCCAGATCTACCTCAATAATTGGGATCACCATGGCAACCTCACGGGCCGTATGCCCAGCCAGTGCAAGGACATCGACGGCCCCTGCCACGCCCTCATCGAGGACCTCAAACAGCGCGGCATGTTCGACGACACGCTCATCGTCTGGGGCGGAGAATTCGGCCGCACCATCTACAGCCAGGGCGGTCTTACCAAGGAGAACTACGGTCGCGACCACCACCCCCGCTGCTTCACGATGTGGATGGCTGGCGGCGGCGCCAAAGGCGGCCGCATCTACGGCGAGACCGACGACTTCAGCTACAACATCGTCAAGGACCCGCTCCATATCTCGGACTTCCACGCCACGATCATGCACCTCATGGGCTACAACCATGAACGCATGACCTACAAGTTCCAAGGCCTGGACCAGAAGCTCACCGGCGTCCTCCCCGCCAAGGTCGTCAAGGAATTGATCTCGTAAACCAGGGCCAGGGCCGGGGCTAGAGACAGGGCTAGGCTAACCCCCTAGCCCTTCTTGTTGCCCCTTATTCCCGGCCCTAGCCCTAGCCCAAGCCCTGCCTGTTTCCACCTTTGCACTTTTGCACCTTTGCACTGTATCTTCACCCCTACCCCTATCCCATGCGACTCACCTTTCTCGCCTGCCTCGTGGTGGCATCTCTCTCCGCGGCGGACGACGCCGCCTGGCTCCAAACTAAAGGCACGCTGCTCTTTCATGACGCCTTCGAGCGCGAAGAGACTGGCACCGGCCTCAAGGACATCGGCAACGGCTGGGAAAGTGCCACCGCCGACCGCGTCCCGAAGATCAAGCAGGCCGACCTCGATGCCGGCATCATGAAGATCGCCAGCGCGACCAAGGAAGCCGGCCACGCCGCCCACATCCACCACGACGCTGGCTTCGCCGACGGTGGCGTCATCGTCCGCTTCAAGTTCCCAGGCCTGAACAAGGCCGAGAACCTCCAGCTCGGCTTCGTCGACCGAGAACTCAAGGACGTTCACGCCGGTCATCTTTGCTACGCAACCGTCTCGCAGACCGACCTCTCGCTCTCTGACCGCAAGACGGGGTCGATGAACCTGGCTGTGAAAAAGAAGCATGCGGATGACGCGGCCGCCAAGCGGAAGCCCGACCCCGAGTTCGAAGCGATGCTCAAGACCAAGACGCAGGTCACCCCCTTCAAGGCCGACACGGAATGGCACGTGCTTACGCTCGTCACCGAAGGCGACGAGATGCGCTTCACGCTCGACGGCCAGCCGCTCGCCGCCCACCGCTCGCCCGGCTACGCCCATGAGATGAAGCGCTGGTTCAGCTTCCTCGCGAACTCGACCGTCTGGATCGATGACGTGAAGATCTACAAGGTCCGCTAACCGATGAGGCTACTCGGCATCGAAGGCGGCGGTACCCGCACCTCGGCCTTGCTGGTCGAAGGCACGGATACCGTCCTCGCCTCCTTCGCCGTCGGCCCCGGCAACCTGCAGCTCCTTAACGGCGAAGAGCTCTCCGCCCTACTCGCCTCAATCCGCGACCAACTCCCCTGCAAACCGGACCGTATCGGCATCGGTATGGCGGGCGTCCGTTCCGCCGCTGACCGCGAACGCCTGCGTCGCGCCGTGGCGACTACCTGGCCAAACACCCCTTCCACCGTCGGCGACGACCTCATCCTCGCGCTCGAAGCCGGCGAATGGCCGGCCGACTGCGCCGCCCAAGTCCTTCAGCTCAGCGGCACGGGCTCCTGCTGCCTCGGACGGCACCGCGCCGGCCAAACGGTTAAGATCGGCGGCCGCGGCCACATCATCGGCGACCGCGGGAGCGCGTGCGATATCGCCGTGCACGCCCTTCGCTCGACGGTCACGATTTCCGACATCGACGCCGACTGGCCGCGCCTCGGCGCCGACATGGTCGCGTTCCTTCAGATGAACGATCCGGAGTCGCTCATCGAGTGGTCGATGACCGCGAGTAAAGCCGAGATCGCTTCCCTTGCCCAAGTGGTCTTCGAAGCCGCATCCTCCCGCCAAGATGAGATCGCCGTCGCCATCCTGCGCCGCGCCTCCGACCGACTCAGCAAGGACGCCGTCCACTGCGCCGCCCGCGTGGCTAAGCCGGGCGAGAAGGTGCAGTTTCTACTCAACGGCTCGACGCTCCTGAAGAACGGTTGGTTCGCGGATGACGTCACCGCAAAAATCCTCGCCGCCCGCCCGGGCAGTGAAGTCGTCCGTCTCGCCCGCCCCGGCACTTGGGGCGCCATCGCCCTCGCCCGTCAGGTCGGTGCAAAATCTTCGACCGTAAACGCCAGCGCCCCGATCGAAGCCAAGCCCACCAGCTGGCGCCCGGTTGCAAGCGCCCCGACAGAAGGACGTAATCCGAAATCAAGCGGCTTCGCGGAGATGCCTCTTGCCGACGCGATCAATCTGATGCTCGAGGAAGACGCCACCCTGCCCGGCAAGGTCCTCGCCGAAAGCGCGCACATCGAGTGGACCATCGAAGCCGTCGCGCAGGCCTTCGCCTCCGGCGGTCGCCTGATCTACTGCGGCGCTGGTACGAGCGGTCGCCTTGGCGTCCTCGATGCCAGCGAATGCCCGCCAACCTTCCGTACGCCCCCCTCGCTCGTCCAAGGTATCATCGCCGGTGGCCGCAGCGCCCTCTGGAGCGCCGTCGAAGGTGCCGAAGACGACGAAGCCGCCGGAGTCCGCTCCATCGCCTCCCGTTCGGTCACGGCTCAGGACGTCGTCATCGGCATCTCCGCCAGCGGCCATGCGCCCTTCATCTGGGGCTGCCTCGCTGAAGCCCGACGACGCGGGGCCAAGACCGTCCTCCTAGCCAGCAATCCCGGCTATCGCGACCACCCCCTGCTCGATTGCGCGATCCTGCCTGACACCGGCCCCGAAGTGCTCACCGGCTCCACCAGACTCAAGGCCGGGACCGCCACGAAACTCGTCCTGAACCTGGTCACCACGCTCGCGCTCGCCCGCTCGGGCAAGGTCATGAGTAACCTGATGATCGACCTGAATCCTTCGAACTCAAAGCTGCGCGGTCGCGCGATCCGCATCGTCCAGGACTTGACTGGTGCCGACGAAGCCGCCGCCCGACAAGCACTCGAGGCCCACGGCTGGGTCATCCGTCAGGCGCTCGCGGCCATCGCCAAATTCACGCCTTAATACCTCATGAGACTCCTCCTCTCCCTCCTGTTGACGCTGTCGATGGCTTCGGCTGCCGAGAAGCCTGACTCCATCCAGCCTTCAAGCAAGTGGACCGCCCAAGGCCTCGAGGATGCCAAGCAGGACCGGAAGAGCATGCCTTACGACGGATTCACGCCCAACCGCATGGTCTGCGATACCACCCTGCGTCTGCTACCCGACAATTCTTGGATCCTCTTCATGCTCGCCGGAGGCGACACCGAACCCTCGCCGCTCAACTACACGGGGGTTACACGTAGCACCGACGAAGGCAAGACCTGGACGCCGCTGGCGGCCTTCGACGTTGGCTTCCCGCGCGAAGGGAAGACCATCGGCCAAGGCCCGACCGAAGTCCTCGTCCGCGACGGACGCGCGACGCTCTTCTTTTCGACCCATTCGAAGCACTGGGCCAACGACTGGCGCTCCTGGTATCTGACCAGCGATGACTCGTTCAAGACTTGGAGCAAGCCCGTCGAACTACCCGGTCGCCTCAAGGAACGTACTTTTATCCGCCCGTCCATCACGACGCGTGACGGTCGTATCCTCATGCCCTTCCAGCACTACGTCGGCCCCGACGCCGAGAAGGATAAAGCACCTCTCGATCGCGCCTTCACCAACCCGCGCCTCGGCGTGCTGATGAGCGCTGACGGCGGCAAGAACTGGTCTGAACATGGCGACGTCCGTCTCACGCCTAACGATAAATACTTTGGCTGGGCCGAACCGACCATCCATGAACGCGCGGACGGCTCGATCTTAATGTATATCCGTGCAGACAAACTCGGTGGCGTCCTCTATCAGACCATCTCCACGGACGGTGGTCGCACCTGGCCAGAATTCGCCTCGGTCACCGAGATCCCCAATCCCGGCAGCAAGGCCACCCTCTTCCCGCTTGGCGGCGGCGCCGTCGCCCTACTTCACAACAATAACCCCAAACGTCGCGCCCCTCTCTCGCTTTGGATCAGCTTCGACGACGGCAAGACCTGGCCTTACCAGCGGGTGCTCGTCGAAGAGGCCGGCCCCGACCCCAAGTATCCGGGTAAGCTGATGAAGGGTTCGCTCAACTATCCGGACGGCTTCGTCAGCGAAGACAAGCAGTGGCTACACTTCGCCTTCGACGATGCCCGCCACCGCGCCGTCCATTACAGCGCGAAACTTCCGCCCCTGCCGGCGAAGTAAACCTGCCTTTAAAGGCAGAATGAGTTGGCAAAGCGAGACCGAGGGCTAAGTTGCCCTCTTCCCCGCTCATGCGCCTCCTCCTCGCCCTCGGGCTCCTGATGCTCGCTTGCCCCGCCCGCTCCGAAGAGGCCGACGTGATCGTCTACGGCGCCACCCCGGGAGGTTTCTGCGCCGCAATCGCCGCCGCCCGTGAAGGAGCCAAGGTGGTCCTACTCGAACCCTCCGCCCACGTCGGCGGCGTCAACACCGGCGGCCTGAGCTTCAGCGATTCCAACCAGACCGTCCGCTCCACCCTGCTCGGTCTGTTCGAGGAATGGCATCAGCGTATCGCGGCTGACTATGCCGCCCGCGGTGTGAAGCTTCCTTACGATGTCGCGGTGAAAAACAATGTCGTCTGGACCTACGAGCCGCACGTCGCCGCCCGCGTGACAAACGCGATGCTCAAGGAAGCCGGCGTGACTGTGCTGACTCAGCAGCCCATGGAATCCATCGAGAAGGAAGGCACTAAGATTGTCAGCTTCCGCACCCCCACTGGCGTGCACACCGCCAAGGTCTACATCGATGCGACCTACGAAGGCGACCTAATGGCCAAGTCCGGCATCGTTTGGCACCTCGGCCGCGAGAGCCGTGACGAATACGGCGAACCTCTCGCTGGCCGCCAATACCCAAAGACAAAGATGGCGATCAATGGCTTCGACACCAACGGGCTCCCGCTCCCATTCATCACGACAGTCAGCCAAGGCGGCGATAATGCAGGCGAACAGACGGTCATGGTCTACAGCTTCCGCCTCTGCCTGACCAAGGACCCGGCCATCCGCGTGCCCTTCCCCGAACCAAAGGCCTACGACCCCGCGCGATTTGAACTGGTCCGCCGCTATTTCCAAAAATACCCGAACGCCCCGCTCCCCTGGGATCTGTATCCGCTTCCGGGTAACAAGTTCGACGCCAATAACGGCATCAGGAAGATGTTCTCGATGGGTCTCGTCGGCGAAGCCAACGCTTGGTGTGCCTCGGATGCCGCCGGACGCGCCAAGCTCTGGGACAAGCACAAGGAGTACATCCTCGAGTTTTACAAATTCCTGACGACCGATGACGCCGTGCCCGCGAAGATCCGCGCGACGATGACCGAACTCGGCCTGTGCCGCGACGAGTTCCCCGAGACCGACCACTGGTCTCCTCAACTTTACGTCCGTGAAGGTCGCCGCATGGACGGACGATATACGCTGACTCAGAAGGATGTCCTCGAACAACCGGCTAAGGACGACCCCATCGCAATCTCGTCCTTCCCCATCGATTCGCACGACTGCCGGCGCATCGCCCTCCCCGACGGCGTGCTCAATGAAGGCACGATCATGCCGGTACGCATGCCTGGGCGTCCGCACGGCTACGCGTATCACATTCCCTATCGCGCTATCACGCCCTCGGCTTCCGAGTGCACCAACCTCCTCGTCCCGGTTGCCCTCTCGGCGACCCACGTCGCGTATTGCTCCGTCCGCGTCGAACCTACCTGGATGACCATCGGCCAATCAGCCGGCATCGCCGCCGCCCTCGCCGCCAAGGCCGGGGTGACCGTACAGGCGCTGGACTACGCCCAACTGCGGGCGCGACTCCTCGCCCAGCACCAAGTGCTCGATCTGCCCGTCCTACCGCCCTTGCCTCAGTCGAAGTCCCAATCTAAAAAGACCAAATGAAGACCCGTCTGCTCCTCTGCCTCGCGGCCCTGCTCGCAGGTTGCTCCACCCCGAAGCCAGAGCCTAAGCCGACCGCATCGCTGCTACCAACCGGCTGGGATGCCAAGGCCGCCGCCGATAAGGTCATGGCCGGCCTGATCAAGGTCACCGGACCCGACGTCAAAGGTGCCCACGACTCCCATCTGGCCATCGTCGGCGACCGGGCCTTCGTGATTTCGGAAGTCAACGACCGCCAAGCCGGCGAGGCCGCTAGCTGGCCCTTCATCTATACCTCTCTCTCAATCATCGACCTGCGTAACGAGCGCCTGCTCGACGTAATGACCGTGGCCCGCTCCGAGCAGGCCTTCGCCAACGAGACCCTCCCGGTCGGCGCCTGCTTCGTCCCACGCGTCAAACAGGTCGGTCCGCAGACGTTGCGCTGCTGGTTCGCCAGCGAACAACCCGGCAAGCGTCAGTCACAGACTTACTATCGCGACCTAGACCTGGGCACGCTGACCTTCGAAAAGGAGATCCATCGCATGAAGCTGACGACCAGCGACGGCACGTTTGACCTTCAGCCGAAGCCTCTCCACGACGACGCCGCCAAGCAGGGCTTCAAGCGCAAGCCTGTCGACGCCGGGCTGTATATGTTCGACAACTTCAAGGAGTTCGACGGCCAGACCTATATCGCCATCAATAACTACCTCGGCGCCCAGGAGTCTCTCTGCACGATGAACGCTGCTGCCGACACGCTGACGATCGTCGGCCACTTCAACGGCCCCGGCGAACCGGCGTTGACCGAGCCGGCCGTCAATCGCCTCCCCGACGGCACTTGGCTCGCAATCTCCCGCAAGGAGAACGGCGACCGCAACTACTGGTTCTCCGAAAGCAAGGACGGCATGACCTGGACTCCCGGCGGCGAGAAGGACTTCGTGAAGAATGGCACCGCCTCCAAGCCCACCTTCGACAAGTTCAACGGCGTCTATTACCTCGGCTGGCAGGAACGCACGGCAATCGCGAAGGTCGGCCGCAGTGTCTTCAACATCGACGTCTCCACGGACGGGAAGCACTGGGAGCGTAAATACCGCTTCGAGACGACGAAGTCCTTCCAATACCCCACTTTCGTCGAAGCCAACGGACAGATCTGGCTCTGCGCGACCCAGGGAGACACCGATCCCAGCCGCAAGGAACGCATCATGTTCGGTCGTCTGGAGTAATCATAAGGCCTCGAATAGACCGGGGGCCAAAAACTCCTCGCAACCATTCCCGGCGTTGGGTGTATTACTGATACCCCCATGCGATTCCTCGCCTCCCTCCTCCTCGCCGCCTCGGCCGTCGCCGCGCCCGTCTCCTTTGACAAGCAGACCGTCTCCAAGGACTTCGTCGCCGAAGGCTGTGCCGTCGCCGACTTCGACCATGACGGCCACGTCGACATCGCCGCCGGCTGGTACATCTGGAAGGGTCCCGACTTCAAGCAGCGGGTCGCCTACGCCGTCGAGCCTTCGCACGACAAGGGACCGAACAAGACGCCCTTTAACGGCGCGACCGGTTACTCCGACTACTTCATCTCGTACGCCTACGATTTCAACGGCGATGGCTGGATGGACATCCTTGTCTTTGGCTTCCCCGGCGACCCTGCCCTCGTCTACGAAAACCCGAAGGGAAAAGCCGGCCCCTGGACGGTCCATAATATCTTCGATGTCGCCGACGGCGAATCCCCTCAGCTCGTCGACATCAACGGCGACGGCAAGCCGGAGCTGCTCTGCCACACGAGCGACCTCGTGAAGGACCCGAAGAACAACAAGGGACGCCATGGCGGACAGTTCGGCTACGCTGAGATCGATTGGAAAAACCCGTTCGGCAAGGCGAAGTTCCACGCCATCACCGAGAAGTCCAAAGCGAATGACCAGAAGATCTTCAAGTATACCCACGGCTACGGCGCCGGTGACGTCAACGGCGACGGCCGCGTCGACATCCTCGAAGCCAACGGCTGGTACGAACAGCCCAAGGACCTCGCAGCCCCCGGCCCTTGGAAGTTCCACCCTGTCAATTTTGGCCAAGGTGGCGCCCAGATGTATGTCACTGATGTCAATGGCGACGGTCGCCCCGACGTCATCACGAGTATCAAGGCCCACAGCTACGGCCTGTCCTGGTTCGAGCAGAACAAGGACGCCTCCTTCACGGAGCACGTCATCCTCGGCAAGACCAAGGAAGAGAACGCCGACGGCAAGGGCTTCAGCCAGATCCACGCCATCCAGATCGAGGATATTAACGGCGACGGCCTTCCTGACATCGTTTGCGGTAAGCGTCGCTGGGCCCACGGTATCAAGGGCGACGACGAACCGAACGCCGACCCGGTGCTCAACTGGTTCGAACTCAACCGCGACGGCAAGGGCGGCGCGACCTTCGTCCCGCGCAAGATCGACAACGACAGCGGCGTCGGCACTCAGTTCTTCACCGGTAAGGTGAACCAGGACAACAAGCCGGACATCGTCATCGCCAATAAGCACGGCGTCTTTGTCTTCATCCAGAAGTAAGCCCCGCCCGAGCTTTCCCGCACAATGGGGTCAGACCCTATTAATGGGGTCTGACCCCATTGTTTTTGCACCGTCACGCTTTTACGCCCAACTTACCTCCACCCCCATGCGCCCCCTGCTCTGCCTACTCCTGACCCTGACGGCGTCCGCCGCCGATAAGCCCGCCCCGGTCGAGACCGACAAGCGCGTGCAGTCCGACGGCAAGGGCTGGCGCATCGAGAAGGCCGTCATCAAGGACGCCAAGCTCCCCCGCGTGCTCCTCATCGGCGACTCGATCCTCAACGGCTACCAAGGTCACGCCACGAAGTTGCTCGCCGGCAAGGCCAACGTCGACCTGTGGGTCAATCCCTACAACCAATCCGAAGGCGTCAACAAGCTGCTCGGCGAAGTCCTCGCCAACGGCCCTTACGACGTCGTGGTCTTCAACATGGGCCTCCACGGCTGGCAGGAAGGCCGCATCAAGCCCGGCACCTTCGAGCCGTTGATGAAGGGCTACGTCGAAGTCCTGAAAGCCAAACTGCCCAAGGCCAAGCTTCTCTGGGCCAGCAGCACGCCGGTCACGGTCAAGGGCAAGCCGACCGAGATCAACGCCGAGATCAACCCGAACATCGTCGAACAGAACCGGATGGCCGCGAAGGTCATGGCCGAGATGGGCGTGCCGGTCGTCGACTTCTACGGCCTGCTGATCGATAAGCGTGAGCTCGCCCGCGGCGACATGTTCCACTGGACCGGTCCGGCCTACAACCTGATCGCCCAGGCCGCCGTCGACGCCATCCTCCGCGACCTTGCCGCCAAATAACATGCGCCTCGTCCTCTGCTTGCTCCTTGCGCTGACCGCGCAGGCCGCCGATCGGCCCAACATCATCGTGATCCTCGCCGACGACTACGGCTACGGTAGCGCCGGCTGCTACGGCGCCGACCCGAAACTGGTCCGCACCCCAGCCATCGACCGACTCGCCACCGAAGGCCGCCGCTTCACCGACGGCAACACGACGTCCTCCGTCTGCTCGCCCACCCGCTACTCCTTGCTCACCGGACGCTACTGCTGGCGCACCACGCTTACCCATGAGGTCCTCGGCACATTCTCGCCGCTCCACATCGAGACGAACCGCTTCAATCTGGCCTCCCTACTGAAGCAGAAAGGCTACCACACCGCCGCCGTGGGTAAATGGCACCTCGGTTACGGCAAAGAAAACGAAGACCCAAAGTGGCGTACGGAATATAAAGCCGAGCTCTCGCCGGGCCCTCTGGATATCGGCTTCGACTACCATTTCGGCGTCCCCAGCAACCACGGCGACCTCACGGGCGTCTTCGTCGAGAACCGTTTCGTCTACGGGCTCCGCTCCGGCCAGATTCCTGCCGGTATGAAACTCGCCGGCCCAGCCGCCGACAGCGACGACTACCAGGCGACTTACGGACCCGAGGATACCGAGAGCGGCAAGGCCAGGATCCTCGAGATCGAAGCACCTCGCCGAAAAAAGGAGCGTGTGATGAAAGTGCTCACCGACAAGGCGACGACCTGGCTCGAAGCCCAACCAAAGGACCACCCCTTCTTCCTCTACTTCACGCCGGTCGCCGTCCACGCGCCGGTAACGCCAGATAAGGATCTCGCAGGCAAGAGCGCCGCCGGCCTTTACGGCGACTGGATCCACGAACTCGATCGGAGTGTCGAACGTATCCTCGCCACGCTCGACAAGATGGGCGCGACCAAGGATACGCTGGTGATCTTCACGAGCGATAACGGCGGTGTCTTCAAGCCTGAGAACGAACGATTACTGCAGACGGCCGCCTTTAAGGCCGGCCTCAAGGTCAACGGTACAATCCGCGGCGGAAAGCACGACGTCTGGGAAGGCGGCTTCAAGGTGCCCTTCATCGTGCGCTGGCCCGGCAAGGTAACCGCCGGCTCCACGGCCACGCAGATGGTCAGCCTGGTCGACATCTTGGCGACGACCGCCGAAATCGTCGGCGAACCCCTACCCGCCAAGGAACGTGGAGCCGAGGACAGCCGCAGTTTCCTCCCGGCCCTTCTAGGTGCGGCCGATGCCAAGGGTCGCGAAGACATGATTGTCCATAGCGCCGACGGCGTCTTCGCCCTCCGCAAGGGCCGCTGGAAGTGGATCGAAGGCGTGCCGGTCGACGAGATCAAGGACGGCGCCCGCAAGGCCCATAAGGACCAGTACCGCTCTCAGCTTTACGACACCGTCGCCGATCCCGCGGAAACGAAAGACGTCTCCGGCGAACACCCGGACGTCGTCGCCGAACTGAAAGACCTGCTGCGACGTTACCGCGACGGCGGCTTCAGCCGCGAACTGCCTGCCGCTGACGTCAAGCCGACGCACCTTCGTGTCGTTACGCTCACCGCCCTCGCCGGCGCCGCCGCGCTCGACGAACCGTTGGCGAAGCTTCCGGGCAAGCCCTGGATCGCTTCCGCCGGCGAGTGGTCTGCCCGTGACGGCGGCGTCTTCGCCAAGCCGAAGAGCGGCTCCGAGAAACCTGCGTCGCTTCGCACACCGCTGGCCTTCGGCGACGGCACGTTCGACTGTGAACTAAACCTCCAAGGGGCAAACCGTGTCTCCTTCCGCTTCGGCGCGGGCGACGCCGGCTTCCGCCTCGTTGTGTCGCGCACGACGGCGATTCTCACCAAAAATCCTTCGAAAGGGGAAGCCGCCGCGGCCACCGAAGACATCGCCAAGAAGAACCTGAAACTGGCGGCCGGCGAATGGGTTCCAGTCCGACTGACCTTCAAGGGCGACGAGGTGATGGTCCAAGTCAACGACCAGACCTTCAAGGGCAAACATCCCAGCCTCGGCAAGGACAAGACCTCCCTCGATTTCCTGGTCTTTGGCGATGGCGCGGGCTTCCGCAATGTCCGCATCTCAAAATAATCCCATGCGCTCACTACTCGGCTTTCTTCTACTCTCCATCACGGCGAACGCTGAACCTGCCGCCGATCGCAAGGTGGTGCTCGGACTCGTCGATACCTGCGCTCAGGCGCCCAAGACCTACGAGGCCGAGGGCTTCAAGGCCGATGGCACGGTCCGCGCCATCTTCTACGACGCCCTGACTTGGAATGGAAAGCCAACGCGTGTCTTCGCCTGGATCGGCCTACCCGCTCAACGCGAAGGCAAGGTCCCGGGTATCGTGGTCGTCCATGGCGGCGGCGGCACGGCCTACAAGGAGTGGGTCCAGAAATGGAACGCCCAAGGCTTTGCGGCCATCAGTATCGCCGTCGAAGGGCAGACGGACGTAAACGAAAACAAAGTGAAAGGACGTAGCACATGGTCCCGCCATGCCTTTGCCGGACCCGCCCGCGACGGCACGTTCGCCGACACGAAGCTGCCGTTGAAGGAACAGTGGATGTATCACGCCCTCGCGGACACAATGCTGGCGAACTCGCTCCTCCGCTCCCTTCCCGAAGTGGATGCCACGAAGATTGGCGTGATGGGCATCTCTTGGGGTGGCGTGATCAC
>JBAXMD010000016.1:0-24371 GCA_037134475.1 Verrucomicrobiota bacterium | reverse complement strand
CTGAGTTTCGCGCTCAACCTCGCTCAGCGCGGCCATTCCGTCGCCATCGTGACGAAGAAGACGAGCTCGGAATCGAACACGAACTGGGCCCAAGGTGGTATCGCCTGCGTCACCGATAAGACGGACGACTTCCAGAGTCACGTTAAAGACACCCTGACGGCCGGCGACGGTCTCTGCGACTTGGAGGCGGTGACGCACATCATCGAATCAGGACCTGCTCGTGTCGCCGAACTCATCGCCTGGGGCGTCGAATTCGAAAACGGCACCGACGGACAACCTGACCTCGGTCGCGAAGGCGGACATTCCAAGCGCCGCATCCTGCACGCCCGTGACATGACGGGTCGCGCCATCGAATCCGCCCTGCTCCGCGCCATCGCCCGTTCGCCCAAGGTCGTGATGCTCGAGCACCATCTCGCGATCGATCTCATCACTCGAGCCAAGCTCGGAACCTGCCCGATTGGTTCCTCCGAAGACCGTGTCCTCGGCCTCCACGTGCTCAACACGAAGGCCGGACGCGTTGAAACGCTTTCCGCTGATGCTGTCGTCCTCGCTACCGGCGGTACCGGTCAGGTCTACCAGTTCACCACGAATCCCGACATCGCCACCGGCGATGGTATCGCGATGGCTTACCGTGCCGGCGCTGAAGTGCGCGACATGGAAATGGTCCAGTTCCATCCGACGGCACTCAAGGCTCCAGACGGTAGTCGCGCCCTGATCTCCGAAGCGGTGCGCGGCGAAGGCGCCATCCTGCGCGACCTTTCCCAGCGAGCGTTCATGAAGGACTTCCACCCCTTGGGCGACCTTGCTCCGCGAGATATCGTTGCCCGGGCGATTGATTCGGTGATGAAGCGCGATGGCGCCCCACACGTCCTGCTCGACGCCACCCAGGTGGCCAAAGGCCACTTCGCTGAACGTTTCCCTCACATCTACGCCACCTGCCTCAAGGCCGGCTTCGACCTTACCAAGGAGCCCGCTCCGGTGGTTCCTGCGGCCCACTACCTGTGCGGTGGCGTCGCCACTGACCTGCGTGGTCAGACTTCGCTGGCCGGCCTTTTCGCCGTCGGCGAAGTCGCTTGTACCGGACTCCATGGCGCCAACCGGCTGGCCTCCAATTCCCTACTCGAAGCGGTAGTGCTGGCTCACGATGGCGCCTTAGCCGCCCATGATGAAATCATCGGCAAGCGTGGCCAAGCGATGACCCTGCCCGCTTGGATCGACGGATCGGCCGGCGATCCAGACGAACGCGTGGTACTCACCCATAATTGGGACGAGCTCCGCCGCACAATGTGGGACTATGTCGGCATCGTCCGCTCGACGAAACGCCTACAGCGGGCCCGCACGCGCATCGGCACCCTGTCCGACGAAGTCCGGGAATATTACTGGAACTTCCGCGTCGAGCCTCGCCTGCTGGAACTGCGCAATCTGATTCAGGTGGCGGAACTCATCATCGACTGCGCCCTCCAACGTCGCGAAAGCCGCGGCCTGCACTTCACCCTCGATTATCCGGCGAAGTTAGCAGAAGCCCGCCACACGTCGGTTCGTCGCCCCCAAGGTCGCCCATGAAGATTGGAATTGTCGGAACCGGTGCCATCGGTGGTTGGTATGCCGCCTTGCTTGCGGAAGCAGGCCACGAAGTCCACTGCCTCGCCCGGAGCGACTATAAGGTCATCCAGAAGGATGGTCTTACCATCAGGAATAAAGGCACCGAACGCGTGATCCGTGTGGCCTCGGCCACACCCGACGCCATGACCATCGGCCCGTGCGACCTCGTCGTCGTCACGATCAAATCGACTTCTAACCATGCCCTGCCTGAGCTCGTGAGGCCGCTGCTCGGCCCAAGCACGATCGTCGTGACCCTCCAGAACGGCATGGGTAATGTGGAAGCCCTGGCCAAACACCTTCCGGTCGAACGCATCGTCGCCGGACTCTGTTTCGTCTGCATCAATCGCCTGGCTCCGGCCGTGATCGATACGACGCTCGCCGGCTACGTCCGCATGGCCGCCGCCACCGGCCCCATCAATCCCGCGGTCGCGACGACTGTCGCCACCTTTGCCGAAGCCGGTGTGGATTGCCAGGCCGAGTCTTCCCTGGAGTCAGTGCTCTGGAAGAAGCTTTGCTGGAACATCCCCTTCAACGGCCTCTCCATCGCCGGGGGTAGCATCACGACCGATCTCATCCTCGCCAACCCGGCGCTAAACGAACGAGCGTACGTCCTGATGAAGGAGGTGCAGGCTGCCGCCGTCGCTCGTGGCCATGGCTTCGAAGACACTCACATCAAACGTCAGTTCGTGGTCACGGTCGGCATGGGCCCATATCGACCCTCCAGTCTCATCGATTTCGTCGAAGGACGCGATGTCGAGGTGGAAGGGATCTGGGGCGAACCCCTTCGCCGCGGCCTAGCGGCCGGCGTGAAGATGCCCGAGACCGAGAAGCTGGTCGCCGAGATCAAAGCCCGCATCGCGGCCCGCGGTTAATCTCGGATCAACGCGTGATCGCTCCCAGCTTCGTGCGAACAAGGTCGGCGATCCGCTCCTTGGTCAGGAATCCAGCCGTCATATCGGCCACGAGATCGACAGAGCGAAGGAAGGTACCGTCGCGGGCCACTAAAGTCATGCGAAGCGATACCCTGCCGTCTAGTGTCCCAGCGGACGAGGGTCTGGCGCTCCATGTCGCACGCAAAAAGGCGTCGGCGGCGGACGGCTCCATGGCGGCGACAAAGCCACGGTCACTCAGCACCCGCACCGAAGTGTCGTGAATCACATCGGCGCACTGGGCGAGGTCAGGCGATGGGGCACCGACCGGCACCTCGACATAGATACTTCGGACAAGCACAGGCCGAGGAGAATCGACGGCACAACCGCCGAGACCCATCGATAGGCAGCCCAGGATGCTTAGGATGGCCAGCCAGGGACGGTGCATAACTTGTTTATTAACCGTTCTCGCTCCGGGACAAGCAGGGACATGATGGGACCTGTTGACCTTTGGCGTCAGCACCTCTCCCTTTCTCGCAATGGCCCGAGTCCAAGCCGTCACCTTCGATCTAGCAGGCACCCTGCTCTTCCCGCACCCGTCGGTCGGGGCCGTGTATGCGGCTTCCGCGAAACGACATGGGGTCGACGTCGAAGCCGCTGTCCTCGACTCCTCGTTTGCATTGGCTTTCAAAGGCGGGCCGAAGAACGCCAAGCCGGAAGTCTTCTGGAAGGAAGTCGTACAACGTTGTTTCGGCCCGGCCCTCCCAGCCTCCAAGATCGACCTGGTCTTCCGCGAATGCTGGCAAGCCTTCGAACGTCCAGAATCGTGGCGACTTGCCCCCGGTTCGCTGCAGGCGATTTCCGCCATCCGCTTCCTAGGCGTCAAGGTCGGCGTGCTATCCAATGCTGACGCCCGCATGCGCAAGGTCCTCGATGGCCATGGCCTGACGCGACACCTCGACGGCATCTTCCTATCCGAAGAAACCGGATGCTCCAAACCCGACGCCAAAGCCTTTGCTCAGGCCGCGCGCGCCTTAGGCGGATCGGTCTCTGGTCTGGTGCATTTCGGAGACAGCCCGACGGAAGACGGCGAAGGGGCCCGTGATGCTGGCGCCACCGGCGTGGTCGTCGGCGGTGCGCATGCACCTGACCGGTGCCTCCGCAACGAGAAGATCTCCGAGGCCCCTTACGCGATTCGCGCCCTGCTCACTGAAGGTAAACTCAAGGGGAAGTTCTCACGGACCGTCCAGAACCTCCTGGCCAACCTCCGAGGCCTACCCGAAGACCGTGGCCGCTCCACCGACCGCGCGATGAAGACGATCGACGATGCCGTGCAGGACGCCTTTAAGAAACTCCGCCTCGATAAACCCGTACCAGAGACTGCCATCGTGGCACACTGGCTCGAGTTGCTTCCGCTCAAGTTGGCCAAGCGATCCGCTCCGCTCCGCGTCCTCGAAGGCGGGAAGCTCGTCGTCCAGTGCGAGAACTCTGTCATTAAGTCGGAGGTCCGCTTCCATGAACGGGCGATGCTGGCCAAGATCCGGCTCCTGCGCGGTTGCCAGGAGGTCCGTTCGATCAGCTTCGTGAACGCCTGATTAGTTCGACTTCGGCTCGTAGGGCTTCTGAAAAACGTCCTTGAAGTCGTAGACGTCCTTAAAGTCCTCGAGGTTGTCTTCAGGCGAACGGCCGAAGAGTCCCGTGTCGATGATGTTGAAGACGATATTGCCTACGTCGGCCGACTTCCGGAGGCCCCAGTTGTGCAGCAAGGGATACGACATCGGGCCGTAGGTCTCGATTACGTGCTGACGGAAGCCTTCGAGCAGTTGCGGACCGCTGACGTGCCGGTTCGTAGTGCTCTTACCTTTCTTCGGCTCGCCGTGCGTGAGCTTCTGCGCGAGGTCGAGTCCAAGGCGTACCACGTCATAAGCCTGCGGCTGGTAACGGGGATCTTTCTGGCGGATAATGCGGACAGCTTCGTCGAAATCCATGATCAGAGTTTGGCGAGTTCGGAGAGCAGGCGGGCGTTCTGGGCTTCGGTCCCAACGGTCAGGCGGAGCCAGCCCATCATGCCATAACTGCGGAGAGGCCGCACGATGACGCCAGCCTTCTGGAGGGTGGTGAAAGCCTCTTCGGCCTTGGGAATCTGCACAGCGAGGAAGTTGGCTTTGCCATCGATGTAAGGGAAGCCGAGCTTCTTCAGGCCGACGGAAAGCTGGGCGATCCCGGCGGCGTTCACCTCACGTGTGCGGCGGACGAACGCCTCGTCATCGAGGGCAGCTTCAGCGGCAGCGAGCGCGGGGAGATTCACATTGAACGGCTGGCGGACGCGATTGAGGAGGCCGCAGACCTCGGTCGAGCCCATCAGGTAACCGACCCGCAAGCCGGCAAGGCCGTAAGCCTTCGAGAAGGTGCGCGAAAGCACGACCTTGCGGCCAGACTTCATCAGCGGACGGAGATCCGCGGAGGCTTCGAGGTATTCCGTATATGCTTCGTCGAGGCAGAAGATCACGTCGTCTGGCAGCGAGGCCGCGAAAGCGAGGATGTCCGCAGGCTCGTCCGTGCCACCAGTGGGATTATTCGGGCTGGCCAGGAAGACGATGCGGGTCTTCGGGGTGACCGCGGCGCGCATAGCCTTAAGGTCATGGCGATAACCCGGCATTGGCACTTCGACCGACGTCGCGCCGAAGAGCATGGTCGCAAGCTTGTATACGATGAACGCTTGGGACCCGAAGACCACCTCGTCGCCGGGACGAAGAAAGGCCTGCGCGAGCAAGATCATCACCTCGTTCGAGCCGTTACCGATGACGAAGTTAGTCGGCTCAAGGGACCATTTCTTAGCGAGTTTCTCACGGAGGAAGGTGCAACCGCCGTCTGGGTAAAGATGGCAGGTATCGAGGGCCTTGCGGGCGGCGGCCAGACCGAGAGGCGAAGGCCCCAGCGGGTTCTCATTGGACGCCAGCTTGATCACGGCCGCGGGATCGAGGCCGAACTCACGTGCGACCACTTCGATGGGGCGGCCAGCCTCGTAGATGGGCTGGGTGAGGACGGGCCGATTGGCTAGGTCTGAATAGGAAGCCATGAATGAACCAATCAATGCGAGTGTTTGCACGATTGGCAAGCGTGAGCGACCACCCTCCCCGCTTGCCACTGGCACCACCGAGGCTTAAGCGTGCACCATGAAACTCGTCGTTACCGGCGCCTCCGGATTCCTTGGACGCGAGGTCTGCCTCGCAGCCCTGCGCCGCGGACACGAAGTCCTCGCGCTGGGCGGGTCCCGTGCACCGACGATCCCCGGCGTGGCGCAGGTGCGTGCGTTTGATCTCTGCTCCGAGGCAGCCCTCGAAGCCCTCCTACTCGAGGAGTTTCCGCAGGCCGTGGTGCATTGCGCCGCTCTGCCGACGATCGAAACCTGCTTGGCCGATCCCGTACGTGCCAAAGCGCTCAACTCGGAGGTCCCGAAGAAGCTCGCCCAACTCTGCTTCCACCTCGGAGCAAAACTCGTGCACCTCTCAACCGACACCGTCTTCGACGGAGTCGCTGGCAACTACCAGCCAACCGATCAACCCTCGCCGTTGAATCTCTACGGCGAAACCAAGGCTGTAGCCGAAGTCGAAGTCCTACGCTACGGCCGTGAGCACGCCGCCGTCCTCCGCACTTCTCCGATCATCGGCAACTCGGTCGGCGGCGACCGCGGATTACACGAACGACTGTTCGCCTCGTGGAAGGAAGGCAAGCCGACCGTTTTATTCACCGATGAGATCCGTCAGCCTGTCGAGGTATCCAATCTCGCGGACGTGACCATCGAGCTGTGCGAGCGCAGTAATCTCTCTGGGCTCTTCCACTGGGCAGGCACCGAAGCCATGAGTCGACATGAAATCGGCGTCCGGGTCGCCCGTCACTTCGGACTCAATACCGACGCCCTGGTGCGACCGATTAGCCGCGCCGAAGTCCCCTCGGCGGCCGCCCGGCCACGCGACCTCAGCCTACGCCTGCACCCGTTGGCCGGAAAGCTGCGCACCCAGGCCCAATCCTTCGAGGATCAACTCGCGCAACTACGCGTTCCGCGAGGCTGTGAAGACTGGTACGAGAAAGAGACCGGCCGAAAGGTCGTGCGTCGTCTGGAAAAAGGCATAGACTTCTGAGTATGGACGTTCTTCCGCGCCAAGCCGCCGACGCCGTTGCCAACATGGCGACGGATCTCCTGCTCTTGGAGTCCTATCCTTCGCCTAAGAACATCCGCTTCCGTGCGTATGCTTGGTCGGAACCTGCGTTTACTTTCGGCGTGTCTCAGTCTTGGACTAAATACCGCGAAATCGTCCCGGCCCGCTACCCACTCGTCCGACGCAGCACCGGCGGCGGCCTGGTTTCGCACCTGGATGACTGGACCTTCGCCTTGGTAATTCCTGATGGGCATCCCCTGTTCAAGGCCGATGCGATGGCCAGCTATGCCGCCGTGCATGAAGCCCTGCTCCAGGCACTCCAACTTCAAGGCCAGCCGGTAAAGCTCGCACCCATGCCTGCGGGTACCCGTGACTTCCAGTCGCCCGACGATTGTGCCCGGCGCGCCGAACCGAACGACCTCGTCCGCAGCGATGATGGCCGCAAGGTGGCCGGTGCGGCCCAGAAGCGCACCCGGAGCGGACTGCTGATTGAAGGCTACATCTGGCGTCCCTTCCTACCTGACTGCGATTGGGGTCGTTTTGAGAAGGACTTCATCCAGACGCTGAGCGCTGTCCTGAAGAGCCCGGCAGTGTCCGTGCCCGAACCGACCTATCATCAGTTCGACCACGAAGGGACCTGGGCTAAGTTCTCCTCCCGGGACTGGAACGAGCGGATCTAAGCGAAGAGATCGAGTTCTGGACCAGCTTCCTGAGCCTTGGGCTTGGGCGCTACGGCCTTCTTAGGCTCCAGATTGGGCGTAGGCACGCCTGCCATCGGTAAGGCCTTAGCGGGCAAGCCTGAGCCTGCCTCGAGCCCACCTAGGATCTCACGGGCACGTTGCACGACCGCCGGGGGCATACCGGCCAAGCGGGCGACCTGAATCCCATAGGAGCGGTCGGCGGCGCCAGGCACCACGCGTCGCACGAAGACGATCTCATCCTTCCACTCTTTGACGGCGACAGACCAGTTGCGCAGGCGCTGCATGGAGTCGGCGAGTTTAGTCAGTTCATGATAATGGGTGGCGAAAAGCGTGCGCGGTCCGGCTTCGGCTCCGCCGTGCAGGTGTTCAGCGACCGCCCACGCGATGCTGATGCCATCGTAGGTACTCGTACCACGACCGATCTCGTCCAGCACCACCAATGATCGCGTGGTGGCATTATTGAGAATATTGGCGGTCTCGTTCATCTCGACCATGAAGGTCGAGTTACCGCGGGAAAGTTCATCGGACGCGCCGACGCGACAGAAGATGCGGTCGACAAGACCAATGCGGGCCGATGCGGCCGGCACCCAGCAACCGAGATGGGCGAGCATGGCGATGAGCGCGACCTGGCGGATGTAGGTCGACTTCCCAGCCATGTTTGGTCCGGTGAGTAAGGCGATCTGCTCACCGGTGCTACTGAGACGCGTGTCGTTAGGCACGAACGAACCCGCACCCGGACGGGACTGTAACATGCGCTCCACGACGGGATGGCGGCCTTGCTCGATCTCCAGCACATCAGTGTCGTCGACGGCTGGCTTGGTCCAGTTGGCCTCACGAGCGAGTTCGGCCCAGCCACGGACGATGTCCACTTCGGCGACGGCCTGGGCCGTGGCCAACAAGGATTCTGTCCGGGCGATGACTTCGGCGAGGAGCGCTTGGAAAAGTTCGGTCTCGCGGGCGAGCGCCTGCTCGTCGGCACGTAGCACTTCTCGTTCCTTGGTCCTCAGTTCTTCGGTGGTGAAGCGCTCGGCGTTCACCATGGTTTGCTTCCGGATATAATCGGCCGGCACTGCCGCGAGATTAGCTTTGGTAATCTCGATGGCGTAGCCGAAAGCGCCGTTATAACGGACCTTCAGGGACTTGATACCGGTGCGGTTCTGTTCCTTACGTTCGAACTCGGCGATCCAGCTCTTGCTGTCGGAGGCGAGCGAGCGAAGTCGGTCGAGTTCGGCGTCGAAACCGGGACGCAGCGCCCCGCCCTCGCTCAGGTCGACGGGAAGTTCATCGCCCAAGGCGGATTCAAGTCGTGCAAGGAGCTCCGGCTCGGGATTGATTCGTCCTGCCTGTTCGGCGAGTGCGCCGCCCGGAAGAGCCAGCAGCTCCTCGCGGATCGGAGGAAGGGAGCGCAACGTGTCGCGCACGCCACCGAGTTCGCGCGGATTCCGGAGGCGGTTCTGGAGGCGGGCGAGGATGCGCGCGATGTCGCGGACACCACGCAGTGACTCGCCCACGCGGGAAGATGCGCCAGGGTGCTTGAAGAATTCGCCGACGGCGTTCTGGCGCTGGGCGATCGTGGCGAGGTCCGTCGAGGGTTCGGCCAGCCAAAGTGCCAGCAGGCGGGCTCCCGAGGGGGTCTCCGTCCGATCGATGGTCTCAAGCAATGAACCTTCGCGGGAACCGTTGGACGAAGCGAAGAGTTCGAGGTTACGAGAGGAGGCCGCATCCAGCAGTACCGAGGAGCCAAGCTTGGTCTCGATGAGGCGGAATAGGTTCTTCGGCCGGTCGCAGAGCGAATCCGTGACATAACCCAGGACGGCACCGGCGACGCCCAAGGCGGGATGCTCCTCCGTCAGGCCGAAACCGGCGAGGCCGTGGACCGAAAGCGTCTGGGCCACGAGCCGGGCGCCCGCGGCGCCATCAAAGTTCCAGCCAGGGAGACGGGAGGTCGCCCGGCCCTGCAGAAAGACCTCGAGGGCTTCGCGGTGCTCGGCCGGAGGTTCAAGGCCTTCGGGCAGGATGACCTCACGGGGAGAGACCGAGTGTAGCAACGGTAGCAGACGCGCCGGGGAGGTATCGGTCGCCAGACGGAAATCCGCCGTTGAGACATCGAGCCAAGACGCATGCCAGCCCTGCTTGTCCCAGGAGATTGCTGCCAAGTAGTTGCCGCGACGCGAATCGAGCTGAGAATCTTCGAGGGCTGTGCCGGGAGTCAGGATACGGGTCAGGCCACGACGGACTAGTTTGCCGGCGACCGGGGCTTCGAGCTGGTCGCAGATGGCGACCTTCCAGCCAGCGGCAAGCAGGCGGTTCACGTAAGCCGGAGCGGCATGATGCGGCAGACCGGCCATCGGCGTCTCATGGCGCTTCGTGAGCGTTAGCCCTAGGACCTTGGCAGCGACAACGGCGTCATCGCCGAAGACCTCATAGAAGTCACCAAGACGAAAAAGCAGGATCGTCCCCGCGGCGAGCTTCTCACGAAACTCGCGGTACTGCCGCTGCATCGGGGTTTCTTTTTCCACTGCGTGGAGGGAAACTCCACGCAAACACGTGCGCAAGAACGGACTACCCTCCCCCGCCCCCGCGGGGTGGGAAGTTGCTCACATCAGCTGGGCGGCGAGCTCAGATAGGGCGCTACGGACGCCACTGATCAGTCGAACGTTGGCGATGATAGCATGGCCCTTCATGCGCTCATGGGTATGAATCAGCCCGTTGGACTTACCGTCAAGGTAAGGGGTATCGACCTGATCCAAGTCGCCGATGAGGACGACCTTGGAGCCTTCGCCGATACGCGTGATGACCGTCTTGGCTTCGTGCGGGGTCATGTTCTGCGCTTCATCGACGATCATGAAGGCATGGCCGATCGAACGGCCGCGGATAAAGGTCATCGCCTCGATTTCGATAAGACCCGAGTCGATGAGCCACTGGTAGGGTTTACGCGGTTGGTTGACGGCCTGGAACTGGGAACCGAAGATTGGCTGCGGGGTCTTCATCGCCTGAGCCTTCTTCTGGCGGCGTTGGGAATCGGTGGCCACGGCCTCCTTGGCGGTCGGCGTCGGGGCCGCGTTGCCGTTTTTGGAGAACAGGACCTCAAGATTATCGAAGTAAGGTTGGATGTAAGGCGAAAGCTTTTCTTCCTTGGTGCCAGGAAGCGCACCGATATCCTTACCAATCTGCACGACCGGACGGGAAACGTAGAGCTTCTTATAAGGGGAGAAATCACTGAGCACCTGCGAGAGAGCGGCGGCGATGGAAAGGAAGGTCTTACCGGTACCCGCGCGACCGAAGCAGGTCACGAGACGGATTTCCGGATTAAGAAGCGCGTCCAGGAAGATCCACTGCTCGAAGTTCTTCGGGATGACGCGCATGCCGCGGGGCATCTGGAGCCCCTTGCGGGCGCCGCTATCGGAGGACATGAACTCACGGTAAAGACCGAGGGGGACGAAAGCGCCGTCACCGACGTGACGGGCTGGCTCAGTCCAAGCATCCGAAGTGAACATGACGTACTCGTTCAGGATAAGGGGCGGTTCTTCCTTCACCTTCACTTGGACCTGGCCGAGTTCGCGGAAATCGCGCATCGCTGCGGCAGTCACCTTGATGGTGCGGTATTCGCCCTCGTCGCTGGTCTCGACGCGGTCGTTACGGTAATCCTGGACGTCCATCCCGAGGGCTTGGGCCTTGAGGGCCATGCAGGCGTCCTTGGTGACAAGGATCACCGGACCCTTGGAGGTGTCGCGCAGGTAGAGCGCGGAGGCGATGATGCGATGGTCAGGGGCATCCACCTGCATGAAGACAGCCCGGACGCGTTCGGCCTTGGCTCCATTGAAGTGGTCGCGGATGAGCGACTCGTTGATGACGATACGGAGTTCGCCGCCATCGCGGAGTTTCGCATGGAGAGCGCCAGGCTTCGTCGGATCGCCTTCGGCGATTTCCTTAAGGGGACGGTTCTCGAAAAGACTCCGGATGGAGCGGTTCACGCGGCGCGCGCTGGCGCCGAGCTGACCTTGTTGCGTCTTGAGACGATCGAGTTCAGACAAGACCTCGACAGGCACAGCGACGATGTGCTCATCGAACTTGAACAGGGACTCGGGATCGTGAATCAGTACGTTGGTGTCCAGGACGTAAGTCTTTTTCACGTCTTCAATTGAGACCGAAAGCGGAAGCGGGGCAATCCGTAAAAGATTATTTCGTCTCTTCAATCGCGCGCAGGTATTCCCAACTGTAGATGCCGGTCCGATGCCCGTCGCTGAACTCGAAGGTGACAGCATAGTTGCCGACACGGCTCATTCCGGTGACGATGACCCCGGGGAAACGACGAGGTCCGTCACCGCCCCAGCGCTGTCCAAGGATATCGACCTCGCCCATGTTCTCGGCGCTCGGCGAAACCTCGCGGAGGAGTTCGGCGCGCAGGCATTGCTCACGGCCGTCCTCCCAAGTGATGGCGACGAAATCGCCGATAATCTGAAGGTCTCGCGGCGGCCGCATGGCCCCAACCTGCGTTCTACCGCCCTAGTGGCAAGCAGGGAGCGAACGGCGGGACGACCTTGACTCCCCCGCCCAGCTCGGGAGTCTGGACAGACTATGGCAGGCGTAGGCAAACTCCTCAAACAGGCCCAGAAGATGCAGCGTGGCATCACTGAGGCCCAACAGCAGCTCGCCACGGAGAGACTTGAGGTCTCCCATGGCGGGGGCGCGATCAAAATCACGGTGAACGGCCATGGACTGGTCCTCGCCCTGACGATCGACCCCGAATTCATCAAGGAGGATAAGATGATGGTCGAGCAGGCCCTCGTCGCCGCCCTGCAGGAGGCTTCGACCAAGGCTCGCGAGCTCCACGAGGCCACGATGTCAAAGGCCACGGCTGGTTTCTCCCTGCCCGGGATGTGATCGCTCGTGACTCCCTCTTTCGACAAGGTTCGCCAAATCCTCAAGATGCTTCCGGGCATGGGGCATCGCTCCGCCGAACGCATCGCCTTGCACCTGCTGGTCGAACGTCCAGGCAAACTCGCACCGCTGCTTGAATCCCTGGAGGCCGCCGCCGCCGCGGTCCGTCGCTGCGGCCGCTGCGGAAGCCTCGCCGAGGCCGAACTCTGCCCCATCTGCCTCGACGTCAAGCGGGAGCCCTCCTCGATCTGCGTCGTCGAACAAGTGCCCGACCTCATGGCGATCGAGCGCTCCGCCGCCTATCGTGGCACTTATCACGTCCTGCATGGTCGCCTCTCGCCGATCAACGGCGTCGGACCTGACCAGCTCAATCTCGCCAGTTTCGAGCAGCGCTTGAAGGACGAACCTATCACGGAAGTCGTCCTAGCCCTAGGCAACGACATCGAAGGTGAAGCGACCTGCCACTACATCAGCGAAGCCATCCAGGCCGTGCGCCCGTCCATCAAGATCTCGCGCATCGGCTTCGGCCTGCCCAGCGGCAGCGGACTGACCTTCGCCGATCCGGCCACGCTGCGCAGCGCGCTGGAGGGACGTCGAGATGTCGCCAACTGATTCGTCCCTCGCCTACCCGGCCGAAGCGGAGGCATTCTGGGTGGGGCAGGCTGAGCTAGCGTGTGAGAAAATCGGCGACGAAGCCCTTGAGCGGATGACTCCGGCCGTGGCGCACCTTTCGGACCTCTTCACGACTGAGCGCCCCGGTAAGAAATTCCCTGACTATTTCGCCGACCCACGCCTACTGGCCGGCTACGGCGTCTTCTTCCTGCCCCAAAGCTTTACGAGGACATCCATCGCCCTAGCCCAGACCTGCGGCTTACGCGGATGGAAGCCTTCGAGTGAAGTGCCTGCGATCCTCGACCTGGGTTCTGGTCCTGGCTCTTGCGGCGTCGCCGCCGCCTATCGACTTCGCCAGGCCGGCTTCGCCAAGCTCTCACTTCATGGTGTGGACAAGTCTCCGAGCGCCTTGGCCTCGATGGAGTCCTTCGCTCACGCCGTCTTAAGAGATGATGTCGAGACGAAGACCCGCATCGGCGACGCATCGCGGCCGGAGACTTGGCCAGAAGGCCCTTTCGACCTCATCGTCGCCGGCTTCGTGATGAACGAGATGCCCCAACTCGATCACGACGCCCTGCTCCGCTGGTTCGGTGAACTCAAGGCCAAGCTCGCTCCGGGCGGCCTCATTCTGATTCTTGAACCGGCATTGAAGATCACCGCGGAGCGCCTGCAGAGGCTCAGCGACACGGTGGCCTCGGGAGTGATGACTCGCATCGCCCCAGAACTCGACGCCCTGCCCGACCCACAACTGGGACCGAGTGAACACTGGAGTCACGAGACCCGCGCCTGGGAGGCTCCCGCCTCCACTGAATTCGTCAACCGACACCTCCATCGCGATCTTCGCGAGGTCCGCTTCTCGTTCGCCGCGTTTTCTGATGCATCCTTGGCTCCGCTTCCCGCCGGATTGAGCCGGCTCATTTCCGACGTCCAGATCATCAAGGGTCTCATCCGTTTCATCACGATCCGCGAAGGTAGCATCGAGTCGGTCGAAGTTCCGACCCGCGGCCTCTCCAAGCATGAGGTCAAAAAACTGGCGGCGACCTTTGGACGGGGGGATATCGTCCTACATCCTCACCCGGCATCGCCGAAGTTGCGCTTGACCAATCATGAGGAATTAAGGGTTTTTTGGACGCCCGAGGCTCCTCGGGAACCATAATGTCACAATGTCGGCGGGGCATTTGTTTGCCTGCCTACTCTGACCAGGATTTGCTTCAAGCAGTCCTTCTCTCCTGACACCCTTCCCTCATCATCTCCATGTTTAATCGCGAACTCAGTTGGCTAAGTTTTGACCGTCGAGTCCTCGAGCTCGCCGAAGACGATTCCGTCCCCCTCTTGGAACGCGTCCGGTTCCTCTCCATCGTGAGCTCTAACCTCGACGAGTTCTTCGAGATACGCGTGGCCGGCATCATGCAGCAGCAGGAATCTGCCAGCCATCCTGCGACCAAGGAATTCCTGACGGATGTGCTTAACCGTGCCCGCGAACTGGTCGAAGCCCAGCAGGCTTGCTGGAAACAGAAACTCCTCCCGGCCCTGTCCAGCCACGGGATCGAAGTCTTGGCTAGGGAGCAACTTGGTGACGGAGCTAGGACCGAGCTTTCCCCCCGATTTGATCGCGATATCCTGCCAGCGCTGACCCCCCTGGCCATCGACCCCTCGCACCCCTTCCCGGTCCTGACCAACAAAGGACTATACCTACTCGCCTTACTTCGTGATCCGGCTTCGGGCGAGCTTCGTCGCGCGGTCGTCCCGGTCCCCCGCATCCTTCCGCGCATTCTCGGTCTTTCCGATCGCAAGAGCTTCACCTTCCTCAGCCACGTCATCCAACTCTTCATCCACCGGCTTTTCCCGGGGCTCGAGCTACAGGGTTCCTGGGCTTTCCGCATCACGCGCAACAGCGACCTTTATGTCGACGAAGAAGAAGCCGGCAATCTCCTTGAAGCCATCGAAGACGAGATCCGTAACCTACGTAAAGGCGCTCCCGTTCGCTTGGAAATCGAAGCCGACGTCCCGGAGGGCGAGATGCAGTGGCTGCTCGGCTCGATCGGACTGACCTCTGACAACGCGTTCCGCATCCCGGGCCCAGTCAACATGCTTCGCTTAGGCAGCCTGATCGACATGATTGGTCGCCCAGAGTTACTCTACCCTAGTTTCGTCTCGGTTATCCCTCCCGAGTGCGCCGACCCGTCCAAGCTGTACGAGCGCATCGCCGAGCAAGACATCATCCTGCACCACCCTTACGAGTCTTTCGGTCCAGTCGTTGATTTCATCCGCCAGGCCGCCAAGGATGAGAACGTCGTTGCGATCAAGCTCACGCTCTACCGTACCAGCGGTGATTCGCCCGTCGTCGAAGCCCTCAAGGAAGCGGCCCGGAACGGCAAACAGGTCACGGCCTTGGTCGAGCTTCGTGCACGCTTCGACGAACTGAACAACATCGAATGGGCCCGCCAGCTGGAGGAAGCCGGCGCCCACGTCGTCTACGGTCTCGGAGGATTGAAGACGCATTGCAAAGCCTGTCTCGTAGTCCGCCAGGAAAAAGAGGGTCTTCGGCGCTACGCCCACCTCGGTACGGGTAACTACAATCCCAAGACCGCCCGCATCTATACCGATTTTTCGCTACTCACATGCAACGAAGAGATCACCGCCGATGTCGGTCTTCTCTTTAATGTCCTGACCGGCAATCTTGCCGGACCCAAATTCAAGCACCTCCTGATCGCACCCTTCGACCTAGCACGGCGTATCGTGGAACTGATTAAGGCTGAAACCGCCAACGCCAAATCCGGCAAGCCCGCCACGATTTTCGCCAAGGTCAATAGCCTCGTCGACCCCGACGTCATCAACGCCCTCTACGAGGCGTCCCAGGCGGGAGTCCGCATCGAGCTCGTGGTCCGGGGCATCTGCTGCCTCAAACCTGGCATCTCCGGGAAGAGTGATAATATCCGTGTCCGCAGCTTCCTTGGGCGTTTCCTCGAGCATAGCCGACTATTCCGTTTCGAAAATGCCGACGCGCAGCCGATTCTCCTCATGGGCAGCGCCGACTGGATGCCTCGTAATTTCCAACGCCGCATCGAATGCGTTTTTCCGCTTCGCGCCCCTCACGTTCGTCGTCGCATCGAAGAGGAGATCCTCATGGTGTACCGCGATCGCCAAGGAGACGCCAAGGCTCTGGCTTCCGATGGAACCTACTTGGCCTGCGAACCGATGGGTCGACTGGCACCTGGTGCCCAAGACACCTTTCTGCAATTAGCGGCCAAGGCTACTCAGGCCCGCCTCACCGAGCAGACTGAGAAATAGAAGGTCCCAAGCAGATTCGCTCGACGGCCGCGTTGAAACCTTCTGCATCGCCGAGGATTTCTACTTCGAGCCGGACGAACATCAGCGGGATTGGCGGGCGGAAACGCGCCTGAAGTCGCACCGCGTCCTTCTCGGTCGTGATAATCATCTCGGCCTTGGCCTGCATGGCCTGATCGAGCACCTCGTCGAGGTCTTCGTCCGCGAAGGCGTGGTGATCGAGGAAGCGACGGTTGGCGACGATCTTGGCGCCCTGATTCGTCAGGATCTCCTCGAAGCGCTCCGGAGTCGCAATACCGGAGAAAGCGGCGACACGTCGTCCCTTGAGGTCTGACATCGGCAGGCGCTTCGGGCCATCTACCTCGACGAGTTCGCGGGCGCTGTGCGAACAGGCGATGATCTCGGCTTTAGCGTTATGTCGGCGGATGAGACTCACGAGCGCCGGATCGGGCGGGCCGACGGACTTCGTCACGAAGACGTACGAAGCGCGGCTCAGATTGGAGATCGGCTCGCGCAGGACGCCTCTGGGCAGGAGCGAACCATTACCGAAAGGATCACGACTGTCGACGAGGAGCAGGTTGATCTGCCCGCGCAGCGGCAGATACTGGAGGCCGTCGTCCAGCAAGATGGTGTCCACGCCGAAGCGTCGCAGAGCGAAGCGACCTCCCTCCACGCGATCACGGTCGACGATGACGATCACGCCTTCGCCGCAGAGATTCTGGGCGAGCATGTAGGGCTCGTCACCCGCTTCGTCGGGACCGACCAGGACGGACTTACCGTCAGAAACCACGAGCGGATCAGGGCGGCTACCTTGCGTCAGCCAGCGCCAGAAACGCTTCAACATCGAATCGGAAGCTCCCTTATAACCGCGCGAAAGGATGGCCACCTTTCGGCCGCGGGCTGTCAGCACGCGCGCCATCTTCAGCACGATGGGGGTCTTCCCTGTGCCACCGACGGTGAGATTACCTACGACTACGACCTTACAGCCAAGCGGAGTGTCACGAAACAGACGATTACGATAGAGCCAGAGGCGCAAGCGGACCAAGACCTCGAAAATCCACGAAAGGACCTTCAGGAAGGCCCCGAGCAAGGTAGCCCCAGGCCCTTTCCGACGCTCGTAGACTACGTCTACGGCATAACCAGCCACAGCCTCTCCAAGGGAGGAAAAGAACCCTCGATGCTTGGCGGCCATGGACGAATTGATGCAAAGTTGTTTGACGAAGGCAACCATCCCGATTGAGAAGGACGACCCAGCGCCATGCTCGTACACCTGTTGCGCACCAAACTTCTCCGAGCCGAGGTCACCGCGGCCCGGCTCGATTACGAGGGCTCCTTGGCCATCGATCGGGAGCTCATGGCCCTCGTCGGCATGCTTCCTTATGAGAAGATCCTCATCGGCAATCTGGCCAACGGGGAGCGCTTTGAGACCTACGCCATCCCCGCCCCAGCCGGCACCCGTGAGGTTTGCCTGAACGGCGCCACGGCCCATCTAGGCAAGCCCGGCGACCTGCTGGTCATCATGTCGTTCACCCAGGTCGAAGAATCTGCCGCCTCGACCTGGAAACCTCGGACCGCCACCCTCGCCGAGGGTAACCGTCGCATCGTCCGCCTCGACAACCCCGAAGTCCCGACCTCCCTCCTGACCACCTTCCAACGATGAGCTATCGTCTATATATACCCGGACCCCTAACTGTCTCCGATTCGATCACCCAAGCCATGGCTAAACCCATGGTCGGCCACCGCTCGGGCGACTTCGTCAAACTGTACAATGACATGCAGCCTCGCCTGCAGGCCATGTTCTACACCCAAGACCCGGTCTACCTCGCCACCAGTTCGGCTTGGGGCGTGATGGAAGGCGCCCTCCGCAACGTTTGCCGCAAGGGCGTGCTCAACTGCATGAACGGCGCGTTCTCCGACAAGTGGAACGATGTCGCCAAGCGCTGCGGTAAGTACGCCGAAGCCCTGCAGTTCGACTGGGGTAAGCCCATCGACCCGGAGGCTGTCCGCAAGGCCCTCGCCACCGGCAAGTTCGACTGCATCACCTTCATCCACTCCGAGACTTCGACCGGCACCCTCTCCCCCATCGCCGACATCATGGCCGTGGTCCGCGAGTTCCCCGACGTGATCTCGATCGCCGACACCGTCAGCTCCTTCTCGACCATCCCGATCAAGAAGGACGAACTGGGCATCGATATCTTCCTCACCGGTTCGCAGAAGGCCCTCGCCCTGCCCCCCGGCCTGGCGATCTTCGCCGTCAGCGAGCGCGCCCGGGAACGCGCCAAGCAGTCGCCTGACCGCGGCTACTATTTCGACCTGATCGAGTTCCACGACAACCACGTCAAGGGTATGACCCCTTCGACTCCCTGCATCTCCCTCTTCTACGGACTCCAGCAGCGCCTGCTCGAAGTCGAAGCCGAAGGCCTCGACAATCGTCACGCCCGCCACATCCGCCTTAACGAACGCATGCGTGCCTGGGGTCTGGCCAAGGGCTTCTCGCTCCTCCCAGAAGTGCAGTTCGGCACCCGCGGCCTCAACTGCTTCAAGAACGACCGCAACGCTGACCTCGAGCGCCTGAACAAGACCCTCAAGTCCCGCCACAAGCTCGTTATCGACGGCGGCTACGGTAAGCTGAAGGGTAAGACCTTCCGCATCTCCAACATGGGAGATGAGACCGACGCCACGATTGCCACACTGATTGCCGCCCTTGACGATTCCTTCGCCGAGCAGGGAATGTAACCGGAATTGACCATCGGTTATCATCCTACGCATGCGCAAGAAATCATCCAAGTCGTCCGACGAAGTTTCCGTCCCCGCCGGTTCCAAGATCCTGGTCATTGCCGAGAAGCCCTCGGTGGCGACCGATCTGGCCAAGGTCCTCAAGGTACCCAAGGCCACCAGCGATTACTTCGAGAACGACAAGTGGGTGATCAGTTCTTCCATCGGCCACGTGGTACGCCTCGTGGATCCGGATGACATCGATCCGAAGTTCAAGCGGTGGACGCTCAAGGATCTCCCGATCGATCCGGTCAAGTTCGACGGCACTGCCAGCCCCGACATCCTCAAGGCTGTCATCAGCGAGCGTAATAACGGCGACCGCTATAAGCTGCTGAAGAAGCTCCTCAGCCGTCCCGACGTCGGTACGGTCGTCAACGCCTGCGACGCCGGCCGCGAAGGCGAACTCATCTTCCACTACGTCTACCAGCTCGCGAAGTGCAAACTGCCCTGCCAGCGCCTCTGGCTGGCGAGCATGACCAACACGGCCATCGCCGAAGCCTTCGACCACCTCCTGCCCGCTTCCGCCAAGCAAGGCCTGCTCGACGCGGCGATCTGCCGCTCCCAAGCCGACTGGCTCGTGGGTATGACGGCCAGCCGCTTCTCGACCATCATCATCGGTGGCGCTAAACGCGAAGTCTTCTCCGTTGGCCGTGTCCAGACCCCCACGCTCATGCTCATCGTGAAGCGTGAGCTGGAAATCCGTAATTTCGTCCCGAAGACCTTCTGGAAGATCGAAGGCGACTTCGGCATCTCCAATGGCGGCTACCGCGGCGCCGCCCAAGTCCCCGGCGTCACCGACCGTAAGGAAGCCGAACGCTTCTACGACGAAGCCCAGGCCCGCAAACTAGCCGAGGAGTCGATCAAGATCGGCACCGGCATCGTCACCGACGAACGCAAGCCGAAGAAGGAAAGCGCCCCCCGACTCTTCGATCTCACGACCCTCCAGCGCGAAGGTAACCGTCGCTTCGGCTTCTCGGCCAAGACCACCCTAGGCGTCGCCCAGGCCCTCTACGAAAAGCACAAGGCTCTCACCTATCCTCGCACCGATTCCCAGTACCTACCCGAGGATTACCTCCCGAACGCCAAGGCCGCCCTCCAGTCCCTCGAAGGCGCCCATCCGGCCGGAGTCTTCGCCAAGGAAGCGCTCCGCAGTGGCTGGGTCGATTCCGCCGGTCGCCGGGTCTTCGACAACAAGAAGGTCAGTGACCACTTCGCCATCATCCCGACCGGGACCGTCCCGCACGGCCTGACCGACGTCGAGCAGAAGATCTACGACCTCGTCGTCCGTCGCTTCGTCGCCGTCTTCTTCCCGATGGCCGAGTTCGAAGAGACCGTCCGTACGACCCTCGTCGGTGAACATAATTTCCGTACGACGGGCAAGGTGCTCGTCGTCGCCGGTTGGCGCGCCGTCTGGGGCCAGGAAGCCGAAGCCGAAGAAGACAAGGACAAGGAAGGCTCCGCGAGCCTCCCCGCCCTCGCTTCCGCCGATGGTTCTCCCGCCAAGGCCAAGGTTAACGCCGTCGACGTCAAAGAAGACGCGACCAAGCCGCCCGCCCGCTACAACGAAGCCTCGCTCCTCGGCGCGATGGAAAACGCCGGCAAGCTCGTCGACGACGAAGCCCTCGCCGAAGCGATGAAGGAACGCGGTCTCGGTACTCCCGCGACCCGCGCTGCCACGATCGAAGAACTCCTCTCAAAGACCTACATCGAACGTCAGGGCAAGGAACTTGTCCCTCTCGCCAAGGCCTTCCAACTCCACCAGTTCCTGCACGCCAAGGAAATGGGCGTATTCACGGAACCGCAGATGACCGGCGAGTGGGAATACAAGCTCAAGCAGATCGAGCACGGCAAGATGGGCCCGCGCGAATTCATGAAGGAGATCAAGGCACTCCTTGAGATCATCGTGAAGAAGGGCGCCGTGAAACCGCCCTCGCTCGAACTGGCCCCGCAGGTCCTCTCTCCGACCGACGGCCAGCCGCTGCAGACCGACGGCGAGAAATACTTCTCCCAAGATACGGTCGGTACCACGGACCGCCCCAAACTGACGATCTATGTCGGCATGAACGGCCACACGATCACCCCGGCCGAAGTCGCGGAACTGATCGAGAAGCGCCGCATCGGTCCCTTCTCCGACTTCCGCTCGATGAAGTCGGGCAAGAACTTCACGGGCTACATTGACCTCGTCGACCCGGACACGATTAAACCTCGCGGCACCGAAGAGAAGACCGAGACCGCCCCTGCCCCTGCCGCCGAAGGTGAAGAAGCCAAGCCGGTCAAAGCCCCCCGCAAGACCAAGCCCAAGGCCCCGAGCGGTAAGCTCAAGGCCGTGCTCTACTTCCCGCCTCGCGAGGGCGCAGACGGCAATCCTGATGCCTTTGACGTCGAATGGCCGGTCCTCGGCCCCTGCCCCGTCAGCGGCCTCGCCGTCCAGCACACCCCGACCGCGGGTTATCGGGTCTGCCCGCACAAGGCTCAGGAAGCCGGCGCGAAGAAGACCTTCAGCCTCAACGCTGAGATGCTCAAGGCGCCGATCTCGGCCGACGACGTCCGCCGACTGCTCAACGAAGGTAAGACCGGGCTTAAGAAGTTCGTCTCCAATCGCACCAAGCGCACATTTGAAGCCTTCCTTGTCGCCGACAAGCAGAAGGGTTGGTGGTTCGAATTCCCTCCCCGCAAGCCCCGCGCCCCCAAGGGTGCCCTGGCGGAGAAGAAATCGGACGAGCCGTTCTGATCAGCGCTCCCAGGACTGTCGCGGGATGCGCTGAAGGATTCCGAGGAAAAGCTCGGACTCCATCTTGCGCAGCCTGATCAGATCCTCGGGGAAGCCGTCTTCCTTGGAACGCATCCGCGTCTCCCAATAGTGGCGATACCATCGGTAGGCTTCGGCCTTACGACCGTCACCCCAATCAAAATCGGCGCAGATCCTCGCCGCATACCACGGAGCGTCCGGCGCTTCGGCGGCCTTGCGGTAATAGTCGGCGGCGAGCCGGAGATCCTTGAGCTTACCTTCAGCCAAGAAACCTGCGGCCAGCTGCAAAGACGTCCGATTGCGCGCATGTGCCATACCCTCTTCCAGAACATCGAGCCCGCGTTGGCCGTATTGACGGAAGAGCCGATCCTGGGTCTCAGCCGGCACCTTGGCATATCCACCGCGACGACGGATTTCCCAATGCGCCATGTCGAGTCCGATACGAAGACCGGCGTTCTCCCAGAAGTAACGGGCGTGCGGATCAAGCGTGCACGCGGTTCGCATGAGGGCTTCACAGCCCGGGCGATCGCGGCGTTCCCAGAAGACGTAACTGCGAATCCAAGCGATATCGGCGACGACCGTGCGCAGACCACCCAGGACGCCAAGCAGCACGCCTTGCCCCAAGGTCGGTTCGAGTTCCTTGCGCCCAATCTCGGGGATGTTAGGACGAATGCGACGCCACGAAGATTCCGCCAAAGCCCCGGCCCCGAGGATCAGCACGCCGACCAGCAACCAAGGGGCGAAACGACGCATCAGATTTCCCTCCGACGGAAGATCAGCGAGCCCACGGTCAGGTAAGCGACCAGATAGGCCAAGCCCGAGAAGCCGACGGCTATCAGCGCGCCGTCCTCGACCGCGGAGGAACCCAGGACCAAGGCGTCGGCGAGATTGAACTGCTGGAGATTAGGAATCAGCCGGGTGCTCACCCAGAGGAATGCCGCGTAGAGGGGAGAATCCGTCGGACGCAGGAAGGCGTCCTGGGCGATCCACTGAAGCTGGCCGGCGACGACCGCGAGGGAGCCGACCACGACCGCGAAGAGGAATGTCCGGGCCAAAGCGGAGATCGCGAGGACGATGGCGATGACCACCCCCAAACGGAGCCACTGCATGAGCACCAGCTGCCCGAGGCCGACGACGCTGAACGTGGCCGGAATCTTGCCCGACTGCTCAGCCAAGGCGATCAGCTCCTGCTCACGCGCCCACAGGACGATGCCCTGCAACCCAGCCAGTACGACGATGAAGACGCCCAGCACCGCCCAGGCGCCGAAGAACTTACCCAGCAGAAATTCCGCGCGACTCAAGGGCTTGGCCAAGAGCGTCAGCGCGGTCTTATTGTCGATCTCGCTGAAGAACAGCTGGGCAGTCATCACCACCGCAAGAACGGAACCGAAGAAGAACATCCCACCGAACCCGAAGTCGGCGATGAACTTGAGTTCGCCATGACCAAAGTCGAAAACACGGAGCGACACGGACGACAGCACCATCGCGGCGCCGAGCACCAGCAGGAAGGCGAAGAAGCGCTGGCGGACGGCTTCCAGGAAGGTGACCCGGGAGATCCAGAGCGTACGGCGGAGGGAATCGTTCATACTAGGCATCGCGACTTCCGGTCACGAGTTCACGGAAGAGGTCTTCCAAGGAGCGGCGTGGATGCGTGACGGAAGTGACCTTGGCACCATGCGCCTCCAGAGCCGCTTCGGCGGCGTCCCGCGCGGCTGGCGTCATGGCTTCGATCGTCATCACGTGGCGATCACGGCGGGCCAGGACATCATCCACGGCGCCTTCAAGGACGAGCTTCCCTCGGTCCATGATGGCGACGCGGTCACACACCTGCTCGACCTGCCCGAGGAGGTGGGAGCAAAGCACGATGGTCTTACCCTTGTCGCGCATCGCATGGATCATACGACCGATCGCGGCGGAACCCACCGGGTCGACGCCGGCGGTAGGTTCGTCCAGGATGACAAGTTCTGGATCATGTACCACGGCCTGGGCGAAACCGATGCGCTGGAGCATCCCCTTCGAATAGGTGCCGATCGGACGGCTGGCCGCCTCGGTCATCGCGGCCAGACCCAAAGCGTCCTCGACGGCGACGTCGAGGTCGGCGGAGGCGACGCCGCTGAGCTGCGCGCAGTAGCGCACGAGTTCGCGGCCGGTAAGAAATTTATGGAAGTAAGGAGCCTCCGGGAGAAAGCCCGTGCGGCGGCGCGCGGCGCTCGTCGCTGAGGGCAGGCCGAGGATACGGATGTCGCCGGCGGTCGCGGAGACGAGTCCGAGCACGATCTTCAGCGTGGTGCTCTTGCCGCAGCCGTTGGGACCGAGCAGGCCGAAGACCTGGCCGCGCGGGATCTCGAGCGAGAGGTCGTCGACGGCGCGCAGCTTGAGGCCGCGCATCCCGATGCGGAAATCCTTCGTGAGATGGCGGACGGAGATGGCGGAACTCATCGGCGGATGGCGAACTCGCGACAGGTGCGCAGGCCGCTGAAAGTCTTGATCTCCTCGCCGCGAATATGTCCATCGAGGGACTTGGCGATCTGGTCGGTAAAGCCTTCGACTTCGACTTCATCGCCCTCGGCATGCAGATAGACCCGTCCATCGGACAGGTTCTGGACATATCCCGTCACGTCATAACCACGGGCCAAACCGAGGACTTGGGCACGAAAACCGACCCCTTGGACGTGTCCTGTATACCAGACATCGCGATGGGAGACATGGGTTGACATGAGCGAGAGGCCTTGTG
>JBAXMD010000015.1:0-26013 GCA_037134475.1 Verrucomicrobiota bacterium | reverse complement strand
GAAGGACGCCACCACCCTCGAATTCCGCGTCCCGCTCAAGCCTGACGAAGAGAAGGTCGTGACTTATACCATCCGTTACACGTGGTAACGGCGGTTGGCGGTTAGCGGTTGGCGGTTAGGAAGAGACAGCAACTCAAAGGGAGACCGGAGACGGGAGGTATGCTGCGGCTCATGGGTAGGGCGGTCATTGCCATGACCGCCGTTCGCAACCGAGCGCGCGTTGAGCCGGGCAAGGTCACCGACCTTTCCGATGTCCGTCCGCCCACGGACGTGATGGCAATCACGTCCCTACCTCGGGCCCCAGCCAATCATCCGGTCTCCGGTTTCCCTTTGCGGCGATTTATCCGCCAACCGCTTACCGCTAACCGCCACCACCTATCGTTTAAACTCCGGCAACAGCTCTGGCGTTGCTCCCGCTTTCGTGCAGACGAAGGCGGCGACGTCGACGGCGCGCTGATGGACGAGGGAAAGGTCTTCGCCGCGGAGTAGACCGATGGCCAAGGCGGCGGTGAAGGAATCCCCTGCGCCCACGGTGTCCACGACGGCGACCTTGGGGGCGGTCTTCTCATCATATTGACCTTTATGCCAGACGAGCGAGCCGGCGGCGCCACGGGTGAGGGCGACGGTGTGCAGGTCGAAGCGCTGGGCGACGGCGAGCATGAAGGCTTTCTCGTCCTTGGGGAGTCCGAGGAGGTCAGCGACCACGGGGACTTCGTCGTTGTTCAGCTTGAAGACGTTGGCGAAGCCGAGGGACGACTCGATGACCTCGCGGGAGAAGAAGTTCTGACGCAGGTTGACATCGAAGATGCGGAGGCAGTCGGCGGAGGTATTTTCGAGGAACTCGCGGACGGTGCGTCGGCTTTCCGGGGCACTTTGGGCCAAGGACCCAAAACAGACCGCCTGACATTTCTTGGCCAGCAGAGCCAGCGATGCGTTCCAAGCGATGTGATCCCAGGCCGGGTCGGCGGCGAAGACGTAGCTCGCTTGCTTGGCGGCATCGAGCGTCACCGTGACCGTGCCCGTCGGGTGTTCATTGCGCTGGAGCAGGAGGGTGTGGACGTTCTTGGAGGAAAGGGCAGCGAGGGCGTCGTCGCCTAGCGGATCCCGTCCAACCGCGCTGACGACCCAGGCGTCGCCGCCAAGGCCGGCGGCATGACAGGCGAAGTTCGCCGGCGCCCCGCCGAAGTGGGCCGCGTCCGGAAAGACGTCCCACAGCACTTCGCCGAGGCCGACGAGGTTAGGGCGGACGATTTCCGGATTCATGTCAGGGAGTCAGTCCAGTGTTACCCGAGATGTCCATGCCGGAGCATCCTTTGGCAGCCGGGATATCCCGGACCGGTCCTTCGAAGCGGTTACCTTGGATGACAATCTGTGAGCCGCCGGGCATGAAGGTCATGGCGTGCTGGGCGTTCGGGCCGCTGACAAATCGGTTATTTCGTAGGATGACGTTCCCGTAGGTTCCGCCGGGTTCGTAGGTGGTGAAATACATCTCAGCGTATTCCTCGTAGTCTCCTGTGAGGAAGCTGCGCCGTCCGCGCCGGGGGTCGGATTCGCACTTGGTCGTGTTATGCTCGAAGACGTTGTCTTCCATTGTGAGGTTGCGCGGCTGATTGATCCAGGAGCCACGGCCGCCGTTGCGGAAGGTATTCCCACGGACCACGACATCCGTGCAGGACTTCTCGATACTGACCACACGGGAGCCGTTGGTGCCGTCGACGATGTTGTTCGTGATGAGCGCCTGCTGGCAGAATTCCGCGAGGAAGAAGGCGCCCATGCGGGAGCCAGTGATCTGGTTACGGTCAAAGACGATACGGCGGCTCTTCTGGATGTGCATCGTATCGCCCAGGGCGCTCAGGGTGTTGCCCCGCACCTCGACGTCCTCGCAGCCGACGAGGTCGAGGGCGCCCTTGCCCGGACCGGCGCCATTCGGCGAGTAGAGCGCGAGGTGGGCGAAGAAAAGCTGCGTGATGAGCTTAGTCTTCGGTCCGGCAGAGGTCTGAAAGCGTATAGGGGCGCCTAAGGGCTTATCGGCGATGCGAACGTAAGTAGGGGTACTTTCCACGACGAAATACTGCCGGCCGCGGACGAGGTTCGTGGGAAGCGTGTCTCCAAAGAAGCAGAGGGAGTCATAACCGCGGGCGACTTCGAGTCCTTCGCGCACTTTCGAGACCGGCAGCAGCTTCGTGTTGGCTAAGAACACACGGTCGTCGCCCGCTTCCATGCGTAAGCCGTCTTTTACCAGATCGTTCCGGAAGTATTTCTTGGCATGGGCGTGCTCGGTCGCGCCGTATTCCTCAGGCCAGACCGTGATCTGCCACAGGTAGCCGTAATCCCACATATACTTACCCGTGCGTTCTAACCGGCAGTCCGTCACGCGGATGCCTTTCGCGTAGGTCAGGACTTCCTTCTCCGCGCCTTTCTTCTCGGCCCCGAGGACCGTGATAGCGGCGCCAGCCAGGCCGTCGGACTGGATCTTATCAAAGCGCAGGTTCTCCGTGCGTCCACCGTCGGACGTCGTGATCAGGATGCCGCGGGTGTTGACGTTGGGCTCCCAGGTATTATCGGAGCGCGACTGGTCGAAGACGTGGCCGACGAAGCGGCCGCCCTGCCAGGTCAGGTTGCGGATGTTCTCGCCTTGGAAGACGACAGCCCGGGCCTTGTCGCCCATGCGTTCAGGCAGTCTGAACGTCGCCCCTTCGGCGATGATCGTCAGGTCAGATTTCAGCGTGATCGGCACATTGCCGTCCAAGGCGTAGTCGCCCGGCGGGATGACGAGCGTATCGCCCGGCTTGGCCGACTCGAAGGCGCGTCTCAGGGAGGCGATGTCGCCGGTGGGGCTGACGCATCCGGTGAGCCATAGGACCCACGTGAGTGATAGGGCAAATAATCGCATCGTTCAGCTCCAGTATTGGGCGGTCTTGCGCTTGAGGAAGTCGGCGCTGCGGCGGAGCTGGTCGATGCCGTCGACGCCGTCCTCGATGCTGATCCAGCCGTCGAAGCCGACGCGCTTGAGCTCGGTGAAGATGGCGTCGTAGTCGTTGAGGCCCTTGCCGATCTCGCCGTGGCGGAGGCGCTTGGCGTAGCCGGCGGCGCCGCCTTCTTCCTTCCGGAGGTCCTCGAGAGTGCCTTCGATGAGGTAGCGGTCCGAGGCGTGCATGGTGACGACACGGTTCGAGACGCGCTTGAGCAGTTCGATGGGGTCGTCGCCGGCGATGTACGCGTTGCTGGGGTCGTAGTTCACGCCGAAGCCGTCGGAGGGTAGGGCGTCCACCAGGGCGCAGAAGACGTCCATCTTCTGGGCGAACTCAGGGTAGAGCCAGAAGTCGTCCTTGTAGTGGTTCTCGAGGATGAGCGTCACGCCGCGTTCCTTGGCGTAGGGGATACAGGCGATGATGCTGTCGGCGGCGAGGCGCACGCCTTCGGCGTCGGTGAGCTCGGGGCGACGCTGGCCGCTGAGGACGCGGCAGTAGGAACCGCCCAGCGCGTGGGTCATGTCGATCCAGCGCTTCTGCTTGGCGACCTCGGCGTCGCGGAAGGCTTTATCCGGATGCGTGAAGTCGGGCGAACAGCACATCATCGGGATGGACATCCCGAGGTCGGCGACCTGACGGCGGAAGACCGGCCAATTGGATTCGTCGGCCATCTCGAGGAAGCCCGCGTAGAACTCGAGGCCCTGGACGTCGAGCGTGGCGGCGAGGGCAAACCACTCGGAGAGCTTCATCGTGCCGTCTTTGCAGAGGGCATGCATGTAGGCCTTCGGGAAGGCGGCGATCTTCGGCATGGTCAGGCTTTCTGTCCCGGCAGGCTTTCCGGATCTTTCGGCGGATTGCGTCCGATAAAGGGGTGTTGTTCTAGGTCGACAACCGTTCCGCTGATCGGGCCAGCTTCGTCGGCGAGCCAGTAGATGGCGGCGGCGGCGATTTCTTCGGGCGTGATGAGGCGACCCGAAGGCGCGTAGACGCGGGGCAGGTCGGCATACCAGTCGTCCTTGAGGCCGTGCGACTGCTTACGCTTGGATTCGTTCTCCGTGAGTACCCAGCCCGGGTTGATCTGGTTGACGCGGACGCCATTGAGGCGATGCAGCGTATCACCGAGATTGCGGGTTAGAGTCATCAGGGCGCCCTTCGAGACGCTGTAAGGGAGGAGGTTCGGTTCGCCTGAGTAGGCGTTGACGCTGCCGATGTTGAGGACCGCGCCGTGGGTCTTGGACAGGTGGGGTAGGGCGGCCTGGATGAGCAGGAACGGGACGACCGTGTTCACCGCGAGCATCTTGTGGAAGAAGGCGGCATCGGTGGTCTGGATATTGCCTTGGGCGACCATCGCCGCGTTGTTCACCACGCCGTCGAGCTTGCCGTAGGTCTTCACCGCAAGGTCGACCAGGCGTTGCGGGCAGCCCGGGGACATCAGGTCTTCGATGTGGACTACGCCGTTGGCCGCGCCGATCTCGGCGAGGGTCTCGGCGGCGAGGTCCTTCTCGAGTCCGTGGAGGATGACCTTGGCGCCTTCGCGCACGCAGCGCTTGGCGATAGCCTTGCCGATGCCGGTCGTACTGCCGGTGATGAGGATGACTTTGTCCTGTAGGCGCATGCTCAGACGGGTTTGAGGACGGATTTCACGACTTCGCCCTTGTGCATCTTCTCGAAAGCGGTGTGCCAGTCGGTGATGGGCCAGACGCCGCCGATGATCGGACGGACGTCGAACTGGCCGCTGGCCATGAGGGCGATGACGCGTTCCCAAATCGGCCAGTTATGGCTGAAGCTGCCCTGGAGCGTGATGTTCTTCTGCACCAGCGGGTCGAGGTTGAAGCCGAGCGGCTGCGGCCCCCACCCGACCTTGCTGACCCAGCCGGCGGGGCGGACGATATCGAGGGCGATCTTCAAGGTCGCGGAGGCACCAGCGGCGTCGATCACGCCATCGCAGCCGAGGCCGTCGCGCTGCTGGGCCCACGGCTTGGCGTCGCCGATGATGACTTCGCAGCCATACTGTTTAGCGATGGCGAGACGATGGGCGTCCTGTGGGAGGCCGACGATGGCGACCTGGGCGCCGCACTGCTTGGCCATGGCGGCGCAGAGGATGCCGATCGTGCCGGGTCCGAGGACGACCACGCGGTCGCCGGGCTCGATGCGGGCGTTCTTTACGACAGCGTTATAGGCGACGCAGCAGGGCTCGGTCAGGCAGGCTTGCTCGAAGGGCAGGGCGTCGGGCACCGCGTGCAGGATGCGCTGCGGGACGCGGACGTATTTGGTCATCGCTCCGTTGACGCCGTAACCGAAGCCCTTGCGGGTCGGGTCGAGGTTGTAGAGCCCGCGGCGGGTCATCGGGTTGTTCGCCGAAATGACCGCAGCGGTCTCGCTGACCACGCGGTCGCCTTCCTTCCAGCCTTCGACCTTCTTGCCCAGCTCGACGATGCGGCCGGCGAATTCATGGCCGAGGACAACCGGGTAGTTGACCGGCCAGGAGTGGTCGGCGGTCCACTGGTGAAGGTCGCTGCCGCAGACGCCGACGTTGGCGACTTCGAGCAGGACGTCTTCTTCACCGATGGCGGGTCGGGCGATCTCGCGGACTTCGACGGAGCCCTTTTCGGGGGCGAAATTGACGACGGCTGCGTTATTCATGAGAGAGTATGGAGTGTAGAGTATGGAGTATAGGGGGAAAGTTAGCGGCCGACTTTGACGTCACCGTAGGCGTGGACCTTCTGGCAGATGAGGCGCAGGGAGGACTCGAGGTCGCCCGAGGCGGTCTTGAAGGCGTCGGCGTCGATGGTCAGCGGGGCGCCGAGGACGACGAGCGGGGCGCCGTATTCCGGGCAACGCACGGCCTGTTCGAGGGTGAGGCCACCGACGGCTTGGACGGGGACATTGACTGCCTGGACGACTTCTCGGAGCTGGTCCATCGGGCTGGGCATGCGGAGTCCGCGGGCGGCGATACCTCGGCGTTCGTCGTAGCCGATGTGGTGGATGACGAAATCGCAGCCCAGGTCTTCGCAGAGCTTGGCGCCGGCGACCATGTCGGGGCAGCCGAGGTTATCGCCCATCACCTGGACACCATGGTCGCGACCGGCCTTCACGATGACCTTCAGGGTTTCTTCGTGGGCGCGGGCCATCACCACCACGTGGGTCGCGCCGGCCTTGGCCATCATCTCCGCCTCGAGGTAACCCCCGTCCATCGTCTTCAGGTCGGCCACGATTGGGATGTTCGGGAAAGCCTTCCGCAGGGCGCGAACGCCGTGGAGTCCTTCGGCTAAAATGAGAGGGGTGCCTGCTTCTAACCAATCGACCCCTGCCCGCATTGCCATCGCGGCTGTTTCGAGGGCCTCGTCGATGTTCGTGAGGTCTAGGGAGATTTGGACAACGGGCTTCATGCGAGTAGGGCAATATTGTTGACTGTAACCTTCGGGGCAAATCGGTTTTAGATAATAGTGACAGGTGTTTAACCTATTAAGTCTCGCCAGTCCTGATTTTTTATCACCCCATACCGACTTTATGCCAAAAGCGTCACTCAGCCAAGCCGAGCTCCTGCAGAAGCAGAAGGAGTACCTGCGCGAGGTGGTCATCGACGTGGAGACCATGGCAATCTTCGATTCGCTGCCAGGCTTCCTGTGCTTCCTGAAGAACCGCTCTGGCGAGCACCTGTATGCGAGCGGACTCTGGACGACTCGCCACGGTTTCCGTGAAGCCTGGGAGATGCTCTTTAAGACGGACCAAGACCTCACGCCTGGCGCGATGGCGGAGTCGTATCTCGCCGACGACGCGATCGTCTATCGGACCGGCAAGCCGGTCTTGGATAAGATCGAGATCTGCCTCGATGCGGTGGGGCTCCCCGACTGGCACGTCACGAGCAAGTATCCCGTCCGCAATCGAAAGGGCGAGATCATCGGCATCCTGGGCATCTCTCGCGTCTGCATGGGGCAGGCCCCCGTCGCCTCTTTGAACGTCAAGATCGGTCCGGCGACGAAGATGTTGCAGGAGAACCTGCTCGAATATCCTTCGGCCCAGGTCCTCGCGGACGCGTGCGATCTTTCCGTCCGCCAGCTGCAGCGTCGCTTCACCGATGCGCTGGGCCTTTCGCCTCGCGATTACTGGATGAAGTGTCGTATCCGCGCCGCCTGCGAAAGCATCATCAAAGGCGAAGAGAAACTCGGGGCCTTGTCGATGCGCCTCGGCTTCTGCGACCAAAGTAGTTTCACCGCCCAGTTCCGTCGGCATACAGGCGTGACCCCGAGCGCCTTCGCGCGGGGCAAGAAGTCGCTGAAGTAACCTTAGAGCCGGCGGAGGATGCAGCGGCAGGGGGCGCCGTCGCCCTTGGCGATGCGGATCGGCAGGCAGATCATCTCGTACCGGCCCGGCTTGGCCTTCGCGAGGTTGAGCCCTTCGATGATCCAGACCTTCTTGCCCAGCAGGATGTGATGGGTCGGGACGGAGTCTTTGTGAAAGCCCCCGACGCTGAAGTAGTCGATGCCCACCGTGCGGATACCTTTGTCGACGAGGTATTGGGCGGCTTCCTTGGAAACGTAGACGAAATCCTTATCGAAAGATTTCTTCTTCCAGCTCACCTGCGAGTTACGCGTGCGGAAGAGGATACGCTCTCCGTTCTTGAGCTTCAGCTTGGCCAGTTCGGCGGGCTTGATGGATTCTTGGTCCTTGATCTCGACGACGCGGCAAGGGCCGATGACGGCTTCGAAGGGTAGGTCGTCCATCGTGCCGAGGCCCTTGAGGAAGTGCCAAGGGGAGTCCATGTGCGTCCCGGCATGGGTGTTCAGGTTGAAGACCGAGACGTTACAGACGTCGCCCTTGGCCAGCGCCGCGTGCGGTTTGATCAACGTCGGCGGATTCCCCGGCCAGCTGTGCATCCCGTTGGCGAACGGGATGGTGACGTCGATCCAGGCGGATTTGCGAGAGGGCATGGCGCTGTGTTAGGTGCAAAGGTGCAAAAGTGCAAAGGTGAACGCGTGCGGAGCACGCGAGGGGACACGTGGGCATGGTGACAAGTGGACACGGGGAGAGTCAGGGCTCAAGGGGAGACCGGAAGCCGGGAGTGATGCTGCGGATGCATGAGGTAGGGTCGGCACTGCGTGCCGACCTAGGGGTTCCGGCCGCCGCATGGTGGCCGGAGGTAGGGTCACGACTACGTCGTGACCGGGCGCGGCGTAGCCACGCCCCTACCAGGCGTTCACCATGCGGCGAACGGGCTAGGTCGCCACGCAGTGGCGACCCTACCTCAGGCATTCCCGCTTGGCTTAGCTGAGTCCGACCTCAGTGTCCGCTTACCCCTCCCATGCGTATCCTTCCTATCCTTGCCTGCTGTTTCGCCCTGTCGGTCGTGGCTGAAGATAACTTCGGCACCCTCGTGTTCTCCGATGACTTTGAGCGTAAGGAGACCCAGAAACTGAAGGACGAACCGGGCAACGGCTGGAACACCAGCAGTTCCTGGAGCGCGAAAGGCAACAAGGAGGTCGATCTCGTGGACGGCACGATGTACATTTACATCCATCCGGAAGCCATCCACGCGGTGGATGTCGGCCACGCCTTCCAGTTCATCGACGGCACCGCCACGATGCGTTTCAAATTCCATGAGGCGAAAGACACCCTCATGTTGAATTTCGCCGACTTGACCCTGAAGGAAGTGCATGCCGGACATCTGTGCGCGGCGACCTTTGGATCCAAGAAAGTCACGCTCCAGGACATGAAGACCGGCGGGATGTTCTTGAAGTACTACGATGCCCGCAAGGCCGGTAAGCTTTCCAAGGAAGATGCGGATATCATCAAGACCAAGGCTAAGACCATCCCCGCCGACATCAGCGTGGGCGAATGGCATTCCCTGAATGTCACGATCCTTGGCGATACCATGACGGCGTCCGTGGATGGTAAGCTCATCGGCAGCTTCAGCTCTTCCGGCATCGCCCACGAAACCAAGCAAGTCCTGCGTCTCCTCGTGTCGAACAAGGTCACGCTGGACGACGTGAAGTATTACCGGAAGAAGTAAGGAGCTACGGAACGGGTAGGGCGTGCCGGCTTGGTCAGTCCCGGGCGAGGGGGCCGCTCGCCCCTATCTCTTGCTGGGCGCCGCAACCTCGGTCACGAAGACTGCGGTGTTAGGCGAGTGTCCCGAGTAGAAGGCGAGGTAGTGCGTATCCTTGATGAACGTAGCGTTGATATTGCCCGCCTCGGTGGGGTCTTCGCTGCCGACGGCGATGGCCTCGGAGGAGGGCCAGCTGAGGGGGTGGTCGAAGATGGCGGTCGGGTCGGCGACGCGTCGGCGGAGGATGCCGCCTTTGCCGCGCTGGTAGTAGTAATTGCTGACGAGACCGGTCTTCGCGTCGAGCACAAGGCTGGGCGTCGAGCCCATCACTTCGCCGATGTTCGTCTGGGCTTTCTTCCAGGTGACGCCGTAGTCGGTCGAGGTCAGTTGGTGCTGGGAGCGGGCCGTCGTGCCGCCGCCCCAGACTTCGCAGCGTCCGATGGCGAGGATCTTGCCGTCGCCGAGATAGACCGCCGAGGGTTCGGTCGGCCATAGGGCCTTCGTCAGGCCGGATTCCACGGTCGTCTGCTTCCATGTGAGCCCGTTGTCGGCGCTCGTCAGGGTGCCCCACGAATGATCGGTCCCGTCCGCGTAGCCGCCGGCGAACCAGAGGCACATCAGGCCGGTCTTGGGCACGGTGAAGATGTCGGTGATCTGGACAGGCGCCGGCGAAAGCTTCGGGGTGGTGATCAGCTTGAAGTTCACGCCATCCGTCGTGCGATAAAGATCCTGCAGCCATTCCTTGCCGACGCGGCGGACCCAGAAGAGGGCGGAGCCGTCGGCGTCGAGGCCTTTGCCGACCGGGACTTCGCCGAAGCCAGGGGTGTCAGCGACGACTGTCTCGGGTGTCCAGGTGCGTCCGCGGTCGGAAGAGGTGCGCGCATAAGTCAGGCGAGCGTCTTCGCCGATGGTGTGACCCGAGCCGCGGCTGTAGACGCAGACGAGCTTATCGCCGATCGCCTGGATCATTGGCCATGAGTTGTAACCTTTCACGTCTTCCACGAGGAAGGCCTTGGGCGTGGCGGGCAGGGGGGTGACCTTGACCAATGCGAGACCGGTCGGGCGTTTGAACGTATTGGCGGGGTCCTTCGGCTCGCGCTGGATGCGGACGTTCAGCGGGGCGCCGCCGACGACGCGGTGATAGGACTCCAACACGATGGTGCGGGTGACGAAGGGCTTGGTCGGCACGGGGGTACGAACCGGATTGCCGACATAGCCTTTAGCTGCCGGGGTGTTCTCCAGCATCTGCGAGAGGTGGACGCGGTAGACGTCTTCGAGGCCTTGTTCCTTGGCGGGTTCTTCCGTCGTGACCACGATCTCGACTTTGACCGCGGCGCAATCCGTCGGCAGGGCGACCAGGCCCGCGACGGACTGGCCTTCGGTGCCTCCGGAAAGAGACCAGACGGGCAGGTGGCTCGCTCCATCCGTCATCGTGACCAAGGAAGGCTTACCCGTCGCGATCGTGAGCTGCGAAGCCGTGAGCGTGAGCGGGGTCGTTTCGGCGGCGACTTCCGATGCTATCATCGACAGGAGGGCGAGGATGGGCAGCAGCGCTTTCATGGGGTGGGTCGAGTGTCGGTCCGTTGGCACCGAAGGCAAGCGTGAGCAAGGGTAGGGTCGGGGCCGCGTCACGACATGAGAGTTTCTAGGGCAGCACCGCGTGCTGTGCCTACCTCGATGCAGCTAGGTCGTGACGCGGTCCCGACCCTGCCTACCTCGAAAAACTCACCTTTGCCGGGTGGGCGAGGGAGTTCCAACAGGCATCCAATAGCTTGGCGTCGGGTTCCCCGTCGGTGACGATGAAGCGGTAGCGGGTGACGTAGGGCTTGCCGGGCTGGATCGAGAACGCACCGAGCTTCTGCGGGACGATCGAGAAGTAGGGCATGTCAGGATGCAGGCGGAGCGGCATCGGGAAGCGGAAATTATCGGGATACCCCAGGACCGCGGTACCGGAAATGCCGGCGGAGGTCTTGCCGCCGAGGTAGCACCAGCGGGCGCGGGTGCCATCAGTCTGCTTGCGGTCGCTGAGGCCCTCGGAGGTCAGGTAGCGTGCGCCGTCCTTGCCGTTCCATTCGTCGGGGCCGCGGAGGCCGAAGCTGCCGTAGTGATACTCCGGCAACTCGACCGGCGAATCGGTGGCACAGGCCTGCGTGGTCGTCAGGTCGAAGACGCGGAGGGGCTTGGGCGCGTAGGACACCGCGTAAGCCGTGACGGACCAGCGATCGACCAGGGCGGTGATGGGCTTGGTGCCCGAGAGGTCGTTCATATGCATCACTGCTTCGAAGCCGCCGTGGACTTCGCCGGACCAGAGTCGCCCTCCCGCAATCCATTGTTCTTCGCCTTTCTTCGCCTGCATGTTCCAGAAGTCGGTGTGTCTTCCTTGGAAGGTGACCTTGGTGAAGGGCGTCCAGATGCCGTGGTGATGCGGATGGTTGGCGGGATAGTCCCCGGTCACGATGGCGCCGGACGGCGAACGGACGGGGTGCAGGTAGCCGGCGCGCAGGATCTCATCCTTGATGTCGGCGCGGGGCTTCTTGGTCTTATCCGTCCGGAAGTTGAAGACTTCCTTGCCGTCGATCGACAAGGAGAGTCCGTCTTCCCCGGGGCCTACCTTCACCGCATGCGGCTGGGCGCTAGCGACCGTCGCTACCTTGAGCGTGAGGCTGGTGTTGGCCGGCAAGAAGCCGATGACGAGGGTGCTGCTCTCGTCGTCCTCCGCCTGCAGGTCGTATTCCCGGCCTGCGGCGTCCTTCGCGGACAGCACGTCGCCCGTGCAGCGTGGCACCTTGGCGTTCACGACCAAGGCGGCGCGGTCTACGGGCGCGGGCGCGATGGTGATCGTCTGGGCGGAGACCTCCGCTAGGAAAAATGAGAGGAAGAGGAAGTGGCGCATCGCGGATCACTTCTCTGACGTCTTCGCCAACGCGTCGAACTTGGCGAGTTCCTCGGCGGTCAAAGCTCGGTCGAAGACGGCGACGCCGCCGATCCAGCCGGTGAAGCCGACGCTGCGGGAACTGTGGATGACGCGGCCGATCGTGAAGGGCCCGCCGGTGCCGTCGTTCTTGGGCTCGTAGATGCCGTGCGGATACCACCAGGGGTTGAGGCGGAGGGAAATCAGTTCGCGTTCGGTCTCCTGGCCGGCGAGGAGCGTGACCTTGACCTTGGTGTAGGCGTATTCGCGGAGTTCGACGCGCTTGGCTTCCTTCTCGCTGAGCACGGTGACCTTGACGGGCTTGTCCTCCGGCGGGTTGTAATACTGGTCGGCCGGGAACTTCTGGTCTTCGCCTTCCTGAAGTCCGGGGATCTTGGCGAGACGGCCCTGCAGCCAGGCGTTGGCGGCGTAAGAGAGCAGGCGATCCTTCTGCGGGTTATCCAGCCAGCGGTCGCCGCTCTGGCCGTTGAGCCAGCCGGTGATCTGCTGGGTCTTGCTGTCGAAGGTCATCGCGAACGTCTGCCAAGATTTGGCCAGCACCTCGGCGGGGGCGTCGGCCGGAACCTTCGGCGACAGGTCGGCGGAGTTGCACTTATGCAGCGCGTACTTGTTCGTGAACGAGCTGGCGCCGTTCTCGGAGACGTGGCCGCAGGCGGAACCTTCCTTGTTCAGGCCGGCGAAGAGGGCGTATTGACGCTGTCCGCGTTCGACCTTGGCGATCGACTCGGTGGTCTTCTCCTTGAGGTCGGTGCCTTCGTGCCAGATGCCGGCGAGCGCGTGGTTGCCGCTCTCGCGGATGGCCCAGACGACGATCGTGATCGATTTGCCGGCGCCCTTGATGTCGAGCGGTGAGTCATGCAGGCGGGCGCGGGGGACGAAGAGAACGGGGCGGAAGTCGGGATTGGTCTCCGCCTTGATACGGATGGCCTGACCGAACGGACCGGCGCCGAGCATCGGGAAGTCCGCATAGGACGCGTCAGGACCGGCTTGCCAGAGGTCTTTCACGTAGTTGCCTGCATCCAGCGGGTAGTCGTCTTTGGCGCCGGCCGGCACGTGGGCGGTGAAGCGCTTGCCCGGGGCTTCACGTTTGGTGAAGTCCCAGAAGGCGACGAGGCCCGGCGTATTGGTTACCGTCGCGACGCGATCTTGAACGGTCTCGGCGGCGGCGGAAAGGGTGAGCGCTGTGAGCAGTAGGGCGGGGGTGAACCGGAACATGTGAGAAATGAAGGGAAAAGGTGTTTTAAAGCCAGAGTATAGAGTGCCGAGCATGGAGTATGGGCAGGGTGAGCGAGGGCTCTCAACCCTGCCTGGCAACAACGTAAAAATAGCCAATCACGACGGACTTCGCCGCTTGGTTTAATTCAAACGGATTGGTCCGAATTTAGGCATGGTGTCCGGAGAAGGGAAGCGTTCGTCCAGGTGGCCTTCGGTGTATTCCTCGCGCGGCACGGCGTCATCGGGCCAGTTCATGGGTCGTATCCGGATGATCCTCCCCGGACGAGCGCCCTCGATGATCTGGGTGACCTTGATTTTGATTTGGATTCCGCTGCTACCCAGGGGAACGTCTTTCTCCTGCTTCATGACATCGAGGATGGGGCCGGAGTTGGCCACCAAGGTTTCCGTGACGGTCCCATACGCATGCTTCAGATTGAACTCGGAAGCAGCGAACTGTCCGTTGATGCCTTTCTTGAAATCGGCATAAAGGGAGGGGTCCATGCCGCCGAACAAGGTGGCGGTCACGGTGGCCTCACCGAACTTGCCGTATTCGACGGCATCCACGTAGGCGGGCATCCAGCGGCACCGGATCAGCTCCCGATGCGCTTCGGTCTGGCGTAGGGAGGCACGCTGCATTGCATTCACGTCCAGCCAGATGTCGGAGATATGAAGTCGATTGCCCGTTCGCCGAGTCCAGTTTCCATCCGGCTTCCAAGTGAGGCCCAGATAGACATCCTGCCCGTCGAGGCCTTTTTTCCCGTCGGCCGGCCAGATGCCCTCGGCGATCAGGTCCGCGAGCCCGAGCTGCTCGCGACCGCGCCACAAACGGGTGGCGGCATCGATGCTCATCTGGCATTCGACTTCCTTGCCTTCTCCGCCTGTCTTCGCTTCCCGATGGGCGATGATCATCCCTTGCATGCCGCCCTTGAGGGTCACCTCCTTGAGTTTCCAGACCTTGCCCTCCCGTAGGCAGAAGCTGGGCTCGTCTTCCAGCAGGATGGCGTGGTTCTCGGCGGGTCGGGTCACGCTGGGTTGGGTGACGACCGGGACGGAGGAGAGCTTGGGGTCCGGTGGCAGATAGAAGCGGCCATGCATCATTGTGCCGAGCGGGATGTCCCGGAGGTCCGCGGGCGCGCCGTGATGGCGGACGATGCCATACGGGAGCATGGCGAAGGGTTGCGGAGCGGTGGAATGCATCAGCTCTCCGCCGGTCACGCGGATGCTGCCTCGTCGATTGGCATGGTCCACGAACATGAGTTGCCCGTCGTAGGCTTTGGCCTTTTCCGGAGGGGGGAACTTGCCGGCCTCAGGACGGAAAGGCGCCGATGCCTGTTCTTGGTTCATGGTGCCTGGTGCTTTGTCGGCCGCAAAAGCGCAAACTCCCAGCAAACCAAGAACTACGAACGAAGAACAACGAACTATGAACCAGTCTTTTGTTTTGTTCATAGCGCGACGACCTTATTGCTGTCGCCGAAGCGGTCGATCTCCACGCCCATGCGCTGGGCCATGAGGAGCAGGAGATTGCTCATATGGGCGTCCGTATTCACCGGGCGGCTGCAGACCTGGTAGTGGGCGGTCGTGAGCCCGCCATCCTGGCCGAAGGTGTAGCCCTTGAAGGTGGTGGCCTTGCGGTTGAAGTCGAGGTGGGTGCCATGGCGCAGGCCGAGGTCCTTGCCGCCGGCGAGCACGAGGGGCAGGTTGGCGTTGCCGTGGCCATGTCCGTAGGTCATGCCGCTGCCGAAGAGCGACATCGTCGAATCGAGCAGGGGCTTGCCGCCGAAGTCTTTGGTCTCCGCAAGCCGGCTGAGGAAGTAGCTGTACTGCTCGATGGCGAAGGTGTCGTAGTTCGTGAGCTTCTCGATGTAGCCGGGGTCGCCTCCGTGGTGGCTCAGTTGGTGGCGAGATTCAGTGATGCCGATCTCCGGGATGGCGAAGGCGGCGCCTTCACCGCCGAGGCTGAAGGTGGCCACGCGGGTGGTGTCCGTTTGGAAGGCCAGCACCATCAGGTCGTAGACCGTGCGGAAATAGTCGCCGGCCTTGGTGGGCTCGATGTCACGGTTGGTCCGCTTGCGGTCTTCTTCGGAGATCTTCGGCAGAGGAGTATCGAGCCAGATGTCGGCGCGGCGGGTGCGGATCTCGGCTTCGCGGACGGAGGTGAGGTATTGGTCCATGCGGCCCTTGTCTTCGGCGCCCATCTTCTTTTCGAGCCGGCGGACTTCCGTGAGGTTGGCGTCGAGCACGCTGCTTTTATGGCGGAGTTCGCGGCGTTGGGCGGACTTGCCGTTCTTCGGCTCTTCGAACAGGGAGGCGAAGATCTCGCTGCAGCGGCGCATCGCTGGGAGGCGGACGCCGTCGGCGGTCCAGGCGAGGGATTCCTGGTTGAGTGCGATCTCCATCGAGCTCGTGCGGGTGTGCTGGGCGGTGATCTCGGCCATCTTCTGGTCGACGGAGATCGTATTGCGGTCCGTGGGGCCGAGTTTACCGCCGGTCAGCCAGGCGTTGATGCACTCATGGTGGTGGCCGAGGCTGCCGGCGTGGTACAGACCGCTGATCGGGGTGATCGACTGCCGATGCTTCTCGAGCGGCTTGAGGGAGCGGGAGAACTGGTAGTCCGGCCCGTCCTTGGTGATCTGGTAGTTGAGCGAGTGGACGCCGTTGGCCAGGTAGATGAAGGCGCTGCGCTTAGGCGTGGCGGTCATCTTCTCCGAGGCGCGTAGCGGGAGCATGCACTCCAGCATGGGGAGGGAGATGAGCGCACCCATCGCACGCAGGGCGTGACGGCGGTCGATGAGCCAGGATTGGGAGAGGTAGTTGGCCATTGTTTTGTTTAAAGGTTATTAGTTCTTAGTTCTTCGTTCATCGCTTGCGCATCAGTTCCGACGACGCGACGGCACGCACGATATCCCGAAGACGATAGTCATGCTTCTTCGTTTCGGCGACGATGGCGTCGATGTCCTGCTTGTCGTCGAAGGTAAGTACGCGACGCAGGGCGTAGGTGCAGAGGTGTTCGACGAAGGCCTTGGCGACGGCGTCCCGGTCGGCAAGGAGCAGTTGTTTGAAGCCGGCGGAGTCCTTGAAGGCACGACCGTCCGGCAGTTCCCCTGCCGGATTGATTGTCGGGTCGGCGCCGGTCCCGGCCGGGACTTTCTCGACGCTGCGCCACTGACCAATCGCGTCGTAGTTATCCCAGGCGAAGCCGAGCGGGTCGATCTTGGCGTGGCAGGCGGCGCAATTGGGGTTCTTGGAGTGCGCGGCCAGTTTGTCGCGCAGGGAGGCCTTGGGACTTTGAGGCGTAGGGGGTTCGATCGCCGGCACGTTGGCGGGCGGCGGAGGGGGCGTCTTGCCGAAGATCGTCTCGCTGAGCCAGACGCCGCGGTGGATCGGCCGATGGCGGGTGCCGTCGGAGGTCAGGCCCAGGACCGCGCCCATCGTCAGCAGGCCGCCGCGATGGTCCTCCGGCTTGAGCGAGACACGTTGGAAGCCGGCCGTCTTTGGTTCGGGAAGTCCGTAGAATTCGCAGAGGCGCGCGTTGGCCATGGTCCAGTCGGAGTCGATGAAGGCGTCGACGGACAGGTTCTTGGCGAAGACTTCGCGGAAGAACTCCACCGGCTCGGCTTTCAGGCTGGTCTCCAGCCAATGCTCGTAAGCTGGATAGAGTTTCTTGTCGGGTGGGAACATGCCGACGCGGTGCAGTTGCAGCCACTGCCGGGCGAAATCGTCGACGAAACGATCGGCTTTGCCGTCCGTGAGCAACCGATCCACTTCATTGCGCAGACCTTCCTCGCTGAGTTTACCATCTTTGGCCGCAGTGAAGAGGCCGTCGTCGGGCATGGAGCTCCAGAGGAAATAGGAGAGGCGCGAGGCGAGTTCTGGCTGGGTGAGTCGTTCGCGGGCCACCTTGTCGCCTTCGACGAGGTAGATGAAGTGCCGGGAAGTCAGCACGCCCTGCAAGGCGACCCGATAGGCGTCGGCCAGCTTCTCGCCCGCCTTTCGCTCGGCGCGGTAGGATTGCATATACAGCTCCAGTTCATCTTTTTTCACCGGTCGGCGCCAGGCGCGTTCGGCAAAACGCTGCAAAAACTCCGCGACCACGTCGGGCGTGGCGTTGTCGGGCGGCAACAGTCCCTGGCGTCGGGCTTTTTCTGCCTCCGACACCAGCGGCCCCTCCCACTCGATCCAATCAAGGAGCACCAGCGAGTAAAGCCCGTTGCCTTTGTCGTCAAACAGCTGCGGGAACGCCGGAGCCGTCAGCATGGTCTCGCTGCTGTGGGTGAAAATCGTGCTCGGGCGGAGCCGGTTGAAGTGCGTCCCGCTCAGCTGATGGCTGGCTTCCAGGCTGAAGCGCAGGCCTGCCGGCAGATCGAGGTACAGCTGCGATTCATAGACCTCGGGGTGGTCTTCCGGGGCGGTGATATCCATGCCGAGGAGACGGGTGGCCATCCCGCTTTCACCCTCTGCCGGGATGCCGATGGTCAGGTGGGCCGGCTGGCCGCCAGGAGGGCGGATGCCGCTGCCCTTGATGCGGACTTTATAGAGACCGCTATGTTCCGGACCTATGCCTTTTCCGAGCCACCCAGTGGAGAGGGCTACAGGTCCGTTGCCCGTGTAAGCGCCAGGGTAGATGAAGCTGCGCAGAGGGCGCGTGATGCCGAAGCGGTCCAGTATCGCCTGCTGCCACTTCCCGCCATCGGGAAGCAGCTCCTTTGCGGTCTTGCGTACTTTGCGCGTCTCGACGCCCGCCGTGGTGAAGGCGCGATCGAGCACGACGCCCGCCGCACGGTAATAGCGGTCCACGTGCGACGGCGAAAGCGAAAGCTCCGACCCGATGCGCTCGAAGCCGTGCCAGCGGGTGTCTTCGTTCAACTCCCCTTGCTTGGCGGGATCATAGCGCACGCCGAGCAGGTCATAGACGGTGTTCTGATACTCCTGACGGCTCAGGCGATAATGCGACACCACCGGCCGTGCCGCCTGACGCGACGCGCGGCCTTCCTTGAGAGCTCCGTCCAGGCTCGTGACGAAGACGGCGATCTCCGCCTGCGTCGGCTTAGGTTCTTTGTCCTTCTTTGGAGGCATCTCGCCCGAGTTCACGTTCTCCATCGCCTCGGCCCAATGATGGGTGTCGAGGCCGAGTTTGAAATCGCGTGAGAGCTTATCGAAGCGCAGATCACCCTTTTCCTTCTCGGGGCCGTGACAGCGGACGCAGTGCTTCTGGAGGAAGGCTTCGTATGGCTCCACCGCGCGGACGATGCTGATCGGGCTTAGGCTAAGGGTGATTAGCGCAAAGGCTCGGGAGAGATATCCCAGATAGGGCATGGTGCGGGGCAGGAAAGGAGATGAGGCGTTAGGGGCGAACGCTGTGGCTACTTATGGGACAGTCGGAAGCAGGGTCAAGTTCCCTGCCTTTCCTTGCAATTAATGTAAGAACTAAGAACTAAGAACCCAGAACTAAGAACAACGAACTCCTTTACGCTAAGATCTCCTTAATCACGTGCCCGTGCACATCCGTAAGGCGGCGGTTGGCGCCGTTGTGACGGAAGGTGAGTTTTTCGTGATCGAGGCCGAGAAGGTGAAGGACGGTGGCGTGGATGTCGTAGCCTTGGGTGAAGTGCGAGCGGTCCGCGGGCTTGAAGCCCCATTCGTCGCTCGGACCATGGGTGACGCCACCCTTGATGCCGCCGCCGGCGAGCCAGTTGGTGAAGACGAAGGGGTTATGGTCACGCCCCTTGCCGCCCTGGGCGCAGGGCATGCGGCCGAACTCGGTGGTCCAGAGGATGAGGGTATCCTCGAACATGCCCCGGTCCTTGAGGTCTTGGATGAGCGCCGCGGTGCCTTTGGCCATGCCGAGCGAGAGCGGGCCGTGATCGCGGGCGATGTCTTCGTGCGAGTCCCAGTTGCGACGGGGGAAGCCGTTGTCGTTGCCGGACCAGATTTGCACAAAGCGGACGCCGCGCTCGAGGAGGCGTCGGGCGGTCAGGCATTTACGTCCGAAGGCATCCTGTTCCTCGGCGACGTTGATCTCCTTCGGCCAGACCTTCGTTGAGTTATCGATGCCATAGCGGGTCAGGGTCTTCTCGGACTCCTTGGACAGGTCGAGGGCTTCGGGCGCGGCGAGCTGCATCTTGGCGGCCAGCTCGTAACTACGAATACGTGCTTCGAGGCGCGGGTCGCCCGGACGCGAATCGGCATGGGTCCGGTTGAGTTTATCGAGAAGTTGGAGGCCTTCGGTCTCGCCCGAGGGCGTGATGTAGTCGGCGGGGGGAGGGGATAGGTCCGCGATGGGCTTCGGGGCGTTGACGCGCACCTGCGTGGCCTGGTTCTGGCCAGGCAGGAAGGCGGAGTCCCAGTTTTTCTGACCGTTGGACGGCAGGCCGCGGATGTCGGGCAAGACAACGAAGGTCGGGAGGTTATCATTGAGCGAGCCCAGGCCGTAGCTGACCCACGCGCCGATGCTCGGGTACCCCGGAATCAGGAAGCCGGTGGACTGCAGGAGGGTGGCCTGGCTGTGTACGCCAGAACGGCCGACGACATTATGCACGAAGGCGATATCATCCGCGACCTCGCCAATAGGCGCGACGATGTCACTGAGCATCTTGCCGGACTTACCGTAGGGTTTGAATTTCCAAGGCGACGCGAAGGTTGAGCCCGGGCTGCTCTGGAAGAGTTCGACCGTTTCGCCCGGATCCCATTTCTCGCCATGCTTCTTCTCGAGCAGCGGCTTGTAGTCCCACATGTCGACGTGGCTGGCGGCGCCGGCCATGAAGAGCTGGACGACGCGTTTCGCCTTGGCGGGGGCGTGAAGCACGCCGCTGGTGGGCGAGGCCGCGAGGAGTGGTTCATTTCCGAGCAGGCTGGCGAGGGCGATGCCGCCGAGGCCGCCGCCAGAGCAGAACAGGAAGTCGCGGCGGTTCATCGCGGTGACGCCGGAGGAGCGATGGTAAGGAGAGTCGTTCATGGTTAGTCGACGAAGTTGAATTCGTTCAGGTTGAAGATCAGTCGGCAGAGGTTCGTCAGGCCGTGCTCACTTACGTAGCCCGACATCGCTTCGGCCTCCTTCGCTGAAGGCGGACGGCCCAGCGCTAGGCGGAAGGCCAGGTCAATCTGGGCTACTGGGGTAGAGGCGTCCTTGGCCACGCGGGCTGCGAAGTGCTTGGCCATCGCGACCGTCAGGCGGTTATTACGCATCGCCAGTGCCTGCAGGGCGTTGACGGTCTCATTGCGGCTGGCGACCGACATGGAAGGGTCGGCGCAATCCAGCACAGTCAGGAAGGGTTGCGGCTGGGAGCGGACGATGAAGCGGTAGACCGAGCGACGGTGGGACTTCGGGTCCTCGACGTCGTGCTGGTCGTATTCGTAGTGCGGCGAATGGGCCGGCTTATCGATCACGAAGTCCTGGAAGCCAGGACCGCCCATCTTGAGGTCGAGTTTACCGGCGACCGTGAGCACCGAGTCATTGACCGCCTCGGCCTCGAGCTTGCGGCGGTTCATACGCCAGAGGAAGGCATTGCTCGTGTCGATCTTCTCGTTGGCGGGATTGCCGAGGGAAGATTGACGATACGTCGCGCTCGTGACGATGAGGCGATGGAGCTTCTTGAGCGACTGACCGCTGTCGCGGAAGTCGACAGCTAGCCAGTCAAGCAATTCGGGATGCGTGGGCAGGCTGCCCATGCGACCAAAGTCGTTCGGCGTATCACTCAATCCGCGGCCGAAGTGATAATGCCACACGCGATTCACGATGACGCGCCAGGTCAGCTGGTTACGGTTATCTGTGATCCACTTGGCCAAGGCCACGCGACGAGCGCCTTCCGGAGCGTCGGAGGGTAGGTCGAACTGCGAGTTCAGTTCCTTGGTGAAGGGCAGGGTTCCTGGGCCGACTTCCTTGTCGGGGCTGCTGACATCGCCGCGCTTCAGCACGAAGATCGGGCGGGGTTTACCGCCGTTGGCCCCGGTGCCCGCGAACGAGCCAGTGCCCTTGTGGATCGTGCCCACGTAAGCGACTTGTGGGGCGGGCAGTTTGGTAATTTCCGCGGCAACCTTGGCGCGGGCGGCGGTCAGTTCGGCCAACTGCTTTTCCACCGCTGGATCCGTCTTGCCTGCCCCTTTACGGATCTCGGCTCGTTCACGGTCGAGTACGGCCATGCGGGCGTCGTCGCGTTCGGCCTTCGGTCCATAGAAGTAGCCGTCGGTCAGGTTGAGGCGTCCCCAGCGCGGGCCAGCTTCGATGCTATCCAGCGAGGTCACGTTGGCGCCGAGGGCGACGTTGCGACCCTTGGGGTCGATGGCTTGGAGTTCCGCCAGGGCCAGGATGTAGTCTTTGCTCCGAAGGGACAGATTGGTGGCCGTCACGCGCAGGTAGCGTCCTTTCAGCTTAGCCACCGGGAATCGTTGCGGCTTTACGCCGGGATTCGGGACGTCGGCGCCGGTGAAGTCGGCAATCGAGGTCACCCTTTGGGCGAACTTAGCATCATCGGAGAGTTCTACCTTATATCGGACCGGAAAACCGAAACCCGCACCGATATTGTTATAAGTGTCGTGGCAGCCGACGAGGACTACTTCCGTCAGTTCGCGGGAGACGCCGAGGTCGACCTGCACCCACTTGAGGGCGGCTTGTTCCTGGGAGATGGCGCTGTGGTAGCCGTATTCGGGGCGTTCGACGGCGGCGGTGCCTTGCTTAAGTTCGTCGATAATCTTGCCGATGAGCGTCGCGCGGCGGGAGTCGGTCGAGGTGGTCTTCTCGTTGAGCGCCTTGATCTCGTCGTCGAGACGCGTTTTTTCGGAGACCAGCGGGGCGCGTTGTTTGGCCGCCACGGGGTCGATATCGAAAGACTTGTCGGCCTTGTCGAGGGCGGCGAAGACGGCCTGCAGGCGGTAATAATCCTCCTGTTTGATCGGGTCGAACTTGTGGTTATGGCAGCGGGCGCATTGTGCGGTCGTCGCGAGGAAGGCGCCGGTCGTGTTCGAGACCATGTCGTCGCGGTCGAGGGCGCGGGCAATCTTGCCGTCGAGCTTTGTCTCGGAGAGTTCCGCGTGGCCGATGAAGTCCCACGGGCCGGCCGAGATGAAGCCTTGGGCGATGTGGCCGTCGGCCGTCTGCGGGTAGAGTGTGTCGCCAGCCAGCTGTTCTTCGACGAAGCGGGCGTAGGGCTTATCCTCGTTAAGGGAACGGATGACGTAGTCGCGATAGGGCCAGGCGTTGAGGCGAAGTTTGTCCTTATCGTAGCCGTGGGTGTCGCCGTAGTGGACCACGTCGAGCCAGTGGCGGCCCCAGCGTTCGCCATAGCGAGGGGAGGCCAGGAGGCGATCGGCGGCCCGGCCGATGGCGGCGGGCAGGCCTTTGGCGGCGTCCTTCTCGAAGGTAGCGAGTTCTTCGTCCGAGGGCGGCAGGCCGATCAGGTCGAAGTTCAGGCGACGGAGAATCGTGCGGGCGTCGGCGACGCCGGAGGGCTGCAGGTGCTTCTCCTGGAGCTTGGCCAGGATGAAGCGATCGATCGGGTGGGCGGCGTCGCCGGAGGGCAGGGCGGGCTTGGCCAGGGGCTTGAGCGACCACCAATCGAGCGGGTCGGTCTTTTTAAGGGAGGCGGATTCGGGCCAGACCGCGCCTTCGGCGATCCAACGCTTCAGCGTGTCGACCTCCGTGGCGGTCAGGCGCTCGCCTTTAGGCGGCATGCGCGTGTCGCGATCCGCCGTCGTCACGAACTTCACCAGCGGACTCTCGTCGGCCTTGCCCGGAAGGATGTTGGGGGCGTGGCTTTCGCCGCCGTGCAAGGCGACCTCGCGGTCATCGAGTCGGAACTCACTCTTCTGTTTTTTCGGTCCGTGGCATTCCACGCAGTGCTTTTCGAAGATCGGCTGCACCTCCGACTCAAACGAGAAGGCGGCGTGACTGATGGCCGCGGATAGCAGAAAGGTGGTAAGTGTTCGCACGGCGGTTCAGGCGATGATTTCCTTCACGACGTCGCCGTAGACATCGGTCAGACGGAAGTCGCGGCCGAGGTGGCGGGCGGTCAGCTTCAGGTGGTCGACGCCTAGCAGGTGCAGGATGGTAGCGTGGAGGTCGTGAACATGGACCTTGCCGGCGACGGTGCGGTAACCCATTTCGTCGCTTTCGCCGAAGGTGAGGCCGCCCTTGATGCCGCCGCCAGCCATCCAGGAGCAGAAGCTCTCGGGCTGGTGTTCACGGCCGTGCTTATCGATGGGGGATTTGCCGCTGAGATCCTGACTCCACGGCGTGCGGCCGAATTCTCCACTCCAGATTACGAGGGTATCCTCGAGCAGTCCGCGGGACTTAAGGTCCTTGATGAGGGCGGCGACGGGTTGGTCGGTCTGGGCGCAGAGTTTGGGCAGGTTGCCGCGGATATCGCCGTGGTGATCCCAGCCGCCGATGCTCACCTGCACGAAGCGGACGCCCGATTCGCTGAGCTTACGCGCGAGGAGGCAGGCGCGTCCGAACTTATCGGTTTCCTTGCCGCCGACGCCGTAGAGGTCGAGGGTCGCCTTGGATTCCTTGGAGAGGTCGACGATCTCCGGGGTGGTCGTCTGCATACGGAAGGCCAGTTCCATGCTCTTGATCATGCCTTCCATACTTTCGTCGCCGACGACATCGCTCTTCAGTCGGCGATTCATCCGCTGGATGAGATCGAGGCGCTTGCGCTGGATGGCTTCGCTTTCGGAGGCGTTGCCGAGGTTTTCGATGGGTAGGCTTTGCGCACTCGCCGGTACGGTTAGGCTGGTGCCTTGGTGGGCTGCCGGAAGGAAGGCATTATCGTAGGTCCGGATACCCTGCGGGTGGATGGTAACAAAGCTCGGGAGGTTCTGGTTTTCCGTGCCGAGACCGTAGCTGATCCAAGAGCCCATTGATGGGCGTACTTCAGTGAAGGTGCCGGTGTGGAATTGCTGGGTCGCGCCGGCGTGCTGCGGGTTATCCGCGTTCATCCCGCGGAGGAGGCAGATGTCATCGGCGACGGTCGCGAGGTGCGGAAGCAGGTCGGAGATCATCATTCCGCTCTTTCCGCGAGGGCGGACAGGCGCCTGGGTGCCAAGGGCGAGAAACTTTTCTGTACCCACTTGCGTGATTTCTTTGCGTAGGGGGGAGTCGATGCTCTTGCCGTGACGATCGTTGATGAAGGATTTCGGATCGAAGAGGTCGATCTGGGACGGGCCTCCCTGCATGAATAGGAAGATGACGCGCTTGGCCTTGGGGGTGATGCCGTTGGCGTAGGGTGCGGCCGGGGTACCGGCCGCTTGGAGAAGGTTGTGGAAGGCGAGCGCCCCGAAACCGCAGGCGGTACGCTGCAGCATCTGTCGTCGGCTGATAGGAGGAAGCATGGGCGTGGGGCTTTAAAGGCGGTAGATGAAGGCGTTTGATGCCAGTAGGCTGTGGCAGAGTTCCTGCCAGCGGGCGGCTTCGAGGGCTTCAGGCGCGCGCGGCTTCTTGAGCAGCGGGGTGATCTCCTGCAGGAAAGCGCGGGCACTCACGCGTTCGTCGCTGGAGATGGGGCGATTCCAGGCCCGGAGCCAGAGCGCTTCGAGGCGCACGTTTTCATCCTTATGGGCAGCGATGAGTTGTTTCGCCATCGAGCCGGCACGCTTGCGGACCAGGTCGTTGTTTAGGAGGAAGAGTGACTGCGTGGGCATCACAGTCTGATTGCGCTGACCGGTGATTCCAGCTGGGTCGGCGAAATCGAAGAAGCTTCGGATCTTGTCCGCGGAAGACGGTCCGTTGCGCATCACAGGGAGGTAGACCGTCCGTTCGAATTCCTGGGAAGCCCGGGATTTGCGATGGTGGTAGTTAGGGGGATTGATTCCCGCGGCCGTGAGTCCGCCGGTGTTCTCGATGATTTCGAGCGCCAGTGATGGGCCGCCGGACTTGTCCGTGAGTTCGCCGCTGACCTTGAGCAGGGAGTCGCGGATGGCTTCGGCTTCGAGGCGTTGGCGGTTCATGCGCCAGAAGAGGCGGTTCTCCGGATCGAGGCTCAGGCCTTCGGTGTGATTGGCGCTGCTGAGTCGGTAAGCATGGCTGAGGACGAGGCCACGGAGGAAACGCTTCTGCGACCACCCGTCAGTCATGAAGCGGGTCGCTAGGTGGTCGAGCAGTTCGGGGTGGGAGGGACGTTCGCCACGTTCACCGAAATAATCGACGCTGCGGACGAGGCCCTCGCCGAAGAGCTTCTGCCAAAGACGATTCACCGTGACGCGGGCGGTCAACGGGTTGCGGCGGTCAGCAATCCATTCAGCGAGTTGGAGCCGGCCGCTTTGGCCGGCTGGGATGGTGGGGAACTTATCCCAGGAAGCGACGCGCAAGGCGCCGCGGGGGACGACGGCAGCGGGGGCGTAAGGATTACCGCGCACGTAGATGGGCATGTCGGCCGGCTTCGCGTCGTCTTGCATCGCGAAGGCCTTGGGGGCCTTCGATTTGAAGAACTCGGCGTGTTGGATCTCGCTCCCTTTGGTTTTGAGGAGCGCGGCGATTTCATCACGACGCTTCGTCAGCGCGTCTTGTTCCGGGGAAGGCTTCGTGGTGGGAGCGGAGGCGACGGGTGCGGCTTTCTCGGTTGGCGTGGTAGGTTTGGCTGGGGCGGCTTTCTCGAGGGCGGTGAGTTTGGCGACGACGGCCTTGTTTTCTTCGGTCAGCTTAGCCTGTTCCGCTTTCATCGCGGAGAGCTTGGCGGCGTGATCGGCTTCGGCCTTCTGTCGCTCGGCGAGTTGGGTCGGAGATTCCGGGAGAGGCACGCTGCGGATAGTACTCCATACGCCAAAGCCGACCATCTTACCGGAAGAGGGAGAACTACGCAGCATTCCGGCCATGCCGTAGTAGTCCTCGAGGGCAACGGGGTCGAACTTGTGATCGTGGC
>JBAXMD010000014.1:0-27031 GCA_037134475.1 Verrucomicrobiota bacterium | reverse complement strand
ACGAGGTTGATGTCGACGAGTACCGCGACGATGCGCTGGAGCTTCGTGTTCGGTCCCTTGAAGAGGGCGACGAGTACGACGATAAGAACGAGCAGCAGGAGCAGGGAGCCGTAATGCTTGTGGGCAGCGAAGAGTGCGTTCATGCGCTCACCTTGGTCGGAGCACGGCCCGATTCAAGCCATCCTGACGGATTTCAGCGGTCCTCGGGGAAGAGCTGACGGAAGAGCCAGGCCGCCAGGGCCGCCCCGACGAACTGGACAGCGATCTCCGCCAATACGCGCGGGGTGATCTTGGCCAGGAAGAGGGATTCGGTGACGAAGGCCTTGGTGCCGATGAGTCCGTCAAAGATAGCGGAAAAGACGCCGAGCAGAGAGGAGGCCAGCGAGACGGCCGGATTCATGGTCGGGTTGAATTCGCCGAACGTACCGGAGAGGCCGAGCACGACCGCCGCAATCGCCAAGCCGAAGTAGCTGTTGCCGGCCGTAAGGCGAGAGGTGCCGACCATCAGGATGACGAAGGCCAACGCGAAGGTTCCGAGTAGCTCGACGGCCGCGGTCGCGCTGAAGCCGGCGAAGGCGGATTCGCTCAAGGCGTCGATGGCGCCCTTGGCGTGTTCCGTATCATGGCCCAAGATAAAGCCCGCGACCATGGCGGCGAGGAGCGCGGCGGTGAGCTGCACGCCGACGTAGGACCAGAGGGCACGGGAAGTGGAACGACCGCGCAGACGGAACGCCAACGAGACCGCGGGGTTATAGTGCGCGAGCGAGACGGGCGCGCCCATGTAGATCAACGCACAGAGCAAGGCGGCGACCGAAAGCGGATTGGTCGCGACGATAGCGGCCAGGCAGAGGAAGAAAGTCCCGACGGCCTCGATGAGCAGCTTGTTGCGCATAGGGGGAATGTCGTCAGGCGGCGGGCGGGCTCAAGCGCTGAGTCGCTCAGCGCGGCGCGCGGGCGGTGAGCCAGTTCTCGCTGAAGGCCGCGATATCCTCGTAGCCGGGGAGGCGTCGCGTCCGGCCGCGCACCTCTTTCGCCGCTTCTTCCTGGGCGGCGAAGAGCGTGGTCAAGGTCTCGTGCAGCGGCGTCTTGTTGTTCTTATTATCGACGAGCCAGAAGCCGACCTGCTCGCCGTCGACGACCTCGTTGTTATAATACTGCCAGAACAAGGTCATCACCGGCTTCCAGGTAAGGAATTTCCCGAGGATCTCGCGGTTACGCTGGTCGTGCTTCGCGCCGTCGGCGCCGCACGACTTCCAGGAGAGACCGAACTCGCCAATGAAGACGCGCTTCGCGGGGAGCCCCGGCTTGGCGGCAATCTGCGCGTTGACGTAGTCGAGCGTGGCCCGGATCTCCTCAGCGGGGAGCAACTGGCTGTCGTAGGCGGAGTAGGAGACGAAATCGACGTTCAGCTTGGGCAGGACCGCGTTCACCAGGCGCTTGCGGCCGTCCTTCATCGCGTCCCGGACGCGGTTGACCTCGGTGTAGGTATAGACTCGGCACTTCGCATAAGGCACCTCGGAACGAGCGTCGTCGACGGCCTTCTGACGGATATTGAGCCATTCGATCATCGCCGCGACGAGTTCGGGCGAAGCGTCCTTCTTTACGTCCTTATCAGGGAGGAGATACCAGTCCCCTTCCCAGTGGCCGAGGAAGAAGGTCTTCCCCGCCGTGTCGTAGCGCGTAAGCAAGTCCTTGGTGAAAAGGTAGACGGCGTTGTATTCGCGACGCTTGAGCTCGGGCGTGAAGCCCTTCGTCCATTCATTGGAGGATCGATACCACAGCACATAGTGCGTGAACGGCAGTGCGATGTAAGGCGTCAGCTGCTGTCCGGAGACAGCGTTAATCTTAAGGATGCGGGAGCCCATTCCGCTGATGCCTTTGGCCGCCTCGAGGACCGCCTCGTCCTTGGTGAACTTATACGCCGGGCCGAACACCTGCGTGCCCACGACCTGGGGGAACGCGTCGGGCATCGAGGCCAGCGCCGGCAGCTGGGACATCTCCATGGGGGCGTTGGTGCGGTTCTTCTTCTGCGCCAGCAGGGCGAGTGGAAAAAGCAGAAGGACTCCCAGAAGGAGACGAGGGGTTGAACTCATGGGGTGAACCTCAGGGCGAGGGACTTGAATTGTTCTTCTACGACACCCTTCCTTCAAGCCCGTTCCCACCCAACACCATGATAACCATCAAATCCACCCTCGCCGCCGCGCTTCTCGCCGTCGGCCTCCACACCCAGCTCTCGGCCGCCCCCGCCAAGGAGGAAGGCCATGCCCCCGATCCGGACCACTCCCGGCTCGTCGCCGCCCGTAAGGCGGCGAACGACCTGCCGGAGGTCATGACCGTCGAACAGCAGGCCAAGGCCGACCGCGCGATGACCAATAAGGCTTACGCCGAATACAAGGCCGCGCGCAAACGCTCGACCGACTCCGAGGCGGCCTACCGGAAGGCCTTCGACGCCGCCCTCGCGAAGGTCGACGAAGGCGCTCCTGCCCTACAGGAGAAAGAGCGGGCCGCCTTCCGCGAACGCATGAACAAAGCCCGAACGTCCAAGAAGGGCAACCCTAAGAAGACGGTCGCCAAGTCGGAAGACGATGACGACGACGCGGACGACGAACCGTCGAGCCCGACAAAGTCTTCCAACTGAGGACCACCGACCCGCCGCAAGGCGGGTCTTTTATTTAGCGAGGGCGGCTTCGAACGCCGACCAGATATCCTCGACGGGCTCGAGCCCCACCGAGATACGCAGGAGATCGGGGTCAAGTCCGGCGGCACGGATGTGCGCCCTGCCCTGCTCGTTCGTGACTTCCTCAAAATGCGCCAGCCAGAGAAACGGAGCGGCGAGAGTATAACGTAGTCCGAAGCTCGGACCCTTGGCGACAGCGAGGCGATCGTAGACGCGACGCATATCGCCGTGGAGTTCCAACGTGATGAGCGACCCGGCGCCTGCGCCTGGACGCAGTAAGCGACGGAAGGTATCGGCCGTCGCGCCTTGGTCGGCCGTGCGTACGCGCGCAACGGACGGATGCGCGGCGAGACGTCGGGCGATCTCCGCCGCGGTGGCGGAAAGACGATGGGTGACTTCGGCCATGCGACCGATCTGCGTCGCCAGGGCGGCGAGGTCGAGCGCATGCAGAGGCTCGAGCCGGCGGCGTGCGAAGGCGAGCAGCTCACCGGCGTCGGGCCTCGTCGGGTTGACGGCGATCACGCCAGCCATGACATCGCCTTCGGAGCCGGCGTATTTGGTCAGGCTGGAGACCACGATGTCGGCGAACGGCAGCACGTCGACGGAGGCGAGACCGACGCTGCTCGGATCGAGGAGCAGCTTCACGCCATGCTTGTCGCAAAGGGTGCGCAACGCCGGGATGTCGGCGGTCTCGAGCTGCGGATTGTTTGGGACTTCGGTGAAGACGCCGGCGATGTCGCCCCCGGCGAGCAGGCGTTCAACGGCGGCGAGGTCGCGGACATCGGACACGAAATGATGTTTCGCATCGCGCGCTTTTTCGAACAGCCGGGTGGAGTCGACGTAGAGCCAGCCGAGCTGAATCCAAGCCGAGCGACCGCGCGGCCGCTGCACGGCGTCGACGGCGGCGATGCCCGCATCGACGGCGTTCATGCCGGACGTGGCGACAAGGATATCATCAACGGCCACCCCGGAAAGCAGCGGCGACAAGGCCGCGCGGATCGAAGCAAGGGCTGCGGCGCCATCGATCATCGCCGTGCCGGCGAGCCAGGCTTCCGCCTGACGGGACGAGATCAGCGAGCCGGTGTGCTGGACCATCTTCGCGAGGCGTAGCGCGGCATCGCCGGCCAGCGTCGTCGCGAGGCACCAATCGCCAACAGGGTCGACGGAGGTGAGCACGGCGCCAGCATGTTCAGCGAGTCGCCGGGCGCTCGCCTCGGAGACCAGCGGGAAAAGTTCGCCCGTACGCCCCAGCCGGCGGGCGGCTTCTTGGGCTGCGCGCGTGACGAGCGCATTGCGGACGAAACGCGGGTAGCCGGCGCGCAGGAGCTTCCAGACACGCTCTTCCTTACGCTCGTAGCTCTCGATGTCGGCAAGCGTCGGCAAGCAGACGACGGTCGCATGCGGAGAGTCGGGCACCGTGGCGCCCAGCGCTGGCGAAAGAATCGGCACGATCAGAGACCTTCGGCCGGCTGCTCGTTCTCCAGAATCTGCTCGAGCGACTGGCGGCGGCGAATCAACGAGAATTTACCGTCGCGACGCAGGAGCACTTCCGGCGCTTCAGGGAAGGAATTGTAATTCTTCGTGCTCATGCCGGCGCAATAAGCGCCCGCTCCGCCGATGACGCAAAGATCACCGGCCGTGGCTTCGGGTAGCGTGCGGGCGGCGAGCGTCTCCGGTTCGCCGGGAGCACAACTAATCAGGTCTCCCGATTCGCAGCAGTGGCCGACGATGACGTAATCACGCGTGGCTCCGGTAGCCTTTGCTGGATAGAGATGCACGGGGTGCTGCGAACCGTAGAGCGAAGGACGCAGGATCTCGGTCATGCCCGAGTCGAGCTTGAGGAATTCGCGGGCGCCGGTGGAGACGATGTCCTGGACGCGGGAAAGGACGGCGCCGGCGTTGGCGACGAGGAACGTGCCCGGCTCGATCTCGAGGCGGAGCTTGCGTCCGTCGGCGACGGCGAACTTCTCGAAGGCGACCTTGACCGGCGCGCCGACGACCTGCGGGTCGGTGCCCTTCTCCGCCGCGACGCGCGCGACCTTGTAGCCACCGCCGAGGTTGAGGGTGTGCACGGTCGGGAAACGGCTCACGAGCGCCAGGCTGGCTGCGGAGACTTCCTGCCAGACGACCGGGTCGCTGCCCGAGCCGATGTGCGTATGGATGCGGACGACCTTCAGGCCGTACTGCTTCACGATGGCCTGAGCCTGGTCGGCCCACTCATGCCAGATGCCGAAAGAGGAGTCAGGACCACCGACGTTGGTCTTGCCCGTACCGCCCGAACCGCGGCCCGGATTGAAGCGCAGGCCGACCTCATGGCCGGGGAGCGCCTTGCCGATCCTTTCGAGCTGAAGGAGGGAGCAGGCGTTCACATGCACTCCCTTACTAAGAAGAGCGGGGAAATCCTCGGGGAGCTCCTGGGAGGAGAGCGAGAGTCGGTCGGCCGGGACCCCGGCGAGCATGGCGCGACGGACTTCCCAGCCCGAGCTGGCGTCGAAATGGAGGCCCTTGTTCGCGAAGACCTTAAGGACTGAGGCGTTCGGGCAGGCCTTCATGGCGAAACGGACCGTCACGCCGAAGGCATTTGGGAAGGCCAGCATGGCGTCGGCCTGGGCCTCAAGGGTGGCCTGATCATAAACAAAGCAGGGGGTGCCATGGGCCGCGGCGATCTGGCGGGCCGAATCAGGAAGAAGGAAGCGGTGATTTTCCACGGGAGTGTCTCGGGCGGACTGTGTCAGGCCCGCCCTTCCCTTCCAGCCTTTTTGCGGACGTATGACACCGCTTGCCTCCCTTCCCCTCGCCCCTTGGGATGGCCTCGGCTCACGCCACCTTATGTCCGCCTCCGAGACCATCGTCGCCGCCGCGACACCTGCCGGCCGTTCGGCCCTGGCGATCGTGCGCGTCGACGGACCCCTCGCCGCGGCCATCGCGCACTCCGCGCTGAGCCGGAAGACCCCGCTCGCCGAGAAGACCTCGACCCTCGGCATCTGGCGTAACCAGGAAGGCGAGGCCATCGACCAAGTCGTCGCGGTACTCTGGCATGCTGGCCGCTCCTTCACCGGTAATGACTCGCTCGAGATCACCTGCCACGGTAACCCGCTGCTCGTGCGCCGGATCACCGAGGATTGCCTCGCACGCGGCGGCCGCCTCGCCGAACCCGGTGAGTTCACGCGCCGTTCCTATCTCGCGGGTCGCATCGACCTCACGCAGGCCGAAGCCGTCGCCGACCTGATCCACGCCAGCTCCGAGCGCGCGCTCGCCTCCGCGCGCCGCATGCTCGCCGGCGAACTTGGCCGGCAGGTCGCCCGCTGGACCGATCGCACGCTGCAGATCCTCGCCGAACTCGAGGCGCACATCGATTTCCCCGAGGAAGACCTGCCACCGGAGGACCCGCTCGGCCCTGCTGCCCGCTTGATTGAAATAGCGTCAGAACTTTCTGGATACGCCCGCACCGCGAAGCATGACGGCGCCTTGCGCGAGGGCTTGCGCGTCGCCGTCGTCGGCGCACCCAACGCCGGGAAATCGAGCTTGCTCAACGCCCTCGCCGGCGCGGACCGCGCGATCGTGAGCCCCGAAGCCGGGACCACGCGTGACTACCTCGAGGCGCCGGTCGCCGGCCTGCCGCTCGCCGTGACCGCGATCGACACCGCCGGATTACGCGACGGCGGCTCGGCGCTCGAGAACCTCGGTATGGCCCGCTCGCTTGAGCAGGCGCGCGGGGCGCATCTCCTGCTGCTGGTCGTCGACGCTTCGGCGGAGCCCCCTGCCCTACCCGCCGATCTCGTCGCGCTGCTTGAGCCGGCACGCACGCTCATCGTCGCCAACAAGTCGGACCTACCTGCGCATCCCGCGCAGAAAAATTTCCTGCCTCAGATCGCGAAGCTTTCCGCCTGCCTCCTGGACGGCCGCGACGCCGAAGCCCTGCGCGCCAGACTGGGCGAGTTCCTGATCGCCCAAGAGATCGCCCCGGGCGCCGAAGACCTCGTGGTCAGTGTCCGCCATGCCGAGGCCTTGGCCCGGGCGGCGAGCGCCCTTTCCGAAGCCGCCGTCCATCTCAAGGCCCCCATCCAGACCGAACTCGCAGCCGCCCAAGGCCGAGTCGCCCTGGATGCCCTGGGGGAGATTGTTGGTCGCATCGATAATGAGCGTATGCTGGACAAGCTCTTCGCTTCCTTCTGCATAGGTAAGTGATTCCCTCTGGTGAGGGAGCGCCTATGCGACCTCACAAACAAATCCGCCTCGGGCCTGACCGCCCCTATGACGTCATCGTCTGCGGGGCCGGCCATGCCGGCGTGGAAGCCGCCCTGGCAGCCGCCCGCATGGGGGTGGATGTCCTGCTCCTGACGGGCAATGTGGACACCATCGCCCAGATGAGCTGCAACCCCGCCATCGGGGGGCAGGCCAAGGGCCATATCGTCCGGGAGATCGACGCCCTCGGGGGCGAGATGGGTCTGACCGCCGATGTGACCGGAATCCAGTTCCGCCTCTTGAACTCCTCAAAGGGACCCGCCGTCCAGGCCCCCCGCGCCCAGTGTGATAAGAAGGCCTACCAGTTCCGGATGAAGCACCTCTGCGAGTTGCAGGACGGCCTCACCATCTTCCAGTCCCAGGTCACCGGCCTCATCTTCAAGAACGGCGCCGTGGTCGGGGTACAGACTAACCTTGATCTGGATTTCCACGCCAAAACCGTGGTCGTCACCACCGGCACTTTCCTGCGCGGACTCATGCACATCGGGGCGAATAAAACCGAGGGCGGTCGCCTCGGGGACTTTAGTGCTAAGTCATTGTCAGCCAGTTTCTTAGAGGCTGGAATTGAACTCCAAAGGCTCAAGACTGGCACCCCTCCGCGCATCCTGGGTAGATCCATTGATTTCAGCAAATGCGAGGAGCAACCGGGCGATGCCTCCCCCACCCTTTTTGCCTTCCATGACACTCGCCAGCAGACCGACTTGTTCCACGTGGAACAAGCTGGCGAACGCCTCCCTGGATGGACCCCAGGCAGCGACCAAGTCTCCTGTTGGATGACGGAGGCCACCTGTGCCACCGGCAAGATTGTCCAAGAGAACCTTCACCTCTCTCCCCTCTATGGCGGCGAGATCACCGGGGTCGGCCCGCGCTACTGCCCGTCCATCGAGGACAAGTTCGTGAAGTTCTCGGATAAGGATACTCACAAGCTCTACTTGGAGCCTGAGGGCCGTAATACCGACGAATGGTATATCAACGGACTTTCTACCTCCCTGCCCTTTGCCGTCCAGCTGCAGATGCTGGCTTCGGTCCCTGGACTCGAGAAAGCCGTCATGCTCCGCCCGGCCTATGCCGTGGAATACGATTTCGCGCCCCCTACCCAGCTCTACCCCACCTTGGAGTCCAAAAAGATCGAGGGCTTGTTCTTTGCCGGCCAGATCAATGGGACTTCTGGATATGAAGAAGCCGGCGCCCAAGGCCTAGTCGCCGGGGTTAATGCCGCCTGTAAGGTCAAGGGCCAGACTCCTATGGTCATTGGCCGCGACGAAGCCTATATAGGGGTCCTCATCGATGATCTCGTGACCAAAGGCACCCAGGAGCCTTACCGGATGTTCACTAGCCGGGCCGAATTCCGCCTGTTGTTTAACCACGGCAGCGCCGAACTCCGTCTGAAGGACAAAATCGCTGAGTTTGGCCTCGTCCCGACTGATCGCCTAGGCCGCATCCAGGCCAAGGCTGAAAAAGTGACCCATTGGATCGAATACCTGGAAAAACTGGCCATCCCTGGCGGCATTGCCGGCGACGTCATCCGCCGTCACTGGGAATCGACCCCCAAGGACTTACCGCCGACATTCTTGGCCGAAGCCTCGGAAGTTCAGGCGGAAGTCATGTATCGGGTCAAATACCGCGGTTATTTAGAACGGGAAACGCGCAACGCCCGTAAACTGCATGATCTGGACTCCTTTAAGGTGCCAGAAGGTTTTGATTTCTTGAAAGCCTACGGATTGCGTATTGAGGCCCGCCAGAAGCTCCAAGCTATCCAGCCTAAGACCTTAGGCCAAGCGAGCCGGATCAGCGGGGTCAACCCGGCGGACATCTCGCTGCTGATGGTTCTTTTCCGGGCTAAGTAATCGCTTGCGCAAGGGGCAGAGCAGGGGGGTGTTCCACGTGGAACACCCGCTAAGTAAAGATTGTGACCGCAGGATGTGACGATGGTGTTTCTTAAATTCATAAACTGTTTATAGTGAGTAGATTATGGTTTTTAAAAGGCAGCGTAACACATCCGCCATGATTGTCACCAAACTCTGGCGCTTCTTTTATCGGGGTGTTTATGTAATGACGCACTTATGGACGCCGAACATCTCAAGCGAATCCTGATCGTCGACGACGAGTCTGACGTGACGGAACTATTGGACTACAAGTTCAAGCAAGCTGGCTACGCCATCCGTACGCTGAACGACCCGCTGCGCGCGATCGGCCTGGCCCGCGACTTTCGCCCAGACCTGATCATCCTCGACGTCATGATGCCCGAACTGACGGGCGTGCAACTGCTCCGCATGGTCCGCGCCGACGCGCTCCTGCAAGATACACCCGTGATCTTCCTCACGGCAAAGGGCGAGACGGTCGACAAGGTGAAGGGCCTCGAGTCCGGCGCCGACGATTATGTCACTAAGCCTTTCGACACGCGTGAACTGATGTTGCGGGCCCAGGCTCTGCTGCGTCGCGCGAAATCCGCCGCCGCCAAGCCATCGACGCGTCTCGCCGCCGGCGCCCTGATGCTCGACATCGAACGCCACGAAGTGACCGCCGCTGGTAAAATCGTCGAACTGACGGCCACGGAATTCAAGCTCCTGCGCCTGCTCCTCGAGCGAAAGGGAAGGGTGCAGTCGCGCGAAGAACTCCTCGCCGACGTCTGGAACTATTCTCCCGATCTCGAGACCCGCACGGTCGACACCCACGTCCGTCGCCTACGCGAGAAGCTCGGGCCGGCCGGTGACGTCATCGATACGGTGCGCGGCGTCGGCTACCGCGTGAACGGCTAAAACCGCTTTGCGCTCGCCCGTCCGGCCGAGCCGGACAGCATCCTCCGCAGATGTCTTGGCTTCCCTGGTTCCTCCTGCTCGCGCTCATCGTCGCCGCTGTCTGGTACTTCGCCGAGATCGCCGGGCATGTGCGCTGGGCGCGCCGGGCACTGCTCGCGGACGGCGGTGCGCCGCGGCCGCAAGGATGGCTGGTGCGCAAGCTGCGCCTGGAAGAACTCTTCATCGCCATCGAACGGCGCGCCGCGAATGAAGGCGAGATCCGTGCGGCGGCGGCGCGGCGTATCGAGGCGCTGCTGGCTCCTCTAACCGACGCGGTGCTGGTCGTCGATGCGGAGGATAAACTGCGGCTCGCCAATCCGGCGGCGGCCTCGCTCTTTGGTCTTTCGGAGGGGGATGCGGGTAACTCGATCGTGCCGCTTGTCCGCAGCGCCGACTTCATTGAACTCGTCCGCCGCGTCCGCGTCGAGGGCGACGCTCGCTCGATGATTCTCCTTAACCGCGCTCCGCTATCCGACGTGTGGATCCAAGCCGCAGGCGCCCGCACGGATCCGGAAGCGTTTGGCGATGGGGCCGCCATTTTCGTGCTGGCAGACGTGACGGCGCTAAAGCGCCTTCAGGCCATGGAGCGAGACTTCGTGACTAACGTCTCCCACGACCTCCGTACGCCGGTGACGATTCTCCGTGGCTACGCCGAGACCTTAGCGGAGGATCAAGCGACCATGTCGACGGAAGACCGCGCACGCTTCACGCAGAAAATCGTGAGCTCGGTCGGAAGGCTGCAGGGCCTCGTCGAAGGGCTGCTGGCCCTCGCGAGTCTTGAATCCGCCCAAGATGTTCGCCGCGAACCCGGCGCCCTCCATGTCGCGGCCCGCGAAGTCGCCGAAGAATTCGCCGCCCGCTGTAAGGCGGCCGGTGTGAAGTTGGAATTGAAGCTGGAAGCCGCCGGTGGGGGCGCAGCCGATCCGGTCCAAGCCCGACGTCTGGTCCAAAACCTGATCGATAACGCCTTGGCCCACGCTGCCGGCATGAGCCGCTTGATCGTTTCAACCCGGGATACCCTGAGCGGGGTGGAATTAACGGTGGAAGACGACGGGGCAGGGGTGACTCCGGCTGATCTGCCGCGGCTATTCGACCGATTTTACCGCACTGATAAATCCCGCCGGGCTGGGGGCAGCGGTCTGGGGCTGAGTATCGTCCGCCAGGTAGCCGAACTCCACGGGGGCTCCGCCACGGCGGAACCCGCCAGGCCGAAGGGCCTTCGGATCACGGTGACCTTGCCGGCGTCGGCCTAGGTCCTGATATGAAAAACCCGCCGGGTTTCGGCGGGTTTTGGCTCCATTTTAAAGTGGAGCGCGCGACTGGACTTGAACCAGCAACAGCCACCTTGGCAAGGTGGTACTCTACCATTGAGCTACGCGCGCGTTGGACGGGAAGCAGACCAAACGCCCTAACGAGTGTCAAGCCTTTGGACGAACCTCGTCCTTGCCGCCTTGGGGGCAGGGACGAGGCCCTGCTTTTCAAGCAAAGCAGCTGCTTCGTCAGAAAATAGCCAACGTAGGGCAGGGGTGAGCTCAGCCAACCTATCCTGCCTTACATAGACAATAAGGGGCACCTGCAGAGGGTAATCCCCATTGTGCACATTATTCTCATCAGGGCTGTAAGCAGTGGAAGACCGACCTGGGCGACCATCGGCGACCTGCAGGACCTTGCCCCGGCCAGATGGACGACGAGGGGTAAGAGTGATGGTCCCGGCACGGGACGCCAAAAGATCGTCCGCTAGCTCCGGCTCGATTCGCAACCGGACGTCGGGGCGGAACGACTGTCCCTCAAGGGCGAGGCCTTGGAAAATTTCCAACACCATCGAACCGGCGGGCGAGCTGACCGCAGGGGTGATCAGCTCGGACCTCGCGGCTGGGTCGATGTCGTTCCAATTGCGGGCCGGCGATCGCGGATCGCGAGCGAACACGTTCGCGAGGTTTTCCACCGTGATCTGCTCCGCCCGGTTAGAGCCATGAGTGGCCACGACCACCACCGCGCTCGCCAACCGGAACTCGACGACGCCGATTTTTCCGCTGGGCACAGGTGCGACTTCACGGTCGCGCATCATAAGCACCGCCGCAGAAGCGCGACCGGCGATAAAGGCCTGCCGGCCAGGAAGTGTGCCGCCGAAATCGGCGGCGGTCTTGCCGGCAGCCAGATTGATGCCTTGGGTTAGGCTGCCTAAGAGCAGATCCGTACCCACAAAGTCGGCCGCGCGCAGGGCCAAGCAGGAAAAGAAGAAGACGAATAGCCTCACGCAGTCTCGGGACCGGGATCGAGTTCCGGCCATTGCAGAAGTTTGCGGTGGAGCGTTCGACGCGAGATTCCCATCAGCTCGGCCGCGCGCGTCCGGTTCCCCGCCGCGGCAGCCAAAGCCTGCTTCAGGAGCTGCTTCTCATTCTGTTCGCGGTCGAGGATATTGCCGCCGGGAGAGGGAAGGGCGGAAACGGCAACGGATGAGGCGGGCGGCTGAGAGAAACGCCTATCGAGGTCGGCTACGGCGACCGTCTTGCCGGAACGAAGTACGGCTAGGTTCTCACAGGCATTGCGCAGTTCGCGGATATTGCCGGGCCAAGGATAGCGGACTAGCACGGCCAGCGCTTCGGGCGAGAGCTTCGCCGCCGCGGCCGAGTTTTCCTTGGCAAAGCGCTCCAGGTAATGTGAAAGCAGGAGCGGGACGTCATCCTGGCGCTCGCGCAAAGGCGGGAGACGCAAAGGCACCACCGAAAGGCGGTAAAAAAGGTCTTCGCGGAACTTGCCCTCCTTGACCATCTGCTGGAGGTCGCGGTTGGTGGCGCAGACGAGGCGAAGGTCGAGGGCAATCGGACGATGGGAACCAAGCCGCTCGACGGAGCGCGTCTCGAGAAAGCGTAACAGCTTCACTTGAGTGGTAGCGTCGATCTCACCAATTTCGTCCAAGAAGAGGGTGCCGCCGTCTGCCGATTCGAAGCGCCCCACGCGACGTTCGTTCGCGCCGGTAAACGCTCCCTTCTCGTGACCGAATAATTCCGACTCGAGCAAATTGGCGGGGATGGCGGCGCAATGCACCGCCATGAAGGGTCCTTTGGAACGTTGGCTCGCCTGGTGGATCATCTGAGCGAAGAGCTCCTTGCCCGTGCCCGTCTCGCCCAAGAGAAGGATGGTCGCGTTCGAAGAAGCGACCGAACGAACCTGCTCGATCGAACGTTGCAAGGCCGCGGAAGAGCCGACGATCTCCCCGAGCGAGAATTTGCGGTCGAGACGCGTCTTGAGCGTGACCACCTCCTTCTCGGTCGTACGGGCCTTAAGCCCGCGATCGAGGACAAGTTCCACCTGGCGGAGGTCGACGGGCTTCTGGAAGAACCAATAGGCGCCGAGGCTCATCGCCTTCACGGCAGTATCCACATCGCCATAGGCCGTCATCATGATGCAGACCGGCTGGTTGGGCAGCTTGAGTGCGCGGTCGATGACCGCCATGCCGTCTTGTCCGGCCATACGGAGGTCCGTCAACACCGCGTCAGGCGGCACATCCTGCATGAGGCGCGCCGCTTCCGCGGCGTCCTTCGCCACAAAGGTCTCATAGCGATCTTCCAGCGCCGCCCGAAGGCCGTCGCGGATATTCTTCTCGTCGTCTACGATGAGGACCGTGGGTTTCATGGGTTAAGCTTCCGAAGAAGTCTGGTGGTTGGCCGCGCCCCAGGCGCGGGCGGCCTTCTCGGCCAAGGCGACGCGTGCGCGATCAACCTCGGCGAGCCGAGCCTTGAGGTTGGCGTTGGAGACGCGGGCGAGGTCGTCTAAGTCGCAAAGATAGGTGCCATCGAGGCCGTGGACACCAGAAGCGAAATTGCGCGGCACGCCGAGGTCGACGAGGAGCAGCGGTCGGCCGGAGCGGCGGCCCGCAATCTCGCGAAGCGAGACGGCATCGAGCAAGGCCCGTTCCACGGTCGCGCAACCAACGATGACGTCGTGCGAGTGTGCCTGACGCAACGCATCGGCAAGCGTCAGGGAAGAGCCAGAAAACTCCTCGGCCAACGCGCGGGCGTTCTCAAAGGTACGCGATGCGACCGAAACCTGGGAGGCGCCGCGAGAAACGAGTGCTTGGACGACCTGACGGCCGACGTCACCCGTGCCGAGCACAAGCACGCGGGCATCGGCGAGCGAACCAAACACGCGCATCGCGAGTTCGACAGCAACGTTACCAAGGCTGACCTGACCCTGCGAGATGCCGGTGTTGGTGCGCGCCCAGGCTCCGGCCTGGAAGGCACGCTGAAAAACACGGTTGAGGACGGGGCCAGTCATGCCACGGGCAAGCGCATCGGCATAAGCGTCCTTCACCTGACCGGCGATCTCGACCTCGCCGACCATCTGGGATTCGAGACCGGAGACGACGGAGAAAAGATGTTCCACTGCCTGCAGGCCTGGCACCGGACGGAGATGCTGATCGAGCGCGGGCGCGGGCGCACCCGTGGCCTTGAGCAACGCGCTGCGTAAGTGAAGCGCAGCAGCTTCATCGCCGACAGCATAGGCCTCGAGCCGATTACAGGTAGCGAGTAGCACCGCTTCGGCTAGGCCAGCCTCGCGAGCGGCCGCATAGAAGACTTCGGCGCCACCGGCCGGTACCGTAAAAGCGGCGCGCTCATCGAGGCCGGCGGTACGATGCGTGGCGCTCAGCGCCACCAGATTGCGGGCGCGTTCGCTCATCGGGATGAGGGCAGCGAAAGATAGAGCGCTACCACCGCTGGGATCACGGCAAGCAGCGAGGCGCGGGCGAAGGAAGCGCCCGGAAGGCGCTGACGGCGGCGCTGGACGACGATCCATCCACACGCGAGCCACGTGATGAGTGACGCGATGAGCTTCGGCGCGGCGACGGCGGCGAGATCACGCTGAGCCCAATCGGTCGCGCCGATCAGCAAAGAAAGCCCGAGCAGCCAGACGGCGGCGCCCATCAGCTGCGCGCCGATGCGATCCAGCGGAACGAGCGCGGGGAGCAGGGCGTAGATGCCGCCGAATTGATGGCGCGCCAGTGCGCGATCCTGCAGGAGATAGGCGGCTGAGTTAAGCGCCTGCGCGCCGAGCACGCAGTAGGCAAGGATCGCGGCGCCGACATGGATGGCGATGAGCGGCTTGCCGGCCGTCGATATCGGGTGCGCGACGCCGCCGAGGAAGCCGGACCCGATGAGGCACAAAGCCGTCGTAGCCGCGATTGCCCAGGTCGGTAGGCGATGGTTGAACGTGGCGTCGAGAAAAAGCGATAAGCCGGAAAGCCCCCAAGCGATGGAGAGCAGCACTTCGGCTGAACCGTTAATAGGGAGGGAATGCGACCGCAGTCCTTCATAGGCCAGCATCGTAGTCAGCAGGACCCAGCCGCCGCGAAGCAACCAGAGGCCGGAAGACTGGAATTTCCCGGTAGTGCCCTTGGTCGCCAAGCCATCCAGGACGGCCGCAGCCAGGAAGACCAAGGCACAACCCAGCAGGCAGTCCCGGGTGAGGGGATGGGCGGCGAGTTCGGCAGCCATGGGGAACATAGCTGGAGATAAGGGGAGGTGTGACATTTTGGCAAACCCTCAAGCCGTCCTGTTTTCTTGCGGTAGAGGGCAGGGGGGCTAGGTTGAGCATCCTTATGGCCCACGACCTCTACGACCTCACCCAGCACCCTCCCCGCAGCCCCCGCGTCCGTCTCGGAGGATTTGTCATCCTCCCCCGGATGATCGACAAAGCCCGCGCCACCAAGGCCGGCAAAAATGGCGAATATAACTACGGATGCCCGCTCGATGCCAACGTCTTGGACTTCCTTGGCGTCGAGGCAAATAGTCTTAAGGCTCAGATTGACAATGGTTTAGGTGATGGAGAGATCCTCGCCTGGCTGATGGCTAACGCGAAGAAGGTCCGCTCCAGCCAGGAAATCGCTGCTTTCAGTGCCTTCCATGAGCAGCGCGCCCCCAGTTCCCCGGGCAGCCGTGCCAAGATGAGTGATTACCAGTCCTCGACCCCGGCCGGAGCCAAGCGTGACGACATCACCACTTGGTTCGACGTACTCGACCTAGACGATCACCAGAGCTTCGGCGGCAAGGTCTAAGCCGTGGGCACGGCCGGACAGCCGCGTCGGGTTCTGCTCGTGTGTATGGGCAATATCTGCCGCTCGCCGACGGCTGAGGTAGTTCTACGCGTCAAGGCCAAGCAGGCCGGGCTCGCCATCGTGTTCGATTCCGCCGGCACGGAAAATTACCACATCGGCGATCCCCCCGATCATCGATCTGTAAGCCATGCAAAGGTTCGTGGGTACGACCTTGCGCCACTCCGCGCACGTCAGGTACATGCCGATGATTTCCATACCTTCGACCTCATCCTCGCCGCGGACGAAATGAACTTACGCGAGCTTCGGCGTCGTTGTCCGGTCGAACAACATGCGCGGCTCCGCTTGTTCCTCGATGACGTCGCCTTGCCCGATCCGTATTACGGCGAAAGCGACGATTTTGAAAAAGTGTTGGATTTAGTCGAAAAACAGGCGGTTTTACTGGTGTCGCGCTGGTCGCGTCCGAACTGAATGATTGCCGAGGCCATACGGGCGGCGTTGGATGATAGGACCGATGTATCAAGTGAACTTCAGCGACCAAGCGATGCGCGAGCTCGGAAAGCTGCCCACCCTGGAGCAGATGGAGGTCGTCGAAGCGTTCACTTCGCTCACCGCAGAAGAACTCCTCAACGGTAGCTCCGAACTCGGTACCGTCCGTCGTGGCGGCCACACCTATCACCGGCTGCGCGTCGGTGAATTTCGTATTTATTTTGAGGCCAGCGAGGGCTCGCTGATGGCCAACTACGTCCTGCATAAACACACGTACGCCGACTTTGCTTTTCGCTCCCATCTCCCCTTTCCCGAGGACGAAGCCCGCATCGAGCAAGAGGGCGGCTTCTGGAAGTACCTCGACGAAACCCCCAAGCCATAAACGTGACCACTCCCCCCCTAAAACCTCAGTATTCATCGCCAGAAGAGGCTGCGCGCATCTACCTGCTGCCCAACCTGTTCACGGCGGGCAACATGCTCTGCGGTTTCCTAGCCATCAAAAACTGCATTGAGGCGCGTTTCACCACGCTGTCCGCCGAAGGCCGCGCAGATCACTATAACATGGCGGTCTGGTTCATCCTTTTCGCCTGTGTCTGCGATCTTTTTGACGGCCGGGTCGCGCGGGCCACCAAGCGGGAATCGCTCTTCGGAGCCGAGTTCGACTCCATTGCGGACACCGTCTCCTTCGGCGTCGCCCCGGCCTTGATGGCCTGCTTCCTCGTCATCAAACCCGAGGCGACCGACAACGTCCAGCTGGTCACCTGGCTGCTGGCGTTCATCTATCTCCTCTGCGCCGGCGTGCGGCTGGCGCGCTTCAACGTCCTCACGAACCCACTGGTACCAGGGAACGAAAAGCGCGTCGCCGGGGGTGATTTCGTAGGCCTACCGTCTCCTGCAGCCGCGGGCATGATCGCCTCCCTGGTACTCGTGCTTTCCAAGATCATGGAAGCCAAGGACCAAAAGAATCCCTTCGAAGAAACTGTCCAGGCATGGTCTTGGAGTCTGTTGCCCTTGATGCTCATCATCTCCTTCCTGATGGTGAGCAATGTACGCTTCCCTAGCTTTAAGAAGCTGGATTGGACCGCCCGGGCCCGAACTCGCGGTTTTATCCTCATCATTATCGGTGGCGCGGTCGTGTTCCGCTACCCACAGTATTCCTTCCCGGCCATCTTCCTTGGCTACATCACCTTCAGCATCTTCCGGCATATCTTTCTGCTCAAAAAGAGCGAGATGGACCCGGCGCCCGATGACGATGATGAGCCGGTGTCCAAGCTGTGAATAGGAGGTGAAGGGTTGGTTGGTCTAGGCACATGTTAACAACCATGGACTTATTCACCTCGGTCACACAGGTACACTAGCCTCGGATAAGTCCGCTCATCAGTGGCTTGCGGAACTGTACACGGGATTCCGACACCTACTGATGCTACTGGTATTTATAAATGAAGAGTAACTAGATACAGAGAGTCCCGGTATGTCGGCAATGAGGGGTTGCCTCACCCCCTGCCTGTCCTCAATTCTTCGGTCATCATGAAGTTCAAGGTTAACCGGAATCACTTTTTCAACGGCCTCTCCAGCGTGACCAACGTGGTCGGTAACCGCGCCACGATGCCCATCCTGCAGAACGTGCTCATCGAAGCCGAAGGCGATACCGTCACGCTGACCACCACCAACCTCGATCTCGGTATCTGCTGCCGCATCAAAGCCTCCGTTTCGTCCCCTGGTCGCATCACCCTCCCGGTGAAGAAACTGGTCCCGATTATCCGAGCCCTCTCAAGCAGCGACACCATCGTCGAACTCACCGGCAAGGATCGCGTGAAGATCACTTCGGGCAGTTCGGTCTTTCAGGTCGCTGGTCTCCCGGCCGACCAGTTCCCGCCGATCTCGAACTTCGCCGGACAACCCACCATCTCGATCAACCAAGATGACCTGGGCGACATGCTCCGCAAGGTGAGCTACGCGCAGTCTTCCGACGAGAACCGTTACATCCTCAACGGCGTCTTCTTCGAATTCTCCGAAGGAAAGCTCACCGTCGTCGCCACCGATGGACGTCGTCTCGCGAAATGCGAACGCAAGATCGCCGGCACCGACAAGACTCTCGCGCTCATTCTGCCCGCCCGTACGATCATCGAACTGATGCGTCTGCTCAAGGCCGGCGGCGAAGCCCACGTCTCACACAACGAACGCCAAGTCGGCTTCACCATCGACATCCCGAAGAACGAGGAAGGCCTCGTAGATCGCATCCAGCTGGTCTCCAAGGTCGTCGAAGGCAACTATCCTAACTACCGCCAGGTCATCCCGAAGGACGCCGGCTCGAAGGTCCGCCTCGAGCGCGAGAAGTTCCTCGAAAGCGTCAATCGCGCCGCCCTCATGACCGATGATCGCAACAATACGATCCGCATGACGGTTTCGAAGAAGTCCCAGAATCTCGAGATCTCCGCGAAGTCCGACAGCGGCGACGCGCATGAGCCCATTGCCGTGAAGTACGACGGTCCTGACGTGAACATTGCGTTCAACCCTCAGTACATCACCGACCCGCTCAAGGCGCTGACCGAAGACGAGATTGATTTCGAATTCAAGGACGAGATGTCCCCGGGCGTGATCCGCGGACTTAAGGACGACTTCCTCTGCGTCGTGATGCCGCAGCGTATCTCCTAAGCCACGAGCTGATCAAAGTCCGAGATCGTCGCAATCCGGGAGCGATTTGATTCGCTCCAGGATTCGTCGTGACGATTCGATCGACCGGTCGGCGTGGTCGCTGCCAGGGTCATATTCCGCGGGCTTCATCGCCTTGCCGAAGCGGACGCGGATGCGAGCGGAGCCGAGCGGGAAGTTCGCGCCACGTGGGAGCATGTCGCGGGCACCACGGATATGAATCGGGACGACGGGCACGCCGGAACGGCAGGCCAGAAGGCCAGCGCCGGCCTTGGGCGCGGTGATGACTCCGTCTTGGCTGCGCGTGCCCTCAGGAAAGATCAGGAGGCCTTCGCCGTCCCTCAGCGCCGCCAAGGCTGAACGGATGGCTCCGATGTCAGCTTCGCCGCGGTCAACCGGAATGGAATGGCAGGCCTGGATCACGAAACCGAAGAGGGGGTTGTCGAAAAGCGAACGGCGGGCGATGAACGAGATTTCACGTGGTAGGCTCGAGCCGATCAAGGGTGGGTCGAGCATGCTCTGGTGATTGCAGGCGAACAGGCAGGCCCCGGAAGGCACGTTCTCCCAGCCTTCGACTTCCAGGGTGGAAAAGACTTCGATGAACGATCGCGCGCCGTGGTAGACGGCCTTGTAGATGAGGTTCTTCGAATCGAGAATCATCGGGGCAACGCAGCGACCTTAATGAGCTCGCCGATCTCGGTCACGACCTCTTCAAGGGCCTTGTGCGTATTGTCTAGGCGGTGGGCCCCGGTCGGACAGATCAACGGCGCGGTCTTTCGTGTGGCGTCCAGATGGTCTCGTTGGGTGACATGGTCGGACTGGCCTTCGGCCGCGCGGCGTTGGGCGCGAGCGTCGGGGTCGGCCTCGAGAAAGATGCGGACTTCGGCATCGGGCAGTACGACGGAGCCGATATCTCGGCCCTCCATGACCACGCCGGCGAAGCCCTGGTCGCTCGCTAGCTTCACCTGCGAGCGTTGGTACTCCAGGAGGAACGTGCGGACGGAGGGCAGGGCGGCGATCTTCGAGACAGCGGCGTTGACCTCGGGAGTACGTAGGTCGGCATCATCAGGCAGGATGCCGTCAAGGGTGAGCGCGGAGCTGCGGGCGCCTTGACGGGCGACAACCCGCGATCCGATACGCAATTTACTGAGCGCGGCCTTCACTGAAACGGGATCGTCGGCGGAGGCGCCGGCCAGGAGTAAGGCGCGCGTCAGGCTGCGATAATGCGCGCCGGTATCGACGTGCAGCAGGCCATGCAGTTGCGCGAGGCGGCGGCTGGTGCTCGATTTGCCGGACGCAGCCCCTCCGTCGACGGAGACGCGGACGAAGTTGGTGCGAAGGGCTTCGAGCGCCTGGAAGAAATGCGGGAAGGTCTTGGCGGTACAGGCCGGATCTTCGATGGCGATCCACGGCCGGCCGTCGCCGAAGAGGTCGAAGCTGCCAAGCACGCCGAAGCTCATCGCCATGCGATGGTCCTCATAGGTGTGGATGGTGATTGGGCCCTCGGCGGCGACCCGGCGAAGCGCGGCCTTGCTCGGGAATACCGTCAGCGATGATAGCGTCTCGTCCGCGCGTAGTTCGGCGGCGGTCGGGGCGACTTTGATACCGAGGCGCTCGAGCTCGGTCGCCATCGCGAGGACCCGATCGGTCTCCTGCTTGCGCGTATGAGCGATTCCCCGGATCTTGACCGGGCTGTCCGCCAGCGTGGCGATGGTCGCCAGAGTGAGGAACGTATCAGAGAAGGCGTTGAAATCGAAATCACCGCCGCGGATAGCAGACCAGGATTCGGTAATGAGCGTGCCGTTCGCCGGCTTGAGCGTGGCGCCGCAAGCGGCGGCAACCTTGGCAAAGGCCGTGTCACCCTGGAGGCCGCCGTCGGCGTAGCCTTCGATGCGGATGGAAGCACGGTAGCCCGTCACGGCGGGCAGGGCGATGAAGTAGCTCGCGGCAGTGGCGTCGGGCTCGATCGCGTAAGTAGGCTGCGCGATATAGGCGCCGGGCGCGGGACACGTCCAGCTGCCATCGGCGAGACGTTCGATCGGACGTCCGAATTGGGCGCACATGCGGGCAGTCATTTCGACGAACGGTTCAGAGACCGTGGAGCCTTTCATGCTGACGGAAGCGCCGGCGGAAAGCGGAAGCACCATCAGTAAGGCGGAGAGGAGCTGAGATGACGCCGAGGCGTCGACCTCGAGACGGCCCAGCTTGCCGCTAGTGTGTAGCGTGAAAGGGAAGTTGCTCGCGGGCGAACCATCGGGCTGGAGCGCACGGCAGCCGCTGGTAGACAGCGCATCGAGTAGGCCTCGCATGGGGCGGGCGCGCATGGCTTCGTCGCCATCGAGTTCATAGCAGCCATCGGGAGCGAGCGCCAGGAAGGCAGTGAGGAAGCGGGCGGCGGTCCCAGCGTTGCCGACGTGGATCTTGGCGCGAGCATGCGGAATGCGACCTCCCAGTCCGGCGATGCGGATCGTGCTGGCGGTCTCATCGGCGAGGACCACGAAGCCGAGCGACTGTAATGCCGCGATAAGGATACGCGTATCCCGGCTGAAGAGCGCGCCGGTGAAGAGCGTCTCGCCCTCGGCGAGGGCGGCCAGGATCAGGGCGCGGTTGGTGATGCTCTTCGACCCGGGGACTTGGGCGACACCGCGGGCGGGCGTCTGAAAGGGGCGAATGACGAGGGTCGGGCTCATTCGGACCGGTCGAGGTTCTGGCGGGCGATCCGGGCTTCGGCGAGCAGGCGGCGCAGGGTGGGGATATCGTTGGCTTCGATGGCCGTGCGGAGTTCCGCGGCGCGTCGTTCGACGGCGAGCAGGCCGGCCGCCGTATGGCGGGCGTTGGCGAGCATGATGCCGACCCAGAGGTTTTCTTCACCGGCGGCGACGCGGGTTGCGTCACGCAGGCCGGCGCCAGCAGCGAAGCGATGGAAGCCCGGCTGGTCCATCACGGCGAGCATCAGGGCTGAAGCGGCCGCATGCGGGACGTGGCTGATCGCAGCGGCGATTTCGTCATGCTTGGCCGCGTCGGTCTCGTGGAGCATGGATCCCAGCTCTTTCCAGAAGAGTCGGACGGCCTCCAAGGCCTTGGGGTCCTCGGTGCCGGTCGGGGTGAGGAAGCAGACGCGCCCCTCAAAGAGATTGGCCGCGGCGTGGGCGGCGCCGGCTTTTTCGCCACCGGCCATCGGATGGGCACCGATGAAAGGATTGGCGGCGGGGAGACGACGGGCGGCGAGCAGGATCGCGCCCTTGACGCTGCCCGCATCGGTCACGACGGTCCCGGGGCTGAGTCCAGGGGCAATCGCGAGGAAGGTCTCTTCGGCGGTGTCGACCGGGGTCGTCACAATCACCAGGTCGGCACCTTTTACGCAGGCGGCCGCGTCATCGAAGACTTCGGCCACCCCGAAGGCACGGAGGGTGCTACGGGATTTTTCAGAACGCGACCAGCAAGCGAGTGAACCGGCCAAGCCCCGGCGCGCCGCTGCGAGGAGGATTGAGCCGCCGATGAGGCCGGCGCCGACGACGGCGATGCGCTTGAATTGTGCCATTTCCAATATTGAAGGTATGACTTTGATGAACCAGAGTGACGAACTATTAAAGCAAACAAACCGCTGGCGACGAAGTTGGCGGCCCTGACATGACCCAAGGCCCCCCGAACCCAAAGAACGACTTTGTCTCTGCTCCCGATCCGCGAGCCGGGCGGAGCAGGGTTTCGTTAAGGCAAACATGGCTCCAGATCCGGGTGCCCTTCCTCGTTGTCGTCCTGCTGGCGCTCGGGGTGGCCAGCCTTTTGCTCTATACTTCGGACCGACGGAGTACGCGCCAAGAGGATCTCCTCGTCTCGCCGGAGGCCGCGGAAGCGCTCCGCTTGCGTTCGCTGGAACTCGAGGTGGCCTTTGAGAAAATACGCCAGGAACGATTTGAACTTAAAGAAGCGGATATTCTCCTCCTGGAAGAAGCCCTGCGCCTGCAGGAGGAATACGTCACCGCCCGCCTGTCTGTGGGCACGGACAACTTCCGTCAGCAATCCCTTCGCCGCCGGCTACATCTCATCCGTGGCGAACAGCTCCGGCATGACTCTGACGAGGCTGAAGCGAAGGCCCTTGGCTTGGCCAAAAGCAATGAAGCCGCCGCCATCTCCTTGCTCCGCCAAGCCATTGCCTGGGAGCAGGAGATTGAGGCGAAATGGGAATTCTCCGGCTTGGCTGACCCGGGTCGACGGGCGCGCCTTGATACCCGCTTGCGTCGCCTTGAGTCGTCTACGCTTTGGATGAAAGGCCGCGAGCTGGAGGCTGAGGCGGAGAAGTTCTTCGCTGATGGCAAGTTCACCGCCGCCGCCGCTAAATTCAACCAAGCCATCGACTGCGAGACGGATTTCCTCGCCCGCTATCGCGACGTCCGGAACACGGAGTTCGGCCGGTCGGATAAGTTGGCCGAACGACGGGAGACGGCCTTCTCCGGCGAAGCCTGGAACGGGATTCTCGCTCATCGTGCCATGGCTGAGTCTTTCGAAAAGAAGGACGAGTGGACTTCCGCCACCCAGAGCTGGCAGGCTGCCGTGGATGCGTTCGCGAAGCTGCTCACGGATTATCCAAAGAGCAGTTTTGCCGACCGGACACAGGAAGCAGCCATTGCTACGCGCCTGAACTACGCCCGCTTCCATGATGAAATCGGAGCGTTGCGCGCCCGTTGCGCGCAGCTGCGCGCCGCCTTGCGCGAACGGCGCGCCGATGAGGCGCTGCGGCTGGTCGATGATCTGGTCGTTGAAGCCCGCCGTATCGGTTCGGCCAACACCGGAACGTTCCTGGCTGAAGATGGCGAGCGGAAGGAATTGGAATACCTCGCGGTGAACGGCGCCTCTGTCCGCAGTGTGCTGAGCAACATCGACCAAAATCTCCGACCTGTGCCCAATCTATCGGTACGAATCTATCGGACGGAAATCCCCCAAGGTCTCTACGCCTCCGTCATGGGGTCCAATCCCAGCTCTACCCGCCGGGAAGCCAACCCGGTTGAGTCCGTGACTTATGCCGAAGCCGAGGCCTTTGCCATCCGACTCGGCTGGGTTCTCGGCGCAAAGGTGCGCCTGCCGACGTCGGCCGAATTCGCGGCGGCCGCAGGAGACCTGAGCAAGCCGGCCATTCCGACGCAGGCTTGGACCTCTGAGAACACCGATGGCACGACCGTACATATCGTAGGTAGCTCGGAAGCTAATGCCGCGGGAATCCATGATCTCCTGGGTAACGTCGAGGAGTGGGTGCTGGCATCGCCCACGGACACCCGTGCCCCTGTGCTTGGGGGTAGTATCCTGACCCCACCGGGCAAGGGGTTGACCGCCAAGACGGTCTTCAAGCGGGAGAAGAGCCGCACCTTGGGCTTTCGTATCGTCATTGAATAAAAGCCGGAGGTCCTTATTATAAAGAGACCCCATGGCTATCCCAGTCAATCGCTTCCAACGTACCGCATTTTTCTTCGCGGTCTATGGTGCCTTGGCGGCGTTATCCCTTTGGTTCGCCTATGAACTGCGCTTCGCCGGACCGGAAGATTTGAACGGCAGTGAGCGGCAGGCAGCCGAGGCCTATATGTTTGTGCAGCGGCCGATGGTGCTTCTCTGGCTGATTCCCCTCAAGGTCCTGCTGCTGGGAGCCTTGGGCCAGTTCCGCGGTGTCTTCTATTATTTCCGGCTACCCGATGCCCTCCGGACGGGCTTCGCGTTGGCCATCGCGACTGGCGTCGCCTTCCTGCTGCCGTCAATCATCGGGAGCGGCAACCCGGCTGAGGCATTCAGCGTCCCCCGCGGCGTCACGCTCGTGGACTTTAACCTGTCGCTCGTTCTGTTCGTCGGCTTCCGCGTCTCGATTCGCGCGCTGCGCGAACGGTTCTGGACCAAGTACCAGGCCACCCAAGGCGCGGTCGAACGCATCGCGATCGTCGGCGCCGGTCAGGTCGGGGCGCAGCTCGTCGCGGAGCTCATGAGCCGTCGCGGCCATGGCCTCGAGCCCGTCTGTTTCCTGGATGACGACGTCGCCAAGCACTCCCTTCAAATCCACGGCGTGCCGGTGATCGGCGCCCCGGAGCGCATGCCCGAGCTCGCCGAAAAATACGGCGTGACCGAAATCATCCTCGCCTTACCGGCCTCGGCCGTGCGCCGCATTCGTGAGGTGAGCACGCTCGCCTCCGCCAGCAATCTCCGCGTCCTCGTCGTGCCCTCGATGTCGGAGCTCGCCGGCGGGCGCGTCCGCGCGAGCGATATCCGGCCTATTTCTGTCGAAGACATCCTCGGCCGTGAGCCCGCCAAGCTCGACGACGATGCCATCGATGCGATGGTCAAGGGTCGCACGGTGCTCATCACGGGCGCTGGCGGCAGCATCGGCTCCGAGCTTTGTCGCCAGGTCGCCGCACGTTCGCCGGCCCGCCTCATCCTGCTCGATCAGTGCGAGGTGCTTCTCTACCAGGCCGAGCAGGAACTCATCGCCGCCGGCGCCGGTGCGCTCATCACGCCCATCGTCGGCGACGTCACCGACGTCGACCGCATGCGCGACGTCTTCGGCCGCTTCAAGCCGGAGCTCGTCCTGCATGCCGCCGCGCACAAACACGTACCGATGATGGAGTCGCAGCCTTCCGAAGCCCTCAAGAATAATGTCCTCGGCACCGAGATCGTCGCGCGCCTCGCCGCGGAGCACGGCGCGGCCAAGTTCGTCCTCATTTCCTCGGACAAGGCCGTCAACCCGACCAACGTCATGGGCGCCAGTAAGCGGCTCGCGGAACGCGTCATCCGCACGATGCAGGCTCAGGCCGGTGGCAAGACGAGTTTCTTGGCCGTACGCTTCGGCAACGTCCTCGGATCTTCCGGCTCGGTGATCCCGATTTTCCGGCGCCAGATTGCTGCGGGCGGACCCGTCACGGTGACGCACCCGGAGGTGAAGCGCTATTTCATGACCATTCCTGAGGCGGTCGGCCTCGTGCTGCAGAGCGCCACGCTGGGCAACGGCGGAGACATCCTCGTCCTAGAGATGGGCCAGCCCTTGAAGATAGTCGACGTGGCTCGTCAGCTCATCGAGCTCAGCGGCCTGCGGCCTGACATCGACATCGAGATTCGTATCATCGGCTTGCGACCAGGAGAAAAGCTCGTCGAGGAGTTGCAGCATGAAGGGGAACAGTATCGCCCGACCGAACATCCGCGCGTCTTCCGCTTCGTGGCGGACCTCGTCCCGCAGGATTCGTCGGAATCGCTGGTGAGCCGCGTGCGCGCCCTGCTTCCCTTGGAGCGACAGGCCTGCAAGCAGGGGATGCGCGACCTAGTGCCGGAATACGTGCCTTTCGCGGAGTAGTTTTTTCGCTTCGGGCTTCACAGGCGGGCAGGGCTACGACACGCTACGGGCATGGCTCGCGCGCTATCCTCCGCCCCTCAGGTCGGCATCATCATGGGTTCCCAGTCCGACTGGGAGACGATGGTCAACGCCGCCGACACGCTCAAGAAGCTCGGCGTCGCCTTCGAAGCCGAGGTCGTCAGCGCCCATCGTACGCCGCTCAAGCTCAAGGATTACGCCCTGACAGCCCGTCGTCGCGGCATAAAGGTGATCATCGCCGGCGCCGGTGGCGCGGCACATTTGCCTGGCATGGTCGCTGCCATGACCTCGCTTCCCGTCATGGGTGTTCCCGTGCAGTCCAAGTCCCTCGATGGTATCGACTCGCTCCTTTCGATTGTCCAGATGCCGGCCGGTATCCCGGTCCACACTTTCGCCATCGGCCGGGCTGGTGCGATCAATGCCGCCCTCGGCGCCGCCGCGATCCTCGCGCTTTCCGACGCGAAGTTGGCCAAGAAGCTCGACGCCTATCGCGCCGAGCAGACCAAGGCCGTGCTCGATAACCCCATTCCCGGCCGCAAAGGCAAGAAGCGTTAAGCCATGGAGCGACCCCTGCAGCCCGGCGGCACCATCGGCATCCTCGGAGGCGGCCAGCTCGGCCGCATGTCGGCGATCGCCGCGCGACGTCTCGGCTACAAGGTGCGTACGTTTGATCCGTCCGCCGGCGCCTGTGCCGCGGGCATCGCCGACGAGCATATCACCGCCGAATGGAGCGACACCGCCGCGCTGACGCGTTTCGCCCAAGGCTGCGGCCGCATCAC
>JBAXMD010000013.1:0-27506 GCA_037134475.1 Verrucomicrobiota bacterium | reverse complement strand
GCCGTAGGCCGGTTTGCACTTTTGCACGATGATGTGCCGCGCCTTCGGCGCGTCACATCATCTTCCGCGCGGCTTCAAGATCCTCCGCGGTATCGATAGCGATGGGATGATAATCGGTGACAACAGTCTGGAAAGTCAGGCCGTGGGCGAGGAAGCGGAGTTGCTCAAGAGATTCGACAGCTTCGAGCTCGGTCGGCTTCAATTGGGCGTAGCCAGCCAGCGTGGCACGGTCGTAACCGTAGACGCCGATGTGGACCCAGTAGTCACGGCGCTTGACCCATTCGGACGGGTCCACGCCCCGGAGGTGCGGGATCGGGCTGCGGGAGAAGTAAATCGCTTCGCCGTTTTCGGCCCGGACGACCTTGACCACGCTCGTGGCGAGGAGGCGTTCAGTCGTATGGATCTTTGAGACCGCGGTGACCAAGGGGCACTTCGTCTCCTTCCAGCGTGTGATGAGTCCGTCGAGAAGATCAGGCTGGATGAACGGTTCATCGCCCTGGACGTTGAGGAAGAATTCACCGGGCAAATGATCAATGACGCTGGCCATCCGGGCCGTGCCGGAGGGGCAGGCCGGGTCGGTCATCAGCACCTCGGCGCCGAAGCCGCGCGCGATGCCCGCAACTTCTTCGGAATCCGTGAGCAGCACGATGCGATCTGCCTGACGGACCTGCTTGGCGCGTTCCCAGACATGCTGGACGACCGGCTTGCCGCCAAGATCGAGCAGGACCTTACGCGGCAGGCGCGTGGAGGCGATGCGAGCGGGAATGCAGAGGGTGACGGAGGGCATGGGATTAAATAAGGGGGCTGGCTGGCACGTGGGCACGTGGACAAGGGGGGGGGTACGAGAGTATCGAGTATGGAGTATTGAGTATAGGAATAGGCAGGGCGCCTTAAAAATGTCTCGAGGTAGGGACGTGATCACTATCGCGTCCGCCTTGTTGCCTAACGGATGCGATGTCATCGCATCCCTACCCCAAGGCAATCACCTCGCCGATACTCGATACTCAATACTCCATACTCGCGCCGGCCTACTTCCGCGCTTCAGCGTGGTTCGCGAGATACCAGGCGTAAGCGCTGCGGATGCCTTCCGTGAGCGCGATGCGCGGCTTCCAGCCGAGCGCGCGGATGCGTGAGACGTCCATCAGCTTGCGCGGCGTGCCGTCGGGCATCGACGGATCGAATTCGAGGCGACCCGTGAAGCCGACCACCTGGGCGATCTGCTCGGCGAGCTGACGAATAGAAAGTTCTTCGCCGGAACCGACGTTGATATGTCCGGCCTGCGAGTAGCGTTCGAGAAGCAGGACGCAGGCTTCGGCAAGGTCGTCCGCGTGGAGGAATTCACGGAGCGGCGTGCCCGTGCCCCAGAGACGGAGCGAGGCGTCGCCGCGGAGTTTGGCCTCATGCATCTTGCGGATGAGGGCAGGTAGCACGTGGGAGTTCTCCAGCGAGAAATTGTCGCCCGTGCCGTAAAGATTGCAGGGCATCGCGCTGATGAAGTCGCGGCCGTATTGGGCGCGCGCGTGGTCGCAGAGCTTGATGCCGGCGATCTTCGCGATCGCGTAGGCCTCGTTGGTGACCTCGAGGGGGCCCGTGAGCAGGGACTCCTCGCGGATCGGCTGGGGCGCGAGCTTCGGGTAGATGCAGCTCGAGCCGAGGAAGAGCAGCTTGCGGACGCCGGCACGATGGGAGCCATCGATGACATTGGCCGCCATCGCGAGGTTATCGTAAAGGAAATCGTACGGCTCGGTCGAGTTGGCCTTGATGCCCCCGACACGCGCGGCGGCCATGACGACGTAAGCCGGCTTTTCAGCGGCGAGGAAGGCTCGAGTCGCGGCACCGTCGCGGAGGTCGAGTTCGGCGGACGTGCGCGTGACCACGGCCGTATGGCCCGCGGCGTGGAGCGCGCGGACGATGGCGGAGCCAACCATCCCCCGGTGGCCGGCGACGTAGATCTTCGCGGCGCGGTCCATCAGCGATTTTCGTGGGCGACCAGCTTCAGGTCATGGTCGACCATCTTCTGCACCAGCTGCTCGAAGGAGGTCTGCTGCGGATTCCAGCCCAGTTCGCGCATGGCCTTGGCCGGGTTGCCAAGGAGCTGCTCGACCTCGGTGGGGCGGAAGTAACGCGGGTCGACCGCGACGAGCGTCTTGCCCGATTTACGGTCGACGCCTTTCTCGTCGACGCCCGTGCCCTGCCAGTCGAGCTCGATGCCGGCGCGGCGGAAGGCGTGGGTACAGAATTCGCGGACCGTGTACATCTTGCCTGTCGCGATGACGAAGTCGTCCGGCTGCTTATGCTGCAGGATGAGCCACATGCACTGGACGAAGTCGGGGGCGTAGCCCCAGTCGCGCTGCGCGGAGAGGTTGCCGAGGAAGAGACAGTCCTGACGTCCGTGGACGATGTTGGCGACCGCGAGGGAAATCTTGCGGGTGACGAAGGTCTCGCCGCGGCGTTCGGACTCGTGGTTGAAGAGGATGCCGTTGGAGGCGAAGATGCCGTAGGCCTCACGGTAATTACGCGTGATCCAGTAGGCGTAGATCTTCGCGACACCGTAGGGGCTGCGCGGGTAGAAGGGCGTCGTCTCGGACTGCGGGACTTCGACGACTTTGCCGTAGAGCTCGGAAGTGGAGGCCTGGTAGATGCGGACCTTCTTTTCCATCTTCAGGATGCGGATGGCCTCGAGGAGGCGGAGCGTGCCAACGCCGTCGGTGTCGGCGGTATACTCCGGGATATCGAAGGAGACCTTCACATGGGACATCGCGCCGAGGTTATAGATCTCGTCGGGCTGGACGTCGCCGATGACGCGGATGAGGTTAGTGGAATCCCCGAGGTCGCCGTAGTGGAGCTGGATCTTCTTCGTGTGGATGTCGCGGACGAGGTCCTCCATGTAGAGGTGCTCGATGCGCGACGTGTTGAAGGAGGAAGAGCGGCGGATGAGGCCATGGACTTCGTAGCCCTTGCCGAGGAGGAATTCGGCGAGGTAGGAGCCGTCTTGGCCCGTGATACCGGTGATAAGCGCGCGCTTTTTCATGTGTGGGATGAGTTAGAGGGGGAAAGGTTCAAGCGGAAGGCTTTTTCGCGGCGGCGATGATGCGGGAGCTGCTGTCGATTTTGGCGCCGAGGCCGTCGATGAGTTTTGCGTCATGCTTATTGAGGACCGTCATCTCCGGGATGTTGCCCGCGTTGCGGTCGCCGCCTTTGCAGAAGATGGCCTCGTGGCCCTGGGCCTTGGCTTCGCCGATGAGCCAGTCGAGCGTGGCGCAGACCGAGCCGTCGGTATCGATCGAGAGGACGGCGCGATCGACGACGCGCAGGGCGGAGGTCACCGCCAGTCGGGTGTCCTGATCGATGAAGGCCTTGCCTTTTTTCAGGGCCGCCTGGGCGTCGGTATTCACGATGACCCAGAGCACGTCGCCTTGGGCGCGGGAGAGTTCGAGTAGTTCGAGGTGACCGCGGTGCATCGGGTCGAAATAGCCGGAAGTGATGGCGATACGCATGGGGTGACGAAAGGTTTTAGCGGTTAGCGGTTGGCGGTTGGGAAGATGCAGGTAACCGCTGAGGACAGAGGGCAGATGACGGTTAACCTCAGAGGCGTGAGATGGTTTGGGCATTTGCCTAACCGCTAACCGCCAACCGCTCACCGCTACTACCTATTAATTTACTTACCCGGGCAGGCTACCGCACGTGGAGGCGAATTTCGCGGGCACGTACGGGAAGGAAAGACTGTCACCGGCCGAGCCGGCAGAAAGGGTCAGGCTCCCGGGGGCGGGAGGAGTAAAGGCGCGAGCTCGAGGGCTCGGCTGTTCCAGCGATTAAGGCGGGTCAGGCGCTCGATCACTTCGGGCTGAGCGCCGCGCTGCTCGGCATCGGCGAGGACACGCTGGAGCCCGGGCTGGGCCTGCTCGAGGGCGGGAAGGACCTGACTACGGAGGAGGGCGACGAGGGATGCCGCCAAGGAGGGGGTGGGCTGCCAGCGTTCGCGGCGGGCACCCTTCTCCTTCACCGAAAGGATCATCTCGTGGTCACGAAGGAACTTAAGTCCTTGACTGACAGACCCTTTGCTCATCCCGAGCCGGCCCTGGATGTGGTCGAAATCCAGGGGGCCAGAGGTGACGTAGAGCAGGGCGTAGATTTCGGCGACCGAGCGCGGAACGCCCAGAATACCAGCCATGCGCACGAAGAAATCGGCTAGCTCGATCTCGTGCGGCTTAAGGGGCTCGAAAGAAGGGCGGCTTTTACGGCGTCCGGCTGACTTTTCGGAGGGTGGCTTCATCAGGAACAGGGCCTAGAGTCGGGGTCTTCCTGAAGTTTCAATAAATTTTGAACCTAAGCAAGGGGCAATGTGAGTAACCCGTAAATAAGGACCCTCCCTCCCCTTGCGGAGTGGTCGGATCTCAAAAGCTTCCACCTGGCGCCCCCTTGGGGATTCGAACCCCAGTTACCTCAATGAAAACGAGGTGTCCTGGACCGGGCTAGACGAAGGGGGCGGTCGGTGGAAGTGAGGAACGTAGGAACGAAGTCCCACTGGTCAAGATTTTTGAAAAGGCCCCTTCCCGACCCCTGCCCAGCGGTTCAGCGGCCGAACAGGCTCCGGTCTTCGTAGGGGTCCTTGGCCTTACCGTCCGATTTCGGGCCATGCAGCCGCTGCTGCTTCACCCCGAACCAAGACATGAAGAGCGCGGAGGCCACGAACAGGACCAAGAAGATCCGGACGGTCAGCTTACGCCGGGGGGATGGCTCGGGGACTTCGCTCATGTTCTATAAAAATAGAACATTTAAAGAGGCTTGGCAACCCCGCGTGCTTTTTTACATAAGTGAATACCCCTAGTCTTACCCCTCCCTGATTCTGCATGAGCCCCAAGCAGAAGCCTCTGGTAGTCATTATTGAAGACGATCGTAGCCTCGCCGCCACGCTCGCCGATCAACTCCTGAACGCCGGCCTCTCCACCCAAGTCTTTCACAAAGGCGCCACCGCCCTGAAATTCGTGGGAGAGTCGTATGTGCATCTCGTGCTGCTCGACCCCAGCCTGCCGGATCTCGACGGCCTCGCGGTGCTCGACAAGATCCGCCGCCTGAGCCACTCGCCGGCGGTGATCTTCCTGTCCGCGCAACGCGACGGGTACCACGTCGCGCAGGCCCTCGAAGCGGGCGCAGATGATTTCGTCGGCAAGCCCCATCATCCCGACGAACTCGTGGCGCGCATCCGGGCCGTCCTGCGACGGAGCGAGACGGCTGGCGACAGCCGCCTCACCGTCAACGCCGCGCTCGGCACCGACGTATTTCTCTTCAACGGAGCCGAGGTACATCCCGAGCGACTGGAGATTATCTTCGGCGGAAAGAAGAAGCGGAAACTCGGCCGCAAGGAGCTCGGCATCCTTTACCACCTGCACGCGAATCCCGGCGTCATCATCAGCCGACACAGCCTGATTCACGCCGTCTGGGGCGTGCACGCTGATATCCGCAGCCGTTCACTCGACCAATACATCGCGAAAATTCGCGACGCCTACGCCGACCATGGCCGGGTGCTCGACTGCCTGCGCACCATCCACGGCATTGGCTACTGGTACGAGCCCACGACCGCCAACGGCGGACAATCCGCGAAAAAGCCCCGTCAGGCTTGATTAACCGCAGAAGGAAGGCATTGGTACGGATATGAATATCCGTTGTTACCTCAAACCCAGCTGTGGCTGGAGCAACGGCGTCCGCGCTATCATGGCGAAGTATGCCCTTGGCTACCAGGACGTGGACATCATCAACAGCCCGACGAACTACGCCGAGATGGTCGAGAAGAGCGGACAGCGCCTCTCCCCGTGCGTCGAAATCGACGGCGTCATGCTGCCCGATATCTCCGGCGCCGAGGTCGAACAATACCTCCTCGCGAACCAGCTCGTGGCCCCGAACGACAAGGCTCCGGCCGTGCCGATCGACGCCCCGTGCACGGACGCCGAGCACGAGAAGATGCGCGTGAAGACGGTAAGGTTTTTCTGAGCGCCACCTGACTCTGGTAGGGCTGACCATCCTTGGTCGGCCGCGGTCGAGCAGGGATGCTCGACCCTACCTAAAGACAGGACTCAAAGGGAAACCGGAGGCCGGATAATTGGCTGGGGTGTCTTGAGGTAGGGACGTGATTACTATCGCGTCCTCCCTGGTGCCTAACGGATGCGATGTCATCGCATCCCTACCGGCTGACCGAGGGCGGTCAGCCCTACCCATTACAGCTGCGGGAGGCTGGAGCCGGCTGCCGAAGGCTGAACGGCTGAACGGCTGAAGGGCTGATGCCGCGGTGGCCGGCACCCGTCACCTATTATGTGACTATCACGTTTGCACCTTTGCGCAGGCCGAAGGCCGATTTGCACCTTTGCACCTCCGCGCCTACGGCGCGCTCACTCCGTCTTCCCAGCCGCGAAATCGGCGAGCGAGTCGGAGACCCACTGGCGTTGTTCGACGCTGAGCTCGGGGAAAATCGGGACGCTAAGCACTTCGGCAGAAAGCTGCTCGGAGACGGGTACGCTGTCGAAGCCCCGATATTTGGCGTCCGCGAAGCACTGCTGGCGGTGGAGCGGGATCGGGTAGTAGATCTCGCAGCCAATCTTGCGCGCGGTGAGGAACGCCTTGAGTGCGTCGCGGCGACCACCCGTCACGCGGAGCGTGAACTGGTTCCAGATGCCCTGGCCGGAGAAGTCGACCGGCAGGAGAATCTTCGCGGCTTTGTCGGCGCCCGGACGGCTCTCGGCGATGCCCACGCGGCCTTTGAGGGAAGCGTGGTAGAAGGCGGCGTTGCCGGCGCGCGCGCAGTTATATTCCGGCAGGTGCGGCAGTTTGATATGCAGCAACGCGGCCTGGAGCGGGTCCATGCGGAAGTTCGCGCCGACCTCGCGGTGGAAATACTTCGGCTGCATGCCGTGGACACGGAGGATGCGGGCGCGCTCGGCGAGCGCGTCGTCCTGCGTGGTGACGAGGCCAGAATCGCCCATGCCGCCGAGGTTCTTGGAGGGGAAGAAGCTCGTCGCGCCGAAATCGCCGGACGACATCGTGGCGCGACCCTTCCAGCGGGCGCCCATCGACTGCGCGGCGTCTTCGATCACGCGCAGCTGGTGCGCGGAGGCGAACGCCTGGAGGGCGTCGAGGTCGAGCGACTGGCCGAAGAGGTACACCGGCATGATGGCGCGGGTGCGCGGGCCTACCTTCCGGGCGGCGTCCACGAGATTGATATTGAAGGAGTGCGGATCGACGTCGACCCAGACCGGGGTGGCACCGAGGCGGGCCACGGAGCCCGCGGTAGCGAAGAAAGTGAAGGATGGCAGGAGGACCTCGTCGCCTTCGCCGATGTCGAGGGCCATGAGCGCGAGCAGGAGCGCATCGGTACCAGACGAGACACCGAGGGCGTGCTTCACGCCCAGGAAGGCGGCGCAGTCCTTCTCGAAGGCCTCGAGGCGCGGGCCCATGATGAACATGTTCGAACGGAGGACATCGCGGAAGGCGGTCTCGAACTGAGCCTCGAGGGCGCGGTTCTGCGGGCCGAGATCAAGGAGCGGGACGTTCGTCATAGCGCAAAAGGGTTTTCCCACCGTCCGCCCGCACGGGCAACATCATTCAGCCGAACGGCGGGAGCGCAGGACGAGGAAGAGGCCGAGCGCAGCAAGCGGGAGCGTCCAAAACTGTCCCGCCGTGAGCCCGAGCACATGGCCGTCATCGGCGGAGCGGAAGTATTCGCAGATAATCCGGCCGGCGGAGTAGAGCAGCAGGAATTCGCCGGCGAGACGGCCCGGCGGCAGGCGGCGAGGGTAACGGACGAGCACCCAAATCAGCGGGAGCAGGCCTTCACCGAAGGCTTCGTAAAGCTGCGACGGATGACGAGGCATCGCGCCGTCGTGCGGGAAGATCACCGCCCAGGCGACAGAGGAAGGATTGCCGACCAATTCGCCGTTCACGAAGTTAGCGAGCCGTCCGAAGAAAATCCCGGCGGGCGCCAAAGCGCAGAGCAAGTCGCCTACGGCGAAGAAATCGACCTTCGCGCGGCGGGCGAACCAAAGGCCGGCGAGCAGGACGCCGAGGAAGCCGCCATGACTGGCCATGCCGCCCTGCCAGACACGGAAGAGCATCATCGGATCGGCCGCGAACTCGTCGCGGGCATAGAGGAAGACGTGGCCAAGGCGGCCGCCGGCGATGACGCCGACCATCACCGCGGTGATCAGCGTCGATTCGGCGAGCACATCGCGCAGAGGCGTGATCCCCGCGCGGCGCCAGCGGCCGAGGAGATAAGCCGCGACCATAAAGCCCGCCGCATAAGAGAGCCCATACCAATGGACGCCTCGCAGGCCCCAGTTTTCCGGGAAGTGGATCGCGACCGGATCGAGGTCGTGCGTCCAGTAAGCGAGCGCGGCAGCGATCATGTTCCGGCCTTGGGCGGATGATCGGGGCGACGGCCGACGCGGTGACCGCGCTGGCGAGCCAGTTCACGCATGTCGGGGTGCGGGTCGTCCTTCTCGTAAATCTCGATACCGAGGAGCGATTCAAAGACGTCCTCGAGCGTGATCACGCCGGCGAAAGCGCCAAATTCATCGACCACCACCGCGAGGTGCTGGTGCGCGCGGACGAGGTCATGTAGCGCGTCGGAAAGCGTGGCGTTCTCGGGCACGATGTGCGCCTTGCCCATGAGCTCACGGATACGGACCTCGCGACGGTTCTCGCCGGCGGCCTTCAGGATATCGCGGCGGCGCACGACGCCGACGATGCGGTCGGGATTATTTTCCCAGACTGGCATGCGGCCGTGCGGCACGCTGGGGTAGAGGCGGAGCACGTCGGCCACCGTGAGGTCGGCTTCGATCGCCGTGACCACTGGGCGCGGCGTGAGCACCTGCGAGACCGGGATATCGTCGAGGCGGACGGCGTTGGCGACGAGGTTGCTCTCGGCTTGGGTGATCTTTCCTTCGCGGGCCGCGGCCTGGGCGAGGCTACCGATATCGGCGTCCGCGCGATCGACGCCAGGCTCCTCCGGCGGAGCCAGCGAGTCATGCAGCTTGCCAAAAGTACGGAGAATCTTGGCAGCGCCGCGGACGAGTTTGAGCGAAGAGGCGATGCGCGGGGCGAGCCTGACGCGGAAGTGCATGCCGACCTTACGGGGCAGCATGATCGTCAGCCAGGCCATGAAGAACGAGACGGCGATGACGGCGAGGGCCGTGAGCGAAGCGACCTGCCAGCTCTCGGCGATGCGGCCAAGAAGGCGGGCGCCGATGAGGAAGCCGCCGAGCAAGGCGCTCATCCCGACGAAGGCGGCGGACAGGACCTCGAAGGCGGCGAGCGTGTTGCCTTGGTCGCTACGCGAGCGCTCGATGGAGACCGCGGCCTTGGCGTCCTGCCGACGGAGCTCCTCCAGTTCGGTATGGGAGAGGGCGGAAACGACCCCGGCCACGAGCGAGATGCCCGCCGCGCTTCCATTGAGGAGGATGAAGACCGGCCAAAGATACCACGCAGAATCCATGTCCTTCCTGCATAGGGCTGACCCCGGAGTTTGGCGAGGGAGAATCCCGACATTGACCCTGCGAGACCGCCTCGAAATGATGCATCCATGACCCCTCGCGAGCTCCGAATCGTCTCCGCCCTGGCCGTATTCCTGTCCGCCGCCCTCCCTGCGGCCGCCGGCGCGATCGCCTTCCGTTCCCAGCCCATCCTCGCCGCGACGTTGCACGGCGAAGCCGGCGCCCTGCCCGGCCTGACCGGCTTCTACTTCAATCATTTCACTGGCGCGCTCGTACTACTACTCGTCGTGGGACTGCTCATCACCGGATTCGCCGCACGCACGCACCTGCGCGAAGACGAAGAGCCGGTCGTCCGGATGGCCAAGCTGCTCGTGGCGACGTGCTTCTCGGCGCTCGTGAGCGTCGTCTTCCTCGGCCTGCTCGTGTTAGCGACGGCCCTGCCGGTCTACGCGAAGCTGATGCAGCGCTGAGCCCGCCACGCGGCGAGTAAAGCGAGGGCGCGCGTCGCTTCAGCCTGCGGGCCACTTGGCTGCCATGCGAGTCGTCCGTCGGCGTGATACGAACGCGCCAAGACCGCGCCGCCTTCGAACGTCGAACGGAGCACTAATACCGACTGCGCGTTGCTCGGGAAACCGGGCCAGGAGACGTCACGCACTGGGCGGCCGGCCTGAGCGAGCACCGAGCGTAACTGCGCCGCGGCCGTGCCGGGTAGTCGGCCCGTCTCGACCGCCGGGAAATTCCAACTCTCGCCATCCCACCACGCGATGGAGCTACGGGAGCCTTCGCTGAGGCAGCCGCGCGCATCGAGTTGAATCCCCTCGGAATCGGGACGATCGGCGACGACGCGTAGTTCGCGCCAGGCTTCCGAGGAATTCTGCCACGGCCCGCTCTTCGGGCGCGGCAACCATTCTGGAGCATCGCGGCGAAGTGACAGCTGATAGAGATCAATCGCCGAAGGCGTGGCCGGCAACGGACGGACCGTGAGCCACTCCGTGGCCATACCATCTCCGCGCGGCGCGACGAGTAGGCGGACGATGGCGTCCGTCAGCGTGTTCCGGCCGAGCAGGCCGCCGAGCGGAACCGACCAGCGGGCGGTCGTCGCATCCGCGCCGAGCATGAGGCGAAGCGGATCGAGGCCGAGGCGCGGGCAGCCGAGGGCGAGACGATCGAGATGATCACCAAGGCAGGCGATGCGGCCCGCCCGCACGGCGAACGTCTCGAAGAGGGACGGACCCGGGACCAAGGCGGAGACCTCGACGCCGTCAGGCAACGTGACCCACTCGCCTTGGCGCCAGCCGATCATGGGCGGAGCACCGCGCGGGCGGCGGCGAGCAAGGGAGCCTGGGCTTTACGCAAGCTCTCCGCGTATTCGCGTGCGGGCACCGAGTCGGCGACGATGCCGGCCCCGGCTTGGACGAACGTACGACCGTCGACAGACCAGAGGGAGCGAATGATGATGTTGAGACAGAGGTCGCCGGAGGCGCCAATCCAACCGAGCGAGCCCGTATAGAAACCGCGGGCCACCGGCTCGAGCTCGGCGATGACCTGCATCGTGCGGACCTTCGGCGCACCCGTGATCGTGCCACCCGGGAAGAGCGCACGGATGACGTCAGCCGGGCCGGCGGAAGCCTGCAACTGGCCTTCGACCTGCGAGACGAGGTGCATCACATGGGAGTAGCGCTCGACCGCCATGAACTCCGGCACGTGGACGGTGCCAGGACGCGAGACGCGGCCGACATCATTGCGCAACAGATCGACCAGCATCAGGTGCTCCGCTTTTTCCTTCGTGTCGCCGGAAAGTTCCTGCGCCCACGCAAGGTCGGCGGATTCGTCGGCACCACGCGGACGCGTGCCGGCGATGGGGCGCGAGGCAATTTTGCCCGCAGAGACTTCGACCAGTAGCTCGGGAGAACCACAGACGAGCGTCGCACCCGGCAGTCGCACCAGACCCATATAAGGCGAAGGATTAGCCAAGCGGAGCAACTCGTAAGCGAGAAGCGGATCGACGGGCGCGACTTCGAGGCGCGTGGAGAGATTGATCTGATACGTATCGCCGGCGGCGATATATTCCTGGCAGCGCTCGACCGCGCGGACGAACGCGGATGCGTCGAGAGACTGCGCGAGCGGCACGGCGGGTAAGGCGGAAGCAGGCAAGGCCGGCGCGGGCTGGGCGCAGGTCGCATCCCAACGGGCGGCGAGATCGAGCGCCCGGGCGCGAGCCGCGCGGAGCGCGGAGTTCGGCGAACCGACCGGGCAGAGCACCACCACGGTCAGCTCGCGCTTCGCGGCGTCGAAGACGCAGGCTTCGTGCGCTTCGAGGAAGGTCGCGAGCGGGGCGCGGACATCGGCGGGCGCGGACTTCACTGGCTCGAACTGCGTGGCGAGCTCATAGCCGAGCAGCGCGATCAGGCCGCCTTGGAAGGCGGGCCAACCGTCGAGACGTGGGGCACGGACTTCGCGCGACCAGCGACGCAGGTGTTCGAGCGGCTGCTCGGAGGCTTCTTCGTGGGCGCCATCGGCGGCGTGCATGACCACGCGTCCGTCGGCAAAGAAGACCGTCGCACGGGCCGCGGCCGGGACGGCGATCGTGAAACTGCCGGACCGGCCACTCTCCAACACCGCGTGATGACGGCCCGTAAAGAAGCCTTCCCAGGAAAGCGGGAGGCGCTCGGCGCGGAAGCGCGCGAGGTAAGGTAGGTGCGTCCAGCCTGGGCCGGCGGCGGTCCAGTCAGCGGCCGTGACTTCGGTAATGATGACCGGGACCTCACTCATCGGCGAAGTTCAGCTTGTAGCCAGAAAAATCCGGGCCCGAGAGGATCTCGCCCGCGCGTTCTGTCGTGATACCGTAGACGTGGAGTTCTTGGCGTGAGCCCTTCGAGACCACCGTGATGCGGAGGCCGCCGCCGAGTTTCATCACCTTGATCGAAAGCGTGCTCGCGCGGACGCGGGCGCTGATCACGCCGCGGGAGACGCGGCCATGACGCTCGAGGGCTTCGGCCACGGGCCGGGCGGCATCCGTCAGCGATGTATGCGATCCGGCCCTGCCCCGCCCTTTGGCCATGCTCAGGCAATCTCCCAGTTGTAAGGATGGGAGGAAAGGAATTCGCAGCCCTTCTTCGTGACCACCACGCAGTCCTCGAAGCGGCAGCCACCGATACCGGGGTAGTAGAGGCCTGGCTCGACCGTGACCGCGTTGCCGGCGGTGAGCGGGTGCGGATTGCGGATGGAGAGCGCCGGCTCCTCGTGGATATCGTAACCGAGCCCGTGGCCCGTACCGTGGAAGAAGCCCACGTACACTCCCTTCACCAGGCCCGTCTTATAGCCGAGCGACTTGAAATAGTCCTGCACGACCGTGTGGACCTTGGCCCCCGTCACACCGGCGCGGATGGCCTTGATGGCGAGACGCTGAGACTCGAGCACCGCGTGGATCATCTTGCGCTGCTTCGCGTTGGCCTTCCCCTTGAGGTAGGTGCGGGTCATGTCGCCGTAGTGATGCGAGGCGATGTGGCGCGGGTAGATGTCGCAGACGATGAGTTCGTTGGCGCGGACCGGGCCGGCGCCGGAGCAGTGGCAATCGACCGCCTGGTCGCCCGGCGCGATGATGAGGCCGATATCGCACATCCCGCCCTTGCGAAGGATCGCGACCTGCGCCTCCTCCTTTAAAATTTCGGCCGTGAGGGTTTGGCCCTGCCACTGTAGGATGCCCTTCTTATCGGCCTTGGATTCCGTGAGCACCTTCTCGACGGCCGTAAAGCCGGCCGCGGCGGCGGCGTTGCCCGCGCGGATGCCGGCGAGTTCCGCCTTCGACTTCACCTGACGCTCCGGGAAGAGTTCGGGCGAGCCGCGCTCGTTGTGCTGGGCGCCGACCGGATGGAGCTCGAGGCCAAGCTGGCGGAGGCGCTCATACAGTCCCACCGGGAAATCAGCCGGCACACGGAAGCGGTGGATACCCTGCTGGAGCGCGGCGAAGACGATCGCGTCAGCGACACCGGCCTTCGGGTTGGTCTTGCGGAGGTCGCCGATGATGGCGGTGAGGTTGAGCACTTCGTCGAAGGCGGATTCGTCCTTCGCGCGGCCGACTTCCATGCCGGGCAGGAGCCCGATGCGGCGGCCCCTGGCGGAGAAAGCCGGAAAGGGATCGGAGGCGTGGAAGCCTCCGAACCAGCGAAGGTCGGCGTTCTTGGAGGGAGTCGCCATCATCAGCACGTCGCGGACGGCTGGGGCGGAGGGGCGGGCGGTGCGAGCCATAGGCGCAGGATGACGGAAGTCGGCCCTGCGTGAAGCGCAAACGCTATCGCCCTGCGCTATCGCTGGGCCTAACGTGCCCGCATGCTCGCCCAGATCCCCGCCGACCCCGGACTACCGTCATTCCTGATGCTCCCCCAGCTCCATTGGTCTGAACTGATGTTCCGCGCAGTGGTCGTATACGTGTTCCTGATCGTGCTCATCCGTATCACCGGACGACGCCAGGTCGGGATGATGTCCCCGACCGACTTCATCCTGCTGCTTATCCTGAGTAACGCCGTCCAGAATTCCATGAACGGTGGCGACAACAGCCTAGGCGCTGGCCTTGTGCTCGCGACCGTTCTCATCGCCCTCAATTACGCCATGTCGTCGCTGGCCCGGCGTTCGAAGTTCATCGAGCAGCTGCTCGTGGGACGCCCGGTTTTCATCGTGCGCGACGGCAAACTCGACGAGCACATGCTCGCGAAGGAGAAGGTCACGCACCACGAGCTCGCGGCGTCGCTGCGGGCCGCCGGCTGTCCGAACATCGAAGCCGCCCGGCACGTGATCCTGGAGACCAACGGGTCGATCAGCGTCGTCCACCGCAGCTAGGCTTAATCGGCCCGGTAAACCGCGGTTAAGCGGGCCGGTTTCACGTCGCAGGGCTACCCGGCGGGCGATGGGCGAGGCTTGACCCCGGGCGGACGGCTCGGAATAGTGAGCGTCCTTGGCCACGCGGGTATCGTTCAGTGGTAGGACACCACTCTTCCAAAGTGGATACACCAGTTCGAATCTGGTTACCCGCACCAAGGAAACCGACGTCGTTCAGTTCCTCCAAGGGAGCTGACCGGCGGGCGTGACCTCGAGGAATTCCTTCCAGCACTCGACTTCGTCGGCGGACAGGGACGACGCGACCACCAGGCGCCACTTCGGCTTCGTGGGCGCGTGGCGGAGCGTCATGCCGGCCTGTTCAGGGAGACGGTTGGCCTTGCGGGAATTGCAGCGGATGCAGGCCGTCACGATATTCTCCCAGTTGGTCTTGCCGCCGATATCGCGCGGCACGACGTGGTCGAGGTTGAGCTCCTCATCACGGAACGTACGGCCGCAGTACTGACAGGTATTGGCGTCGCGCAGGTAGACATTACGGCGGGAGAAGCGGATCTCGCGGCGCGGGACGCGATCGTATTCACCGAGCAAGAGCACCCGGGGGATGCGGAGCACGATGTGCGTCGTGCGGACGGATTCGGCATTAGGCGGCGGGGCCTCCACGGAGAAGCGCATCCACTCCTCGGAGCTCATCACGCGGTGGCCCGAGGCATCGGCGTGGATCGCCGAGGCGCGGCCGCGGAAGAGCAGGCTCATCGCGCGCAAGACGCCCACGATGTTAACCGGCTGCCAGAGACGGTTAAGGACGAGGACACGTTGTTCGAGGCGCGGGGGCACTATACCGATTGATAAGCCCGGGCGGGCGGACGGTCAACCCCCTCGGCTTAGCGGGCCTTCTTCGCCTTCGGCGCGGGGGACTTGGGAACGGGGGCCGGAACCGTCGCGGCCTTGGGCGCCGGCGGGGACGTAAAGGTGTCGGGCAGGGCGACAAGCATCGCCCCGGTGACGGTGGCAGGAATCAGGAACGGCACGCCGTCGATCTGGACGCGCAGGTTTTCGACCGCCGAGGAGCGTAGCTCGCTCGGCCCCTTCACGTTGATGACGACCGGCTTGTCGCGCGGGGAAAGCATGCCGAGCCCGGGAGTCTCACCCGTGTTCAGTTCGATGACCTGATAACGCGTTCCCGCCTTGACCGACGTCAGCGAAATCTGGTGGGGGCGGCTCGCCGGCGGCACCGGGACCGCCGCCACCGCGACCGGCTTAGGCTGCGCCCGCTTCGCCGCGGACGAGCTTAGGAAAAAAACAGCGCGATGATGATCGCGAGGAGCGCGATCCCGATGACGACATAGATCATCGTGTCGCGGCTCATCGTGATCGAGCTGACCCCGGCCGCCGGCTCGAACGGTGCGTCTTCGTCGGCAGCCGCTTCGAGCGGGCGGCGAGAAGCCTTGGCGGAATGGTGCGTATTGAAATCAGCGCCCGCCTTTTCGTCATCAAGGCGCAGGTACTTCGCGTAGACCTTGACGAAGCCGCGCTTGTAGACGTCGGCGAGCGGGATGGATTCGAATTGGTTGGCCTCCATCGACTGGAGGTAATCGGTGCGGATCTTGGTGAACTCCGCCGCTTCGCGGAGGGTCACGCCCAGTCGCTGACGGGCTTCTTGGAGACGTTCGCCGAGGGTTTGCATGCCCGGAGGTTCGCCCGAAGGCCGCGAATAGGCAAGCCTCTCGTGGCTGGACCAACGCTCAGGAGAGGAGGTCCCAGAGGCCGAGCCAGGGAGAGGCCAGGAGGAGGATGGCGGTGTGCATCATCCGGAGGAACGGCGGAAGGTTCACAAGGACGATGAGGACGATAAAACCCCAACGCGCCAAAGACAGGAAGAACTCCTCCGAATAGAGTCCGAGGCGGAGGGCCAGGCGGGAGCCGTCCAACGGAGGGATGGGGATGAGATTGAAGACGACCAGACCCGCATTGAGGTAGATACCGCCGACAAGGAAACGAATGACGACCTCCTGTGTCTTGGGATCGAAATTTCCGAGCCCGCCGATGAGAGCGAAGACGAGGCAGAGCACTAGGTTCATCGCCGGACCAGCCATGGTGATATAGATATCGTCCATCCGGCGGGTCTTCGGATTGGGCAGGGAGATTTGGACGGGCTTACCCCAACCGATGAGGCCGAAGCCCGGGCTGAGGAAGATCATGACCGCCGGGATGGCGATGGTGCCGATCGGGTCCGTGTGGGCGAAGGGGTTGAGCGTCACGCGTCCCTGCATGCGGGGAAGCGGGTCGCCACGCAGGTCCGCCATCCAGGCATGGCCGAACTCATGCAGACCAATCGAAATGATCAGCAGGATGAGCTGGAGCAGGCCGTCGCGGAGGGTTTGGGCATCCATGTCAGTTACCGCCGCAGCCGGCGCAGGTGTTATCGGAGATCGGCATGGCGGACGCAGGAGAGCAAACGCAGGCCGGCAGGTTAGCCAATCCGAAAGCGGGGGCGCACTCGCTCCTTGAGCAATCGGCGTAGCCGGCTAGACTTTGAGGCATGTCGCTCGCCGCCCGGACCCGACTCGCGCAGAAGCGCGGCCTCAGCCTCCCGGCGGCCCGCACGCTCGCTCGCCTGTCCACGCCGCGGGCCATCCAAGACTTCCTTATCGATTTCCCGCAGAACTTCGAGCCCGAGGGCGACACCGCCCGGTCCGTCGAACAGACTTTGAAGCACCGCCGGGCCCATTGCATCGAGGGCGCTATGGTCGCGGCTTTCGCCCTCTGGTTGCAGGGCCACCCTCCCCTACTCCTGGACTTCAGCGCCCACCAGGACATGGACCATGTCATCGCGCCCTTCCAGGTGAACGGCAAGTGGGGCGCCATCTCGAAGACCAACTACGTCTGCCTCCGCTGGCGCGATCCAGTCTACCGCAGCGTCCGGGAGCTCGCGATGTCCTACTTCCACGAATACGCCAAAGGCCCGCGGAAGACCTTGCGCAGCTACTCCAAGCCCTACGACCTGAGCCGCCTGCCGCCGGAGAAATGGGTGAACAATCCGAAGGACTGCTGGGAGATCGCCGACCTCATCACCGCTACGCGACATTACGAGATCGTCAGCGCCGCCGAGGCCAAGGCCTTACGCCACCGTGACGACGTCGAGGTACGCTCCGATAAGATCACGGTCTTCCCTATCCCGAAGTGGAAGCACCAGCGGCTCTGAGCGCTCAACGCCGACCGTCATACCAGATATCGCAATTCTCCGGTCGCTTCGCTGCGTGTCCAGCGGTGAAGAGCATACGGAAGAAGAAACGGGCCGCTTCCGTGACCGTGTAGAGCTTCAGCTTGCGCGAAGACGTACGCAGAGGGTGGTCGGCCAGAATAACGAAGCGCCGGCCGCGACGTCGGGCGATGGCCTTGAGCCGACGGCTCAGGAAGACCTCCTCGCCGGCGTAATATTCGGTGCCGAAACCACCGGCCTCGCGGAACGCAGAAGCCTCGACCCAAACGCACGACCCAGCGGCCCAGCGCGCCAGGCGGCTCCAAAGATTCCAGAACCCGCAGACGGAGCGGGCATAGCGCGGCGTGCCTGCTTCCAGCTCGACCGTACTCCCACCGCCGAGCGCGCGGCCCGCCGAAATCTGGTCAGCGATGGCCGCGAAGAGCTCCGGCGAAGGGGTTGAGTCAGCGTCGATGAACACCAGCCATTCCCCGGTGGCTGCGCGTGCGCCGGCGTCGCGGGCTCGACCGATCTGGTTGACCGGCTCAAAGACGACGGTCGCGCCGGCCGCACGGGCGCAAGCCGCCGTACCATCGGTGGAATTGTTATCGCAGACCACACATTCCCAGGTCCACCCGCGGGGAAGGAAAGCCGAGGCTGCCGCCTGCACGGACGCGAGCGTGGCGGGTAGGAGTTTTTCCTCGTTGAACGCCGGGATGACGACGGAGACGAGCATCACGACGACAGGAAAGTGCTCAGCTGACGTGCTCGAAGGCGCAGGCCGCCGCGCCGACGACGCCGACGTTGCCGCCGAGACCGGCCGGAACAATCGTACAAACTGCCGACAGGCGCGGGAAAGCGTAGTTACTGGCGCTCTTACGCATCGGCACGAAAAGCGCGTCGCCGGCCGCGGTCACGCCGCCGCCGACCACGATCACGTCCGGATTGAAAGTGTTAATTACCGCGCCGAGGCCGCGACCGAGGTAGTTGATCGACTCCGCCCAGATCTCATTGGCGAGCGCATCGCCTTCGGCCATCGCTTGGAAAAGATGGTGGGTCGTGACTTGCTCGATGCTGCCGGCGAACTTGACGATGCTCGAAGGGCGGCCGGCCGTGAGGGCTTCGCGGGTACGACGCGCGATGGCGGTGCCAGAGGCGTAGACTTCCCAGCAGCCAGGATTACCGCAACCGCAGCGAGGTCCGTCCATCGTCAGCGGGATATGGCCAAGCTCGGCCGCGTTGCCGTTGGAGCCGCGCATCAGGCGTCCGTCGATGACCGCGCCGCCGCCGATGCCGGTGGAGACCGTGATGTAGACGACGTTCTTCTTGCCCTTGCCGGCGCCGAAGCGGTATTCGCCGAGCGCGGCGGCGTTGCAGTCATTGTCGATACGGGCGGGCAGCCCGCCGAACGAGTTGCTCAGGAAATCCGTGATCGAGAAGCCCGTCCAGCCGGGGAGATTAGGGGAGCCGTCGACGCAGCCGCGGGCAATGTCGAGCGGGCCGGGCGAGGCGACGCCGAGGGCGACGAAGTCGACGGGCTTGAGCTTCAGTTCGGCGAGGAGTTGGTGGGCGGCTTCGGCCACGCGTTCGCAGGCCTGCTGCGGGCCCTTTTCGGCGAACGTCTCGACGCGGCCGGAACCGAGCACGGTGCCATCTTGGTTGACGACACCGAAGGCGAATTTCGTGCCGCCGAGGTCAAAGGCCAAAACTTTGCGCATAGGAATAGAAAGGGTCAGTCGCGCGCCGGACGCGAGAAGTCATCCTGCAGGCGGACGACGTCGGTCAGGTCGGGCGTGGAGACTTCGAGCAGCACGCTGTCTTCGAGGGCTTCGAAGCGGTGGATCGTGCGCACCGGCACATGCAAGGCTTGCCCCGGCAGCCAGGTGCGCTGGTCGGCCGCCGTGACGAGGGATGCGGAGGGAGTCTCGCCGGATGCGATCGGGCGGAAGGTCAGGAGCACTTTGCCCGAAAGGAGGTAAAGCGTCTCCGTCTTGCGCTCGTGATACTGGAGGCTGAGACGTCGGCCTTGCTTCACTTCGAGCACCTTGCCGGCATAGGCGGACTGATCGGCATACCAGATTTCGCGGCCCCACGGCTTCTCCACGATTTTCGGGAGGTGCGTCGGCTCGGCCATGCCAAAGGTCTGTCGAAAACAGGCCCGTTAGCCAAGCAAATCCCCAAAGAAGTCCGGTTGGTCCATTGCGCCGACCAGCGGATGCACCAGACGCTCCGCATCGATCGCAACCCGATTCACGTCGGGTGATACGCGATGCATCGACAGCGCCCGGTCCGGAGCGGTCACGGCGAGGCGCGCGAAATCCTCGGCGGCGAAAGCCTTCTCGGAAAGCCAAGCCTGGCGATCGGCGCCGGTGAGTACGACCGGCATGCGCGCATGGACTTCACCCGCTTCGCGATTCGGCGCGACCGTCACCAGGCAGAGCGTACGGCGATGCGTGCCATCGGCGGCGAGGTGGAGAGACCAGAGGCCGCCGATCGCGAGCGGTCCGCCGTCGGCAGCGCGGAAATAATACGGGGACTTCAGCTTCCCTTCCGTCTTCCATTCGTAATAGCCGTCGATCGGGATCACGCAGCGGCGATGGCGGGCCGAGTCGCGGAACGTCGGGCGGTCGAAGATCCCTTCCGCACGGGCGTTGGCATGACCTTCCTGTTCGTCGGCCGGCGCCCAGGCTGGCACGAAGCCCCAGGGGAGCGCTTCGGTGCGGAGCACGCCTTGCTCACGTCGAACCGAGACCAGCGGCGTACCAGGCGAGATGTTGTAACGCGGCGACACCTCGGCCGGCGGCGAGGCCAGGCTTTTGACGATTTCTTCCCAGCGCGAGAACTGGGTGACGCGGCCGCACATGCGTTCGGTCGACTCAGGCCTTCGGGGGCAGGACGGGCGGGCGGCTGGCGTTACCACCGGTGCGGAGCGCGTTCAGGACGACGAGATTGATGAGGTGCATCACGCCGAGGACGACGATCACCACGCCGACCGACTTGCTCAGGTCTTCGATGACCTTGATACCGCTCGTCGGATGGTCCTTGGACGAAAGGAAGAGCAGCATGAAGCCGGCGTTCACTAGGTAGAAACCGATGATCAGGAGATTGTTGACCGAGTCGGCCATCGTCTCATTGCCGTGGAAGGCCTCGAGGAGGAACGGGCGTCCGCTGCTGAAGAGCGTCCGTCCGACCCAGATCGTGACGGAAAGGGAAATCAGGAGATAGATGCCGTATTCGAGGTAGGTCAGCGAATCGTTTTCCATGTCCGGAGATTGGCTGGAAACCGTACGACCTCAATTCCTAAAACCTCTTACCAATGAGGCGGACGCTCGTCGGCGGGCGGGGCCTGATCGCCGGCGTCAGCGGACTGGGTCAGCTTGGCTTCGGTGCGGGCTAGGCGATCGGACAGCTTAGACACCTCGCGGGAGAGCTCGAGGATCACGCGGTCCTGCTGCTCCACGTGGCGCTGGAGGAAGGTGAGGCGTTCTTCGAGGTCGTGCAGGCGTGAATCCATGCCGACAAGATGGGTGAGGAGGGCCAAGGGGCAAGACTCGGCGAATATTATGGTATTTCACCGACCACCTACCCGGGGCGTACGGATTGGCGGTTGTATACCCACAGGCTCACAGTGGAATGCTTGTATGTCCTCACCCCAGGACGGATCCGCGGAGGCGTCCCCCTCGACGCCGCTGCATCGCCCTAAACGTACGCTCTGGCAACGGTTAGGCGGGGAAGGCTTGGCGCTTTCGATCATCATCCACCTGGTGCTGGTGATCATCGCAGTCATCTGGGTCGTCTCGACCGTCACGGACCTGTCCGGGAAGAAGGACCCTAACACGTTCGCGACCGGAGCGGGCGGTGGCAGTGGTGGACCTAAGGCCAAAGAATATAAGACCAAGCTCCAGCCCAAGAACGTGAAGGCGCTGACCAAGACCAGCTCGCGCATCACCAGCAAGAACGCCAACGCTTCCGTGGCCATCAGTAGCGTGCCGACGATGGCGAACCCACTGGCAACGGCCGGCGCCGTCGGTGGCGGCAGCTCCAAGGGCTTTGGCGGCGGATCGGGCGGCGGCATCGGCACCGGTAAGGGCACCGGGGTCGGCGGCGGCAAGAATTTCGTTTCGCTCTTCGGAATGAAGAGCACCGGCAGCGCCACCCTCGGCGGACTGCTTGGGACGCTCTACGACCTCAAGCAGACCAGCAGCCGCCAGCCTACCGCGATGATGGACGGCAAGACCGGCATCCCGCCCTATCGCGCCGCCGTACGCGACTTCCTCGAAGCCGGCTGGAGTCCAGGCAAACTGAGCAAGTTCTTCAAGTCGCCGGACATGCTCGTCTCGGGCCAACTGTTCATTACCGGCCGTTCGGCCAACGACGCGCCCAAGGCCTTTGAAGTCGAGAAGGAGGTCAAGCCATCGCGCTGGGTCGTGCACTATCGCTGCTACGTCGAGGTACCCAACTCCCTGCCCTTCCGTTTCGTGGGCTCCGGGGACGACTTCCTACTCGTGCGCTGGAATCGAAAGATCGCGCTCGATGACGGCTACGAGACCTACTTCTCCGGCAAAGACGGCACGTACAAGGACTTCGGCGAGAAGGTATCAAAGGAATACAAGGTCGACCGCAAGCCTGGCAGTCTACACCGACTCAAAGCCGGACCGTGGATTCAAGCGACCAAAGGCACTAAGGTCCCAGTGGAGGTACTGATGGGCGAAACGCCCGGCGGCGTGTTCGACTGCTACCTGGCCATCGAAGTCGCGAAGAGCGGCACGAAGGTGAAGGGCCAATACGAGGGCGAAGGAACGCTCAAGCTGTTCCGCTGCAACGCCGACCCGCTTCCGGCCGAGCTAGCTAAAGACACGCGAGGGCTAAACATCGACATGCAGGCTGACGGATGGATCTTCAAGGTCACCAAGGACGCCAACACCGTCCTACGCTAACGCTTGCCGGCGAAGTAGAAACGAGCGCAGTTACCACCGAAGAGGCCAACGCGCTCGGCTTCGGTCAGCCCGCGGGCGTAATCGTCGACGAGGCGGAAGGCCTGCTCGTAGCTACCGGCGAAGAGACAGACTGGCCAATCGGAACCATACATCAAGCGCGACGGGCCGAAGGCCTCGAACACGGTATCGAGATACGGCCGGAACTGCTCGGACTGCCAATGCTTATGATCAGCCTCGGTGAGCATGCCGGAGACCTTACAATAGACGTTTGGCAGCTTGGCCAGGCGACGGAGCTGGGATTTCCAAGGGTCGATCGTGCCATCCTTGATGTGCGGCTTAGCGATGTGATCGAGGACGAAGGGCTGGAGGGGAAAATTCTCGGCGAGGCGGATAGCGGCCTCGAGCTGCTTGGGGTAGATCAGGATGTCGTAGGTCAGGCCGTGGGCGGCGAGCTTCGAGATGCCCCGCTGAAAATCCTTCCCCAGCATGAAGTCGTCATCCGGCTCTTCTTGGACGACGTGGCGGACGCCGACGAACTTCGGGTGCGTGGCAAGGCGGGCGAGGTCAGCTTCGACGCGGTCAGAGCGGAGGTCGACCCAGCCGACGACGCCTTTTACGTTGGTGTGCTTATCCGCGAGGCCGAGGAGCCAGTCGGATTCGTCGACGACCTGACGGGCCTGGACGGCGATCGAGCCATCGAAGCCGAGCGGCTTCTGCAAGGCAGCGAGATCATCGGGCAGCCAGTTGCGGTGCAGCGGCGAGCCCGGCGGGATCCACGGGTATTGCGCCGCGTCGTACGACCAGAAGTGCTGGTGGGCGTCGAGGCGCATGGCGTCAGACCACGTCGACGATCGCCTTGATCACGCCGGACTCCGGCTTGAGCCAGGTCGGGAAGGTCGCGATCAAGTCTTCGAACTTCGCGTGGTGCGTGATCCAAGGCTTCGTATCGATCACGCCGTCTTCGATCAGCTGGATGATGCGGGCAAAGTCCTTCGAAAGCGCGTTACGGCTGGCCATAATGGTCAGCTCGCGGCGATGCAGGTGCGGGGCGTGCGGGAAGGTGAGTTCCTGCTGCGTGATGCCCACGTAGACAACGCGGGCGGCGAAGGCCGCGTAAGCGAAGCAAGCGACCATCGATTTATTGCTGCCCGTGGCGTCGATGACCACGTCGGCCAGCTGGCCGTTCGTGAGGGCCGCGAGAGCGGCGACTTCGGAGCCGTCGCCCTTGGCCTGGATGACGCCGTCCACCTTCATGACATCGACGCAGAATTTCAGGCGGTCGGCGTTCATGTCCATCACCACGCACTTCGCGCCGGAGACCTTGACGAACTCGACGGCCGAGAGGCCGATCGGGCCGGCACCGATGACGAGGACAGTCTCGCCGGCCTTGGGGGCGGCGCGGTCGACGGCGTGGCAGCCGATGGCGAGCGTCTCAACAAGCGCAAGCTGGTCGTAGGAAAGCTTCGTTGAAATGTGCAGCTTACGAGCCGGGAGCAGGAACTTCTCCGCCATGCCGCCGTCGCACATCACACCAAGCGTCTGGTGGTTCTCGCAGCAGTTGGTGAAACCGCGACGGCAGCTATAGCACGTCTGGCAATTGATGTAGGGCTCGACCGAACAGCGGTCGCCTGGCTTCACGTTGGTCACGCCCGGGCCAACGGCGAGGACCTCGACGCCAAGCTCATGGCCAGGGATGCGCGGGTAGGAGTAGAACGGCATCTTACCGAGATAGCCTCCGTAGTCCGTACCGCAGATGCCAATACGGTGCACGCGAACGACCGCTTCGCCGGCGGCGGGCGCAGGCGGCTCAGGGATGTCGATGCGCGTGAACTGCTGCGGCTGGTCGAGACGGATGGCTTTCATCGGCTCAGTTGTTTTCCTTCAGCCCTTCGAGGTGGCCGAGGTTCTTGACCGGGGCGAAGATTGCGAGGACTTCGGAGAGCAGCTGTTGGTCGATCGGTTCCGCGGCCCACTTGGCCCAGTTGCGGATATTGACCGGATTGGCGCTACCCGAGACCGTCGTGGTGATGTCGGGATGCTGGAGTGAGAACTGCAACGCGATCTTGGCGATGTCGCTGCCCTTGGCGGCGCAATGGGCGGCGGCAGCGCGGGCGGCGGCCTTCACTTCCTCCGGCTCCTTGAGCCAGGCCGGAAGCGGGGCGTTGGTGAGCAGACGGGCACTGAAGGGGCCGGCGTTCATGACGCCGATGCCCTTCGCCTTCAGGTAAGGCACGGACTCGTCGGAGAAGCGGGTGTTCTGCAGGGTGTGCTGGTTATAGCTCAGCACGCAGTCGACCTCGGCCTGGTCGCAGATGAACTTGAAGATCTTCTGCGGGTAGCCGCTGAAGCCGATAGCCTTCACTTTGCCGGCCTGCTTCGCCTTGCGGAGGGCAGGAATCGTCTCATCGACGATCTGCTGCATGGGAACGAACTCGATGTCGTGGCAGAGGATGATGTCGAGGTGGTCGGTGCCGAGGCGGTGCAGGGAGACGTCGATGCTCTCCGCGACGCGCTTCGCGCTGAAATCGAAATGTGTCAGGTCATAGCGACCCAGCTTCGTGCAGAGCTTGTAGCTATCGCGTGGGACGCCCCGGAGGGCGACGCCCAGGAGCACTTCGGATATACCGCGGCCGTAGAAGGGCGATGTGTCGATGAAGTTGAGGCCGCAGTCGAGGGCGACGTGGACGGACTTCAGGGCATCGTCGAGGGCGACGCTGCGGAATTCCTGGCCCAGCGACGAGGCGCCGAAGCTGAGGATGGGGAGTTCGATCCCGGTCTTGCCGAGGGTGCGAGTCTTCATGGTGTGAAAGTTCAGGCCGTCCGGCAGCCGACGGTGAGGAGCACGTTGCCCCAGAGGGCTTGGTCGCCGGTCTGGATCGTGAGGATGTGGTCGGCGGATTCGACGGCCTTGTAGAAATCCCACTTTAGGACCGGCTGCAGTTCGAGCTTCAGGCCAGCGGCCTTCACTTCCTGGCGGAACTCGGCCCAGACGGGCGGCTCGCCCTTCTGCGCGTAGGAATCGTCCGGCGGGATGCCCATCGTGTTGACGGCGTCGACCGGCACGGCACTGAGCACCGCGCGCAGTACCTGGGCGACGGTCGGGATGCCCGGCGAGAGGTTGAGCGAGACCAGCTCGGCGTTCGGGCCCTTCTTGCCCCAGACCGGATAGTTGCCGTCGGCGATCAGGATCACCGAGTGATGGCCCGCGCGGGCGAGGACTTCGGAGATCTTCGGATGGATGAGCTGGTGCTTGAGCATGGTCTTAGCGGGGTAAGTGGGTGCGGATGGCCTTGATCGTTTGCGCCGCGGCGGCTTCAGAATCAGGCAATGGAAGGATCTCTCCGGAAAGATAACCAGCGAAGCCGATATCCTTGAGCGCGGCGATGACCGAGGCCGCGTCCGTGTGGCCGAAGCCGATCGCCTGGCGGTTGCTGTCAGCGAAGTGGACGTGTCCGACGTGGCGACCGCAAGCGCGGAGCGTGGCGGCGTTCGAGACCTCCTCGATATTCATGTGAAAGAGGTCGCAGAGTAGCTTCACGTTCCCGACCTGGCGGGCTTCGAGGAACTGGGCGGCGTCGAGCTGGCGGGTCAGGAGATTCGTCTCGTAGCGGTTGAGCGGCTCGTAGAGGAGGGGCACGCCGTATTGCGCGGCGTGGGCGCCGAGATCGGTGAGCGCTTCGGCAAGCCAGGTCAGGGCCTGGTCGCGGGAGACGTCACCCTCGGCCTTACCCTGCATCGAGCCGATGATCGCCGGGGCCTTGAATTCGCCGGCGACATCAATGATTGCGCGGATGAATTCGCGGGCCTGCGAGCGGATGGTCGGGTCGGCGTGGGTCAGGTGCCACTTATGGACGAGCCAACCGCCGCCCGTGCCGAAAGCCGCGGCCGAGAGGCCGTGCTTCTTCAGTAGGGCATGCAGCGCCGGACGGTCGATGGAGGCGGCCGAAGGGGCAAAGATCTCGATGGCGTCGAAGCCGTGCTTTGCGGCGGAGGCCGCGGCGGACTCAAGGCCGTCCCAATAAACGAACGGCCCGCCCTTGGCTTGGGCGACGAGAGAAACCGTGATCGCAGATTTAATCACGAGGGAACTCTGCCCTTCCCGCGAAGGAGGGGCAAGTTCCGCTTAAATGACTTTAAACGAAAAACGGAGCGAAGATGCCGAGAAGCGGCAACTTACTCCGTCATTCCCTGCGAAGTGCGGCCCTTGACGAGGCGCTGCACCAAGGCGAAGCGGAGAATCTGCTCCATCTTCGCGATTTCAACCGGGTCGATATCCTTCTGACCGCGGGCGGCTTCGACGGCTTCGCGCGCACGCGCTTCGGCGGTCTCGACGGCCTTGAGGTCGATCTTCGATTCGTCGATGGCGGCTTCCGTCACGACCGAAACCTTGTCGGAGACGACGCGGACGAAGCCCTGGTCGATAGCGAGGCGGGTGATCTTGCCGTCCACCGTGAGGATGACTTCGCCGGCGGCGATGATCGCGGTGATAGGCTGGTGGCCGGGCAGGATGCCGATGCTGCCCATAGCGGTGGGCAGGGTCACCTTGTCCGCCGTGCCTTCGTAGGCGCGGCGGTCAGGGGTGACGATTTCGACCGTAAGGGACATGGGGTCTTATTTCTTGGACTGGCCGGCAGCAGCGAGGACCTCGTCGATACCGCCCTTCATGTAGAAGTCGTTCTCGTTCACGTGGTCGAGCTCGCCGGAGAGGATCATCTCGAAGCCGCGCAGCGTGTCGTCGAGGGCGACGTACTTGCCGGGCGAGCCCGTGAAGATTTCCGCGACGTGGAAGGGCTGGGAGAGGAACTTCTGCACCTTACGGGCGCGGAAGACGACGAGCTTGTCGTCAGGAGAGAGTTCATCGAGGCCCAGGATCGCGATGATGTCCTGGAGGTCCTTGTATCGCTGCAGGAGGCCCTGCACGCCGCGAGCGACGCGGAAGTGACGGTCGCCGACGACTTCGGGAGCGAGCGCGGTCGAGGTGGAGGCGAGCGGGTCGACGGCCGGGTAGATACCCAGTTCGGCGATGCGGCGCTCGAGCACGACGGTCGAGTCAAGGTG
>JBAXMD010000012.1:0-27707 GCA_037134475.1 Verrucomicrobiota bacterium | reverse complement strand
TGCCAGCGTGCTCGAAAGCCGTCGCCATCGCCTGATCTGGACCGCCGTGGCCGGCGTCCACCTCGTGGCCGTCGCCGCGGTCTGGATGGGCGGCGCCATCGGCGTCAGCGAAGCCTCGCGCGAAGGAGGCATGGTCTTGGTCACGCTCGTGACCGAACCAGTGGCCTTGGCGGGTGAAGCCAAGGGAGGCGTGGCGCTCGGCGCCGGCCTGCCCGTACCGGTCGCGCCCAGCCAAGCCGTCGCGGTTGCTTCGGTCGCGCCGATTGTATCCTCGCCGCCGGCTTCATCTCCTTCCGCTCCTGTGGCCGCGGCCGCCGTGCCGACGCAGGGTCAGGTGCTCGCCGCCGCGCCCGCGCCCATCGCCGAAGTGTTCGTGCCTCCGTCTTTCCTTTTCCGACAGGAGCCGGCCTATCCCGAGCGCGCCCGTCGCGCGGGGGCGGAAGGCGTGGTCGGCGTTCGTATCGTGCTCGCAGCGAACGGATCCGTCCGGCAGGTCGAACTGACGCAGAGTTCAGGCAGCCGCTTGCTTGACGAAGCTGCGTTGACGGCCGCGCGGGCATCGTCTTTCGCGCCGGCTTCGCGCAACCGTGCGCCGGTCGATTCGGAAGCCGTGGCCACCTACCGTTTCGAGCTGCGCTGAATCACTTCGCCGCGGGGACGCGTTCCCAGGCCTTCACCCAGTCGACCTCAAAGGTATTCTTCGAGGCGTCCTTGAGGCCGTAGCCTTCTTTCGGGCGTTCGCCGTTCCAACCCTTGAGATTCGATTCGCTGGTGAGCATCAGGAACTCCGGCGCCTTGGTGCCAGGGCATTTCGTATCGGTCCAGACAATCTTGCCGTCGAAGGTGAAGCGGTAGCCGGAGTCATCCCATTCGACGCCGTAGTCATGCCACTCGCCGCCGACGTTCGCCGGGTACTGCGTGGAGCTGGCCTTCTTCTCGGTCGGATGCTTATACGGACCCCAGTGGAGGACGGACTGATAGCCGCCTTTTTTCAGGCCCGTCGTCTCCAGGATGTCGATCTCCACGCCGTCGGTCACCGCGCCCGCCGCGGTGCCGGATTTACCATAGGTCGACGACTGCGCCCAGAAGGCGATCTGCGTGCCTGGCTGGACGGAGAAGCGGCAGCGCGCCTCGGTCTTGCCCTGTGTCAGGGCGAACTTCTTGCGGGTCGTCAGGAAGCCGCAGTAGGTCGTGCCGTCGACGTCGGTCCACGTCGTGAGCTTCAGCACGCCATCCTTCACGTCGACCGCCTTGGTTGAGTTCAGAGACTCGCGACGCTTGCCGGTCTCGATGTTCCAGGTCTTCGCATTTAGCTCTGTGCCATCGAAGTTATCTTCGAGCACGAGTTTCAACGCGGGGTCGGCGGCGAAGGCAGCGGAGCCGAGGAAGAGGAGAAGCCTGCGCATATTACTTGAGGTCGATGAAGCGTGGGTCTGAACCAGAGAGCAAGGCGCCGAGGTGGGACAGGTCTCCCTCCTGCAGGCCGCGGTCCATGACGAGCGTCGTGTCGGCGAGGGTGCCGCCGGGGGCGCAGCGAACAGACCAGAGCGGCTTGCTGCTGGTCGGTAGCATGGAGAAGCGGATATCGCCGACCAGGATGGCGCCCGGCTGGGCGTCGTAGGAATTCCATCCTCCGGTGAAGCGGGAGAAGTCGGCGATGACGTGCGCGCCTTCCGAGTAGGCGGGCGGATTGCCAGCGGAGTCGGCCGACCAGGCAGCGCGGCTTTCGCCGACCACGAGCCGGGTGGAAGTGAACGGGAGGTTACGAATCGCGGCGACCTGCCAGCGCCCGTCATTAAGCCAGACCGCCCGCCAGACAATCAGGTTGGAAATCGTCGGTTTCACCGCGAGCCTTTCCGGGTCGATATTCCGCTGGGCGAGCCAGGTGCGTAGGCTGCGTTCGGCGCGCGCGTGTTGCCACAGGCCGAGCGAGGCGTAGGTCGCGAACCAAAGCAGACCGTAGGTCGCGAGGCGCGCCGAATGCTGGCGCCAGGCCATGATCGCAAGGATCAGCAAGGGCAGGGTGGCGAGGAGGTCGATAATCGGCAGGCAATCCCACGCGTAGCGTGTCTCGGTGAAAGGCCAGAGCAGCATCGTGCCATAGCTCGTGCAGCCGTCGCACAACAGGTGCGTCAGTGCGCCGACGAGTCCGGGAAGGAAGAGTTCGCGCCAACCGACGTTATGGCTGCGTCGGAAGAAGAGCGAAGTAAGCCAGGCGCTGAGCAGGGCCCAGACGGGCATGAAGGCGAAGCTGTGGGTGAAGTGGCGGTGCCAGCGGAAGGCCACGAGGGGGTCGTCGGAGGCGCGGAGGAAGACGTCGAGGTCCGGGGCTTCGGCGGCGAGGAGGGCGGCGACGGCGGCGGCGGAGACCGACCCGCCGCGGCGGTGTACCGCGATGCCGGCGGCGATGCCTAGGGCGGCGTGCGTGACATTGTCCATAGGATGAACTTACGTGCCTCTGCCTTGGAAGGAAGGCGGACTTTCGTTTTTTCGGCCTACGGCGCCAATAGGCTGGAACCTGCGGGGTTTCCTTACGTCTAATAAGACACCCCATGAGACTGCTCTTCTCCGCCTTGGCGCTGTGCGCCGCCGCCCTCGGTCAGGCCGCCGACAAGGAATACCTGTTGGTCGACGCCCAGGAGGTCCGCGCCCGCGGCGGCCTGCCGAATTTTTTCCTCAAGGCCCAGACGACCGGCGCCGAGTTGAAGATCGGCTACCTCGGAGGTTCGATCACCGCGCAGAACGGCTGGCGCGTGCAGACCCTCGCCCATTTCAAGAAGGCCTACCCGCAATCGACCTTCACCGAGATCAATGCCGCGATCGGCGGCACTGGTTCGGACCTCGGCGTCTTTCGGGTGCAGCAGGATGTCCTCTCCAAAGGCCCTGATCTCCTCTTCGTCGAGTTCGCCGTGAATGACGGCGGCGCGGACCCGCAACGCATCATCCGCTGCATGGAAGGCATCGTGCGCCAGACCTGGAAGGCTAACCCCAAGTGCGATATCTGTTTCGTCTACACCGTGACCGAAGCGCTTTCCCCGCCCATGCTCGAGGGTAAGTTGCAGCGCTCCGCGAGCGCGATGGAGAAGGTCGCCGACTTCTACGGCATCCCGACGATCACCCTCGGCATGGAAGTCGCCAAGCTGGCCAAGGCCGGCAAGCTCCTCTGGAAGGCGCCGTTGCCGAAGACCGACGCCGAAAAGGCCGCGCTCGGTGACAAGTTCGTCTTCGCCCCGGACAGCGTCCACCCGCATGATTCCACCGGCCACGTATTCTACACGCAGGCCATTGTCCGTTCGCTGCCCGCCCTCGCCATCGCGAACAACGCGCCGACGCCGCACGTGAGTAACCTTGCCCTCGATCCGGCGAACTTCGACCGCGCCACGCTCGTGCCGATCACCGCCGCCAAGTTGTCAGATGGACTCCTCCCGGCGGACATGAAGACGGCGGATTACGCCAAGGGCTGGGCCAACCGGCTTCCCGCGATGGTCCGCCTCACGCAGCCCGGCCAGAGCATCGAATTCAAGTTCAAGGGCACGCACTGCGCCGTGTATGACATCGTCGGCCCGGCCGGCGGGAAAGTCGCGGTCACCCTCGACGGCGGGAAGCCTTTCGTCGTCCAGCGTATCGACGCCTATTGCACCTACGCGCGCCTGAGCAATTTCGTCGTCGGCACCGACCTGCCCGAAGGCGTGCATACGGTCCGTTTGGAGCTCTTAGCCGACCCGATCGATAAGGCCGCTGTCTTGGCTAAGAATAAGAATAAGATCGATAAGCCCGAACGTTTCGCCCCCCTGAACTTCTTCCCGGGCGCGCTGCTGATTCTGGGCGAACTGGCTCCTTAAAAGGCCTCTTATTGACGCCCAGCCTTGACCGCCCCCTGACCCCCTCCAAAACTCCGCTTCCTCCCCAAATCACCCACACACCCATGCGTTTCGGCCTCAACACGTTCCTCTACGCCTCTCCGTTCACCAACGAGAGCGTCCACCTTTTCAAGAAGCTCAAGAACTGGGGCTTCCACACCGTCGAAATCCCGATCGAAGATCCGTCGCACACCGACCCGAAGTTCCTGAAGGCCGCCGCCGCCAGTGCCGGCATCGCCATCGGTTCCATTTGCGCCTGCATGGGCCCCGGCCGCGACCTTCGCGGTTCCGCCGCGGACCAGGCCGCTGGCCGTAAGTACATCATGGCGCTGATCGACCAGGCTGCCATCGCTGGTTGCCCGCGCATCATCGGCCCGCTCTATTCCGTCGTCGGCCTCATCGGCGCCCATGACGACAAGACCAAGGCCAAGCACTTCAAGCTCGTCGTCAAGAACCTCAAGGCCATCGGCAAGTACGCTCAGAAGAAGGGCATCGAGCTCGACATCGAGCCGCTGAACCGCTTCGAGACCGACTTCCTCAACACCTGCGACCAGGGCCTCCGCCTCGTCAAGGCGATCAACCTGCCCAACGTGAAGCTCCACCTCGACACGTTCCACATGAACATCGAGGAGAAGAACCAGGCCGCCGCCATTCTTAAGGCCGGCAAGCACCTCGGCCACTTCCACGCCTGTGGCACCGACCGCGGCACCCCCGGCGGTGACTCCCTCGACTGGAAGCCGATTGTCGGCGCCCTCAAGAAGATCGGCTACAAGCAGGACGTCGTCATCGAGTCCTTCACCACCGACGTCAAGGTGATCGCCCGTGCCGCCGCCATCTGGCGCGCCATGGAGCCGCACCGCGACGACATCGCCGTCAAGGGCCTGAAGAACCTGAACCGTTTCTTCGGAAAGCAGAAATAAGCCCGCACCTGAACCTCTCATGAAGCTCCTCACTCCCTTCCTCGCCCTCGCCGCGCTCTGCGCGTCGGTTTCCGCCGAGGACAAGTCCCTCTTCAACGGCAAGGATCTCACCGGCTGGAAGGGCTTGGATTTCTGGTCCGTCAAGGACGGCGCGATCACTGGTCAGACCACCGCTGAGCACTCGACCAAGGGCAACACGTTCCTCGTCTGGGAAGGCGAAGTCGCCGACTTCGAGCTCACGCTCCAGTACAAGATCGTCGACCTCGACGGTAAGTCCGAAAAGTTCGGCAACTCCGGCATCCAGTATCGCTCCAAGGTCGTCGACGAAAAGGGTTTCGTCGTCGCCGGCTACCAAGGTGACTTCGAGTGCGGCAAGGCCTACTCTGGCATCCTCTATGAGGAGAAGGGCCGCGGCATCCTCGCCAAGCGCGGCGAGAAGGTCGTGATCCACGAAGGTAAAGACGCCAAGAAGCCGAAGATCGAGGTCACCGGCTCGCTCGGTAAGACCGATGAGATCCAGGCCAAGATCAAGCCGGCCGACTGGAACGAATACCGCATCGTCGCCAAGGGCGGCCACCTGCAGCACTTCATCAACGGCGTCCAGACCGTCGACGTCACCGACGAGACCGCCGTGGGCGCCAAGAAGGGCGTCCTCGCTCTCCAGCTCCACGCCGGCACCGCGATGACCGTCCAGTTCAAGGATATCGTCCTCAAGGAAACCAAATAACCCTTCATGAAAAAATCCCTCCTCAGCCTTCTTCTGCTCTCGGCCGCGTTCGTCTCGGCCGCGGACAAGAAGAACGTCCTCCTCATCGCCGGCCGCCCGAGCCATCCGCCGGGTTTCCACGAGCATAACGCCGGCATCCTGTTGCTCGCCTCCGGCCTGAAGCAGAGCGCGGCCGACCTCGTGAACGTCGATGTTTCCCTGGGCGGCCAGTGGCCGTCCGATGAGCGCGTCGCCAAGGCCGACACGATCGTGATCTACTCCGACGGCGGCAACGGCCACCCGGCGATCGCTCACCTCGACCAGCTCGCCAAGAAGATGGCGGCCGGCACCGGCTTCGTCTGCCTCCACTACGCCGTCGAGCCCGCCTACGAGCGCGCCGGCTGGCTGAGCGTGGATGGCAAGCCCGTGAGCCCGGCCCCCGCGGGCCGTTCCTCCATGGGCAAGGGCGCCCTCGAGTTCAAGGACTGGCTCGGCGGCTATTTCGAGCAGTACTGGTCCGTGAACCCGACCTGGGTCGCGGACTTCAAGTCCTTGCCTGACCACCCGGTGAGCCGCGGCGTGAAGCCCTATTCGTCCCAGGATGAATGGTACTTCAACATGCGCTTCCGTGATGGTATGGAAGGCGTGACTCCGATCCTGCAGGCGGTCGCTCCGGCCGAGACCATGAATCGCGGCGAAGGCCCTCACGCCGGCAACCCCGACGTGAAGAAACTCGTCCTCGAAGACAAGAAGCCCGCGGTCGTCGCCTGGGCGGTCGAGCGCAAGGATGGCGGCCGTGGCTTCGGTTTCACCGGGGGCCATTACCACTCCGGTTGGTCGATCGACAGCCAGCGTACCTTGGTGTTGAACGCGATCGTCTGGACCGCGAAGGCGGAAGTGCCTGCTAAAGGCGTCATCACCAAGTTCTCCGAAGAGGAGCTCAAGGCCAACCTTGACCCGAAGGTTGCGCCGAAGCCCTCGGTGAAGAAGTAAGCGACCTCCGGGTCGTCCGCATCAGGCCGGAGGTTCGCCTCCGGCCTTTTTCGTGCCCGGAAAAGACGCGAGGTGTTTGACCTGAGGCGTCGCCCGGCAACCTTGTCGGCATGTCCAAGCATATTGCGATCATCGGCGGCACTTCCGGCATCGGCCGCGCGACCGTCGCGCAGCTTCAAGCGGACGGCCATACGGTCCATGCCGCGTGTCGCTCGCCCGAGAAGCTCGCCGACCTCGCGCTCGTCGCCCAGCCGTTCGACGCGGCCGCGCCCGGCGCCCTGACGTGGCCGGAGCGGCTCGACGGATTCGTGTATTTCCCGGGCTCGATCTCCCTCAAGCCGTTCCATCGCCTCACCGCCGAGGATTTCCAGCGCGACCTCCAGGTGAACCTCTTTGGCGCCATCGCCGCACTTCAGTCCGCGCTGCCGGCGCTCAAGGCCTCGGGTAACGCGTCCGTTGTGCTCTTCTCCACCGTCGCCGTCGCGCAGGGTATGCCCATGCATGCGAGCATCGCCGCGGCCAAGGGCGCCGTCGAAGCGCTCGCGAAGAGCCTCGCCGCCGAATGGGCGCCGGTCATCCGCGTGAACGTCATCGCACCCTCGCTTACCGACACGCCGCTTGCCGGCGCGTTGCTCAATTCGGACCTCAAGAAGGAAGGCGCGGCCAAGCGCCATCCGCTGCAGCAGATCGGCCGTTCGGAAGATATCGCCACGCTCGTCGCGCACCTTCTTTCCGGACACTCCCGCTTCATGACCGGTCAGGTGCTCCACGTCGACGGTGGTCTGTCGTCCGTGCGCACGTTCTAAGGCGGCACAAAAAACCCGGGCGCCTCGCGGGCCCGGGTTACGGAAGAACTTTCGCTCCGCTTAGATCAGCATCAGTGCTGGTTCTTCGAGGAGCTGCTTGAGCGCCTGGAGGAACTGGGCGGCGTTGGCGCCGTCGACCACGCGGTGGTCGCCCGAGAGACCGATTACCATGCGATGGCCGATGACCAAGCGATCCTGGGCGTCGACGACCGGCTTCTTGATGGTCGCACCGACAGAAAGGATCGCGGCGTTAGGCACGTTGATGATGCCGTAGAAACCGGTGACGCCGAACATGCCGAGGTTGGTGACCGTGAAGGTCGAACCCGACATCTCGCTTGGCGTGAGCTTCTTCGAGCGGGCCTTGCCGATGAGGGCCTTAGCCTCGACGGCGATGTCTTTGAGCGTCTTCGCGTGCGCGTCGCGGATGACCGGGGTGACTAGGCCGTCTTCAAGGGCGACGCCGAAGGAGAGGTGCACCGCGCCGTGGGTGCGGATGCTCGTGCCAGCCCAGGAGGCGTTGACCGCGGGGACGCGGCGGAGGGCTTCGGCGGAGGCCTTCAGGATGAAGTCGTTGACCGAGAGCTTGATCGCGTCGGCGCCGGTTTCGGCGAGGCGCTTGTTCAGTGATTCGCGCATCGCCATGAGCGGAGCGGCGTCGACTTCGACTTCGAGGTAGAAGTGGGGGACCGTGATTTTCGATTCCAGGAGTCGGCGAGCGATCGTCTGGCGCATGCCGCCTACGGGAACGTCGGCGTCAGGCTGGATGCCCTTGCCGTCGGCGGGCGGAGCGACCGCGACGTTGAGCGGGCCGGAAGGAGCGGTAGCGGCGGGGGCCGAAGCGGCAGCGGCGACATCGCGGCCGACGACGCGGCCACCGGGGCCGGTGCCGGCGAGGGCGGCGACGTTGAGTGCGGCTTTCTCGGCCATGCGCTTGGCGTAAGGCGAAGCCTTGGTGCGGGAAGCGTCAGACTGCGGCGAGACGGAGCCAGCGGAAGCGGGAGCAGCGGGGACGCAGCTCACTTCGGCCTTCTCGGGAATCGCCGGGACGGCGGTCTTGGGTGCCTTAGGTGCCGGAGCGGCAGCGGGCTCAGGGGCGGCTTCGCCCTTCTTGCCGATGGCGCAGATCGGCGCGCCGACGGGGAGTTGCTGGCCGGCGGGGGCGTAGATCTTGAGGATCGTGCCCGGCACGGTGCAGGAAAGTTCCATCGTCGCCTTGTCGGTTTCGACTTCAGCCAGGATGTCTCCGAAGGCCACGACTTGGCCTTCTTTGATGTTCCATTTCACCAAAGTCCCCACCGACATCGTGTCGGAGAGCTTCGGCATATCGATAATTTCAGCCATCGGAGTTAAGAGGGGTTAGGCGAGAACTTTGAGTGCCTCGGCGACGACGCGGTCGACGCTGGGCATCTGTTGGTCTTCCATGCGCTTGCAGTAGATCTGCGGAGCGTCGATGGACGACACGCGGTGGATCGGGGCGTCGAGTTCGTCGAACGCCTTCGACTGGATGAGGTAGGCGACTTGGGCGTCGACGCCACAGAAGGGCTTGTTCTCTTCGACCAGCAGGGCGCGATGCGTCTTGCGGACGGAGGCGAGGATGGTCTCCTCGTCGAGCGGGCGGATCGAGCGGAGGTCGACGACCTCGACGCTGACGCCGTGGTCCTTTTCGAGAATCTCCGCGGCCTTGAGGCTCGTGATCACGGCGCGTCCGTGGGCGACGATCGTGAGGTCGGTGCCGACGCGCTTCACGTCGGCGAGTCCGAGCGGGACGATGTAGTCTTCATCCGGTACTTCGCCCTTGTCGTTATAAAGGATGGTATTCTCCATCACGTACACCGGGTCGTTGTCGCGGATGGCCGCCTTGAGCAGGCCCTTGGCGTCGTACGGGGTGGCCGGGCAGACGACCTTGATGCCGGGGTGGGAGGCGAGGATGGCTTCGGGCGTATGGGAGTGGGTGGCGCCGACGTTGGTGCCGCCATTGGCCGGGCCGCGGATGACGATCGGGCAATTGATGAGACCGCCGGACATGTAGCGGATATTGCCGGCGTTGTTCACGATCTGGTCGAATGCGACGTACGAGAAGGACCAGAACATCAGCTCCATCACGGGGCGGATGCCGAGCATCGAGGCGCCGATGCCGAGGCCGATGAAGCCCGCTTCGGAGATCGGGGTGTCGACGATACGCTTCGGGCCGAACTCCTTGAGGAGGCCCTCGGTCACCTTATAGGCGCCGTTGAACTGGGCGACTTCTTCGCCCATGATGACGACCTTGTCGTCGCGCTTGAGTTCTTCGCGCATCGCGGCGCGGAGCGCCTCGCGGTAGGAAATGACAGCCATGACAGTGTGTGCGAAGAAGGGTTATTCGAAGATGATGGTACCGCGGCTCGTGGTCTTCGGCCCGCGGTTGTCCTCTTCCCAATAGATATGCTTGGTGATGTCGGCGACGGTGGGATCCGGCGATTCGTCGGCGAAGATGGCGGCCTTGTCGGCCTCGGCCATCGCGGCTTCGTTGATCTGCAGGGAGAGTTCAGGGGTCAGCACTTTCTCGCGGAGGAGTTCCTGTTCGAAGGCGAGGACCGGATCCTTCTTATCGCGGTACTCCTTGATTTCTTCCTTGTCGCGATAGGTCTTGTCCGGGTCGGCCATCGAGTGGCCGAAGTAGCGGTAGGTGAAGATCTCGAGGACGGTCGGCTTGGATTCTTCGTGGGCGCGCTTGAGGGCGATAGCGGTCTTAGCGCGGACCTCGTAGACGTCGTGTCCGTTGATCACGTCCCAGGCCATGTTGTAGCCTTCGGCGCGCTTCGCGAGGCAGCCCGGGTGGGCGGTCGAGCGCTCCTGAGAGGTGCCCATCGAATAGCCGTTGTTCTCGACGACGAAGATGACCGGGAGGTCCCAGAGGGAGGCCAGGTTGTAGGCTTCGTGGACCGCGCCTTGGTTGACGGCGCCGTCGCCCATGTAGACGAAGCAGCTGCCTTTGAGGCCCATGTACTTGACGGCGTAGGCGAGGCCGGTGCCGAGGGGGGCTTGGCCGCCGACGATGCCGTGGCCGCCCCAGTAGTTCTTGTCCGGGGCGAAATAGTGCATCGATCCGCCCTTGCCTTGGGAGCAGCCGGTGACGCGTCCGGTCAGTTCGGCCATGCACTCGTTCATGCCCATGCCGACCATCAGGCCGTGGCCGTGGTCGCGGTAACCCGTGATGATATGATCATGCTTGCCCAGCAGGGAGATGGTCCCGGCGGCGACGGCCTCCTGGCCAACGTAAAGGTGAAGGAATCCGCCGATCTTACCCTGCTGGTAGATGCGGATGCAGCGCTGCTCGAAATGGCGGATACGAGCCATTTTGGTGTAAAGGGCGATCTTCTCGGCCTTCGACAGGGATGCGTTGACCGGATCTTTGGCGTATTCTGAAGGACCGGCGGGGCTCTTCAGGGATTCCGGGTGAGTAAGGACAGCGGGCTTGGCCACGGTAGTTCGTTTGGGTTGATTGGAGGGGTCTGGCGGGGAAGGTCAAGCGTCCCCTCCCTTCGGCTCAATTTGCCTTGACCCGCCTTGCTGCCACCCTCCCTTTTCCTCTATCCTGCGTTCGTCTCAGGATAGACCCCTTATATGGAAGAAACCCACGAGGCTTTAGCCCGCGAATTCACCGTCCAGAACCGCATGGGCATCCACACCCGCCCCGCGGCCCAGATCGTCCGCCTGGCGAACCGCTACCCGGATGTCGAGATCACCGTTTCCAAGGATGAAGAGTCCGTGAACGGCAAGAGCATCATGGGACTCATGATGCTGGCCGCCGGGCAGGGCTCGAAGTTACGCTTCTCCGTCCGCGGCAAGGACGGCGCCGCTCTTCTCACCGAGATGGACGCCTTGTTCGCCCGCAAGTTCGACGAGTCCTGACCCTTCCCCCATGTACGCCCTCCTCGCCTCCCTGATTTTCGTCGCCGCCGGCGAGGTGGCGCCGCCTCCTCCGCCCGCCATTCCAGATGCCGAGGTGGTCCGTTACCTTAAGCCCAACGAGTTGATCGAGTGGAATAGCGCCATGCGCATCAGCGCGGCGGGTGAGTCCCGTACGAGGACCGGCCAAAGTATCCTCAAGACGAGCGGAGCCGCTGTCCCTGACAGCAAGGGACCCAAGATCGGCGGCCTCACGGAGACGCCCGAGCAGGCCAAGGCCCGCGCCCAGAAGATGATCGACGAGGGCAACATGCAGATTCAGCAGGCCTTGCCTGTGTTGACGCGACTGCGCACCGCCGCTGCCGCGCGCGTTGCTGAGAAGACCAAGCCGGTCAGCTTTTCTGTCGAGGTAGCCCCAGCCGCTTGGAATCTCGCCGTCGCGCAGTCCGTCGTCCGTATCCAGAAGCAGGCGCGTGACCTCGGTTACGCCAAGACTCATTTCATCGGCTCGATCAGCCTGCTGGGCGACGGTAAGCTCAATCGTCCGGAAGGCCTAACCGCCGACATCCGCGCCGCCTGGAGCAAGGTCGACGACAAGTCGCTCGCGGCCATTCCGGCCGAAGGATACTCCTACGTTCCTGGCTCCGAGAAGGGCGCTCCGTCCCTCTCTAAGGGACTCGCGGCTCCCACCGCGCCCAAGCAGGTCGCCGTCGTCTGGGCTGAATTCTACGCCGCGCCGGTCGCCGGTGCTCGCGGCCTGCTCTTCCTTCGTCTGGCGGATGCCCACAGCATGCGCCTCGTCGCTTCGGAGGTCGCCTTTACGGAGCTCGGTTCCGCGAGCGTCCCGGTCGGCACTCTCCAGATCTCATTGCGCGACGACCGCAGTTTCCTTCCTCGCCTCAGCGAAGGCGGCGACTGGGTGCTCGGCTTCGATCGTGCGAGCGATCCGATCGGCTCGGCCCTGCTCGCTCATCTTTCCGTCACCCAGAGCAAGGTCGGCGTCGCCGCGGCGCCCTACGTGGTGATCGTCGCCGGCGGTGGTCCGGCCAGTTCTGAAGGAGTCCGTGCGAAGTGGCGCGCCATCACGATCCCGGCTACGGTTCCCGCCGGGTCGCTCGCCTTTCAGGTCACGAGCATTCCGACCAGCGGAGAAAGCGTAGCCGTCGGTCAGCTGACCTTGAAGGTCCTGCCTCCTGCCGCGACGAAGTGATTACTCCTGCGCCTTACGCGCGGCCTTCATCTCGGTCGTCGTCGCGCGCTTGAGTTTTTTCACCTTCGCCGCGGTCAGCAGCTGGTGGGGGCGTGTCATGCGGTCGATGAACAGGACGCCTTGGCAATGGTCGTGCTCGTGCTGGACGCAACGGGCGAGCAGGCCGGCGCATTCGAGAATGTGCGGGGCGCCGTCGGCGTCGCGGTAACGGACGATTGCGAGCTCGACGCGTTCGACGTCGCCGGTGATGCCGGGAAAGGACAGGCAGCCTTCGGTGTAGATATCAGCTTCGCCTGGCGGCACGGTCACCGTCGCATTGGCGAGGAGCATCGGCATGATGTCTTCCGGCTGGCGGGCCTTGCCGTCGAGTACCGGGAGGAAATCTTCGTCATGCACGTTCATGACGAAGAGCTGCAGGGAAAGGCCGACCTGCGGGGCCGCCAGGCCGATACCCTTGGCGGTCTTCATCGCGCTCAACATCGCATCGCCGAGCGAACGCAGGGCGGGGCCGAATTCTTTTACGGGGTCGCCCTTGGCCCGGAGGATCGGGTCACCGTAGGGGCGGATGGTGAATTCGGCCATGGCTTCTGGTTACCTTTTCGCGGCGTCCGTGAAAGCGAAATCGCTCAGTCTTTCGGACTGAAGTCGCCTTTCTCGCAACGGCGCACGAAGGCTTCGGTACGTTTGCGGATACGATCCCATTTCTCGCGAAGCCCCTGCGTCTCGTCGGCGGTGACGCGGTGGTCTTCGATTGCGTCAGCGACGTCGGCGATGAGCAGGCCAAATTCACGGACAAGGGCGTTGGCCGCCTTGTCGAGGTTGCCGTTCGGGGCTTCGCCTTCAATCGGGGTGAACTGGCCGCCGGCGCGATGCGCGAGCCAGTCGACGATGCGGGTGTCGCCGGTGAGTTCGATCAGCAGGGCGGTGCGGTGGAGCGGGTTTGGCTGGCCGCTCCCTTTTTCGGCCGGCTCGCGCCACTTGTAGAGCATCGAGGCGGAGACCCCGAGGGACTTGGCGATCGCGGCGTGCTTGCCGGCTTCCTTCTCGCCCGCCATAAGGAGGGCGTCCTGCAGGACATGGTGGGCTTCCTTGACTGGGGTGCGACGAGGGGCGGGCGGTTTCTTGGCCATGGGCGAGAATAGGGCGAGCCGTGCTCGGCTCGCAAGCGTCAGGCGAAGATTACAGGTTTTTCACCTTATTGTAAGGCGGACTGACCAGAAAAGATTGGAAAGCGGGCAGGGGGTTCCCATCGTCAATGCCATGATACTTTCCGCCGCTTCCCCCGAGGAGGTCTCCCTGGTGCTGCCGATCGGCCTCTTGGTCTCAGGACTCGTCCTGATCGGCGCGGAATTCTTCCTGCCGACGGTCGTGCTCGGCTTCCTCGGCGCCGTCATCTCCTTCGCCGGCATCACCCTGTCGGCCGCCGCTGGTGCGACGACTTGCGCGGTGTTCTGCGCTATCTTCCTGGTCGTCCTGACGCTCGAGTTCTTCGCTTTCCGCCGCCTCTTGCCGCAGACCGCCATCGGCCGTTCGATGATCAACGTCAGCAGCAACGAGGGTGCTGCCGTGCCCGCCGCCGCCGGTTACGCGGTCTATGTCGGTAAGACCGGTAAAGCCGCCACCGTCCTCGCACCTTCGGGGACAATCGAGATCGACGGTACCCTGATCGAAGCTTTTTCCCTCGACGGTTTCGTCGAGCGTAACGCTGCCGTCGTCGTCACCGAGGCCGGGTCTGGCCGCGTGACGGTCCGCCGCTCCCGCTGACCCCTTCACCATGCCCGAAAACATGTCCAACGTCATCCTCATCGTGGCCGCAGTCGCACTGCTGCTGCTCGTCCTCTTCCTCTTGTCCTTCCTCGCCGTCTGGGTGCGTGCGCGCCTCGCCGGCGCCGAAGTCGGCCTCTTCGACCTCGTCGGCATGCGGCTCCGCGGCGTTCCCTACACCGTGATCGTCGACGCCAAGATCGCCGCCACCAAGGCCGGTCTCTCGGTCGACGTCGAGAAGATCGACGCCCACTACCTCGCCGGCGGCAATATCGTGCAGACGGTGCAGGCGCTCATCGCCGCCCAGAAGGCCGGCCTGCATCTCGATTGGAACCGCGCTTGCGCGATCGACATCGCGACCCGCGGCACGAACAAGTCCGTCCTCGAGGCCGTGCTCACCTCCGTCAGCCCGAAGGTCATCGACGTGCCTAATCCGGCCAGCGGCCGCACCACGATCGACGCCGTCGCCAAGGATGGCATCCAGGTGAAGGTGAAGGCCCGCGTGACCGTCCGCACCAATCTCGACCGTTTCGTCGGTGGCGCCCAGGAAGAGACCATCATCGCCCGCGTCGGCGAAGGCATCGTGACCACCATCGGTTCTTCCGAGAGCTACAAGGTCGTCCTCGAAAACCCCGACCGCATCTCCAAGACCGTCCTCGAGCGCGGCCTCGACGCCAACACCGCGTATGAGATCATGTCCATCGATATCGCCGATGTCGACGTGGGCGACAATATTGGCGCGATGCTCCAGGAGGCTCAGGCTAACGCCAACAAGAACATGGCCCAGGCCCAGGCCGAAATCCGTCGTGCGGCCGCCGTCGCGCTCGAACAGGAAATGCGCGCCCGCGTCGAAGAAATGCGTGCCCGTGTCGTCGAAGCCGAGGCCCAGATCCCGCAGGCCCTTGCTGACGCGCTGCGCTCCGGCCGCATGGGTTATATGGATTTCCAGCGGCTTGAAAACCTCCGTTCCGACACCGAGATGCGTAAAGGTATCGCCGGTGACGGACCCGCGCCCGGCGCCAAGGCCTGAGCATGGAAGGGCCGCTCGTCATCAAGGCAGTCATCGCCCTCGTCGCTTTCGCGGCTTGGGTGATCGGCAAGATGAAGGGAGAAGCCATGCCGGCCCCGATGGCCGCGACGCCTCCGCCCGTGGCGCGTCGCTCCCGTCGCATCCGCAATGCGCCCGCGCCTGCGATGGCCTCCGCCGCGCCCGCTACGCCCGCCCCGGCGCCGGTCGCCGCGACCCATCTCGATGCTTCATCCCTCGTGGTGACCCGCCCTGCTCGCGCGCTTCCGCGCACCCAGTTCCGCGGCTCCGCCGCGCTCCGTCAGGCGGTCGTCGCCCGCGAAGTGCTCGGCCTGCCGCTGTCGTTGCGTCCGCCGCGCTTCTGATCAGCGCCGCGGCGCGCAGATTCGCGCGACGAGGTAAGGCAGCGCGCAACACAGGACGATGCCCGCGCCCGACGGCACCGCGGGAGCGTAGTAAGAAAGATAGAGCCCGCCGACGCCGCCGAGCAGCGCACAGCCCGTGCCCCAGGCCATGACCTGCGGGACCGTGCGGCCGAGCAGCACGCCCGTCGCCGCGGGGATGACGAAGAGAGCGGTCGTGAGCAAAGCGCCGACGAGGCGGACGCACGCGACCGAGCCCAGCGCCACGAGCACGAGCAGCACGACGCGCATGAGCGCGGGCCGGGCGCCGAGCAGGGCGGCATATTCTTCGTCGAAGGACGCCAGCTCGAGTTCCTTGTGCAAGGCACGCAGCCCGGACAGCACGATCGCGGCGGTGACGCCGATGACCAGCAGGTCTTCGCCCCCCACGGAGACGACGCTGCCGAACAGCAGGCCCGCGAAGTCGCGCCACGAATTGGCCTGTTGCATCAGCGCGATGCCCGCGGCGAACATCACGGAGAGCATCACGCCGACGGCGCTGTCTTCGCTCGTGCCTTTACGCGAGGCCAGCCAGGCCGCGCCGGCGGCCGTCAGCAGGGCGGCGACGAGCGCGCCGAGGTAAGGAGAGAAGCCGAGGAGCAGGGCGCCGACCACGCCCGGCAGGATCGAGTGCGTGAGCGCGGTGCTGACGAACGCCATGCGGCGGAGTACGACGTACGCGCCGAGGCATGCGCAGGTCATCCCGCTGAGCGCGACCGCCACGAGAGCGCGCACGAAGAACGGTTCCGATAGCGGCTGCAGGAGGAGGTCAAGCATGACGGTGGTCGTGGCCCGAGCAGGCGTGACGGGTGGAGACGGCGCCGTCGCGCATCTCGAGGATGCGGTCGAAGCGGCCGAGGTCGGCGGGATCGTGGGTGGCCATCACGACCGTGAAGGCCGAGCCTTCTTCGAAGAGGAAGCGGTCGATGATTTCGCGGCTCGGCTGGTCGAGGGCCGCGTACGGTTCATCGAGCAGGAGGATTTCCGCGCCTTGGACGACGGCCCGGGCGATGAGCGCGCGTTGTAGTTGGCCGCCGGACAGGGTGTGGACCGGGCGTTCCGAGAGTTCGGTCAGGCCAAGCTTCGCGAGCGCGAGGTCGATGGCTTCGTCGCCGTGGCGGCATTCCTCGAACCATCCGTGGTGGGCGTACGTACCCATCTGCACCAGGCGGCGGAGCTTGAGGGGAAAGGGTTCGGCTAGTTGCGGGCGCTGCGCGAGGTAGGCGATGCGACTGCGGCCGAGGCGTGGGGCCTCTCCGGCGATGAGCGCCTGGCCGGAGCGGATCGGCGTGAGTCCAGCGAGCACCCTGAGCAGGGTGGATTTGCCGGAGCCATTGGGGCCGATGAGCGCGGTCCGGCAGCCACAGGGAATTTCGAAAGTGGCGTCGTGGAACGCGACGGGCCCGTCGGTACGGGCGGCGGCGGAGAGTTGCTTGGCTAGGACGGCGATGCCTGGGCAGCCGTGCTTCTCTTTTTGTGCGTAAGGTATCACCGGCAGGACGGCGAAGATCGCGTCGCTGAGATGACGTGAGAGGGTGGCGACGATCCGGTTCATCTTCCGAGGAGGGCCTGATGCAGGCGCTTGCCGTTGATGAGCATCATGGAAGCCCAGGTGTCACCGGGCAGGCCGGCTGGCTCGAGGTATTCGAAGGAGAGCGACAGCGGGGGAGGGAGGCCGGCGTCCTCGGTCAGCCTCCGGGCGAAGGCGTCATTCTGGCCTTCATCCGTGATTATAAGACGGATTTTCTGCTTACGGATCAAGGCGAGCAGCTCGGAGAAGTGGCGGGCGGAGGGGTCGGCTGATTCGGCAGACCCCCCGGAGAGAATCGTTCCGGCGACCGTCAGGCCGTAGTGATCGGCAAATAAGTCGAGGTTGGCGTGATGGGAAATGAAGACGCGCCTCTCGGGCTTGATCTCACCGAAAAGCTTCCCCAACTCGGAATCAACGGCTTTAATATCCTTAACATATTGTTGATAAGCGATTTGAGATTTATTTGTGCCACTGATTTGGTCTAACCGTTCAGCCAGGGCCTTTGCCATGGTCTGCACCTTGGCGGGGTCGGTCCAAGCGTGTGGATTGGGCGGCAGATGGAGGGGAGGTTGAACGCCGTTATAATCATTAAGCCAAAGGATGGTGTCAGAACGCCCGTTGGCCTTGCCCCAGGCTGCGAGCCAGGGCTCGAATTCCGGACTCATGGCGACGATCAAGGTCGCGCGGCGGAGATCTTTCGCTTGGCGCGGGCTGAGCTGAAAACCGTGGGCCTCGCTGCGGGGAGGAATGATGTTAATCGAATTAAAGCCTTCTCCTCCAATTGTTTGCACCCAATCATGGATGACCGTGAAGCTGGAGACGACGACGGGTTTTTCTTGCGCGAGGGCCCATCCGGCGAACCAGGGTGTCGCGGAGAAGATCAGAAATGCAATGAGCCGAAGCACGAAAACGGAGCCTCGCCGCCTTCCGCTCCAGATGCAAGAAGTTTGCATTTAACAAATGTTCCCAACGGCTTGGTTTTTGCGTTTGCCTATGCCGTGAGGCCGCAACAGATTTTGCCTTCCCATGCCCCAAGCACGTGCTGTTTTTGCCAGCCTAATGGCTTTCTGCCTGTCTGTATCCTTCGTTTCCGCACAGGCGACCAAGACTGAAGGCGGTGCGTCCTCAGGCAAAAGCCCGGTCGTCGTGCGCGCTGTGCACTTCGATCCCGCCAAAATCGGTGGCCAAAAGAACGAGTGGATTCGCATGCAGGTCGAGCTTCAGGCTGTTTTCAACCCCGAGACCAAGGTGGCCGCAGAGGACAAGGCCGGTAAGAAGGCCGCCAACAACAAGTGGGTCGACAAGGTCAAGGTCACCGTGACCCAGATTTTCAAGCCGCTCACGGCCAAGGATGCTTCGGAGTACTCTTATTACCGCGCATCGGCGACCGTGCTGACGATGGAAGTCGGTGCTCCTCGTTCCGTCTATTTCTACCTCCCTGGCGACATCGTGAAGCGTGACCGCCTCAAGATGCAGCCGGACTTCTATTACGTGCAGCTCGACGTCGGTGGCACTGAAGTCCCGCTCTTCAGCGAAGCCGGCAAGCTGACCCCGGACATGCTCGCCGCCGTGCATAAGCAGATCGCCATCAAGAAGGAGTTCGACGGTGCCCGTGACCTCGCCGACCGCGGCGTCTCCGCCAATGCGGGCATGCTTCGTCCGCAGTTCATGGTACCGTACGCCATTTTCGACACTCTGCCGCAGGGTTCGCCTTCCCCCGAATTTATCCGGGAAGACGGCGCCCGCTAATCCCCCTCCACTCCCCGTTTTCGTATGAGCCAGAAGAAGGCCACCATCGTCAATCTTGCCGCGTCTAACGTCTCGGTGTCCCAGTTCTCCGTCGAAGCGGGCAGCTTGGTACTCGAGCAGTTCTTTGTCGAAGAAATCGCCCCCGGCCTGACCGGCGACGACGAGTGGTTGAACGCGGCGATCGCCGCCTTGGCCAGCCTAGTCAACTCGCATGATCTCAAGGGTCGCGTCACCGTCATCGCCCCCGCTTTCCTGCTCTTGCAGAAGCCGCTCAAAGTTCCGCAGGTCGAACGCGCTCGTCAGGCCCAGATTGTCGCCTTCGAAGCCCAGAACGCCATTCCTTATCCGCTCAACGAAGTCATCTGGGACAGCCAGTTGATGGCTTCCGACGGCGTCGAAGCGGAAGTTCTCCTCTTCGCTCTCCGCACCGAGATCGCGACCAAGATCGCGAACATGGTCACGTCGACCGGACTTCGCCCGATGTCGATCCAGGCCGCCCCGCTGCTCGACAGCCAAGCCTTCCGTCTCGCCGGCGGTTCCGCCGCCGAGGAAGTCCTCATCATCAATGTCGGTGCTCGCTCGACCACGCTCAGCTTCGTCGGCCCCAGCGGCGTCAACATCCAGTCGGCCACCAACATCGGCGGCAATCTCCTCACGCAGGGCGTTTCCGACAATACCGGCCAGCCTTTCGTCGTCTCCGAAGCCATCAAGGTCGGTTATTTCTCCGGCGTCGTCCAGCTGACCGAGTCTGATCCGCAGGTCGCCATCCTGCAGGCCAACTCCCAGACTTTCATCCGCCGCCTCGCGCAGGACATCAATCGTCGTCTGATCAACGTGCGCCGTGGCGCCAATGGTCGCCAGCCCGCCCGCATCCTCGTCACCGGTCGTGGGTCTCAGGTTCCCGGCCTTTCCGAGCAGCTCTGCGAGACGCTGCGTCTCCCGGTCGAAGTCTTCGATCCTTCCTCGGTCATCACCCCTGGGGCCGGCATCAACCCCGAGCAACTCGAGCGCGCCAAGTACCAGATCACCGAAGTCATCGGTGAAGCCGCCCGCCTCACCCTGCCTCAGCCGATCGGCGTCAACCTGATCCCGCGCGACATCGCCTCTCAGCAGGCCTTCGACGCGCGTAAGCCTCGCCTGGTCGCCGCTGCCGTGCTTGCCGCCATCGCCCCTTTCTGCGTCTGGCTCGCTTTCGCTTCCGCCGAAGGCTGGAACCACGATCAGTCCGAGATTATCCGCCTCAAGCAGCTCGAGCTTTCCAGCCGCCGTACCGCCATCGAAGAGTCCCGCAAGAAGGCCGCCGAACTTTCCGCGAAGACCAAGGAGATCGAACAGGTCGTCCTCAATCGCTCGAACTGGCCCGCCTTCCTTGGCGACCTCCAGTCGCGCGTCGGCACGCTCAAGAACACGTGGATCGAAGAGATGCATGTGAAGTATGAGACGCTCCCGGCCGCGCCGGCCGTCGATGGCCAGCCGGCGCCCGCTCCGGTCGTGGTGACCAAGGTGGTTATCTCCGTCCGCTTCCTCTTCGCCGAAGTCCCGTTCGACGTTAAGCAGTACCGCGCGCAGGCCGAGAAGGCCCATATCGGCCGCCTGCTCGCCGTCGTCCGCACCTCTCCTTATGTCAGCTCCGTCCCGGAGAACGAAATCTTCGTCACCGACCAGACCATGAAGGCTGCCGATAACAAGACCGAGATCCGGATGACCCCTAAGGCCACCCTCACCCTCGTCATCCAAAAGGACAAGGCCCTCTAAGCCATGCAGAATTTCAAGAAAAACCTCGGCTTCAACCTCGCGCTTATCGCGATCGCCGGGCTGTTCATCGCCGGTTGCGCCATGGCTTTCCTGGCCTACCGCGGTAGCACTTCCTCCAAGCTGCTCCTGACACGCGCGCTCAAGGATCAGGCCGCCTTGCTGAACGGACATGCCTTCGTGCCGGGCGCTGCCCCCGTCTCGCTCAATGATAAGAACGTCGAAGCGGCTTCCGCCGACGTCAAGGAACTGGAAGTTCATCTCGCTTCTCTTCGTGCCGCGATCGCCGGCAATCCGGATTTGGCCATCAAGGGAAAGGCTTCCGCCAATTCCGCCGATCTGAGCGCTCTCCTTCGTGAGTCCGTCGATGGCTGGCGCAAGCTCGCCGCCGACCAGGGTATCAAACTGACGCCGAACGACCCGACCGCCTTCGGCTTCCATCGTTACATCCACAATCAGGGCACCGCGCCTAAGCGCGACTTCCAGAAGGTCGACCAGCAGCGTCAGATCATCGACTTCATCGTTCGTCAGCTCATCGAATCCCGCCCGGCCGGATCTCCTTTGCTCATCGAGTCCATCGATCGCGAGCCCATCGAGACCTTCCTCCTGGTGCCCGAAGGCAAGCCTGGCGCGGGTACCTTCGTGCCTGATGCGGACGGCTCTAAGAACGAAGTCGACGAATTCCAACCCACCCGCACGTTTGACCGCCGCGGTCTCGTCGACTCCCTTTCCTTTCGCGTCCGTTTCGTCGGCTACACGCCGACCCTGCGCACTTTCGTGAACAAGGTTCGCAATTCCGGCCGACCCGTCGCTATCACGACGATCGATGTCGGCTTGGCGACCAAGGAGGTCGAGAAGCTCCTTTCCGCTCCCGCCGCTTTGGCTGCGCTGCCTGGTGCCCCCACCCCTGCGACTGCCGCCCCTGCCTTGCTCGGTGGCTTCTTCGGTTCCGAAGAGCCGGCCGTCGTTAACGGCGCGAAGCCGGCTGCTTCGCTAGTGGATCAGCGCGTGCTCGTCGTGCCCCGCAAACTCTCCTCTTTCGTCGTGCAGATCGACTATCTTTCCATCCCCGAGGAGAAACCTGCGGCCAGCGCCGAAGGTGAACCCAAGAAATAAAGCATCCCGGACATGAATTCCCGAAAGGACATCATCCTCGTCATCCTCGGTGCGCTCCTGCTCATCGCCGGTTCTGTGGTGTATCTCGCCCCCGGTCTGCTGGCCCCCATCGTCCCCGATGAGGATGGCAAGGCCGCCGCCATCAAGCTGCTCAAGGAAGCCGCCCCTCGCGGCGAGGCCTATCCTTCGACCCCTCGTGCTTCGCTCGAAGACAACGTCAAGGATTGGCCGACTCCGGAGGAGAACGACGACAATTGGGATTACGACCTCTTCACGACGATCGACGTCGTCTGGGATGCGGCCCTCAAGGATTACGTCCCTCGCAGCCGCAAGGCCGAAGAAATGCCTCCCTTCGGCGTTGCCCTGGTCTCTGTCGGCCATCCGACTTACACCTTCATGCTAGTCCAGTCTACGCTGGGACCCGGCAAGAAGGAAGAAGACCGCCTCTTCACGCTCAAGAACGTGAAGACCAAGCAGTACATCGACGACTGCAAACTGAACAAGCCTATCGCGGAAGCCCCATACCTCACCCTCAAGTCATTCAGGGTCGTCAAGGGCAAGGATGCCGATGGTATCCCTTTCACTCGTAATCTGTTGACGGTCGATGACCGTCAGTTCGGACAAATCGTCGAGATCGACGACGAAAAGCCTTTGGAGTTCGTCGCGCGCACCGACATCGTTCTATCGTCGCCGTCCGACCCCGCTTGGACACTCACCCTGCATTCCGTTGGGAGTAAGTTTAACCTAAACGGTGCCAATTACGTGGTCAAAGCCATTGACTTGGCCAACAAGTCCGTGACTTTTGATAAGTCCTTCGCCCTTAACCCCAAGAAGCCGAAGAAAGTGACGATTGATACGCAGGAGCTTTCTGCCCCGGTTCCTGACCCTTCCGCTCCTAAGTCAAAGACCCCTTCTGTTCCTGCTTCCGCCTCTAAGTCCACGACCCCAGTTCCTCACGCGGCCCCCGCCGCCGTCGCGCCTCTTCCGGTCGCTAAGCCGAAGCCGGTTACTCCTCCTCCTTCCACCAAGGCCACCAACGCAAAGAAATAACTTTTAACGCACACACCCCATGAAAAACCTCCACCGATCGCAGCTCGCCTGGGCCGCTCTCGCTCTCGCCCTCGCCGCCGGCTCCCTCGTCGCCCAAGACGGCGATGCCGCCGCGCGCAAGCCTCAGCTCCTCGCCGAAGCCCTGAAGGCCCGCGACGAAGGCAACCTGCAGGCCGCCAAGGCCAAGTTCGAATCGATCCTCGCGATCGATGCCAAGGATGTCGGCGCCTCTGAAGGCCTCGCTTCCGTCAACTCCGCCATCGCCGAAGCCGAAGCCGCCAAGAAGGCCGCCGACGCCGCCGCTGCCCCCAAGGGTGAAGCTCCGAAGACTGATGCGCCCGCGGTCACGGCTGACGAAGCTGCGTCCAACGACAAGCTCTTCGCGCAGGTTGATGCCGCCCTCGACGCCGCCCGGAAGAAGTCTGCCGCCGGCGACCACAAGGCCGCCCTTGACCAGCTCGACGTCGCCGCCGGAGCCATCGCCTCGGTCACCTCGCCCGCCGCCCAGTCCCGTCGCGACGCCATCGCGCTCGCCAAGCAGGACGTCAGCGTCGCTCGTGATGCCGGAGGCCCCTCCGCCGCCAAGGAAGAAGTCAATCGCCTCGCCCGCGCCAACGCCGACTCCATCGGTAAGCAGGGTGATGTCGTCTCTTCCGCCGAAAGCCTGATCCGTCAGGGCACGGCTGAATCCATCGACAAGGCCCTGTCCGACCTCGATACCGCCGACCGCAACCTCGGCTCCGCGAGCCTTTCCAACGCCGGCCTCAAGGAGCGCATCAAGGATGCCAAAGGTTCCGCCCTCGCCCGTCGCGCCCTCGTCGCCATCGAGGCCCGCGACATGATCAAGGCCACCTCCGTCATCTCCCAGTACGCCGAACTCAAGGGTAAGGATGACGCCAGCGTCGTTCGCCTGCAGAAGGAGTTCGCCTCCAAGCGCACCGACCCGACCTACCGCAACGTCGACGAGCTCTCTCCGGGCCTTCGCATCAAGGATGACAAGGTCAACGAGCTACTCGTCAAGGGTCGCGCCCGCTACCTCTACGGCGACTACCAGGGCGCCCTCGACTCCTACCGCGAAGTCCTCCAGTACCAGCCCAACAATTCGGAATCCAAGGCTTACCAGATCCGCATCCGCCAGATGCTTTCCGAAAACTCCGGCCAGTGGAACCGTGGCGTGACCAAGGGTAAACTCCTCGAGCTCCTCGACGAGACCTGGAAGCTCCCGGAAGTCTTTAATCGCGAAAATATCAAGATCGACGCCGCCAACGGCAACGACCCGGTGATCGAGAAGATGAAGTCCATCCAACTCCCGGAAGGCTTCATCGTCCGCGACCAGCCGCTCGACCGCGCCCTCGTCCTCTTGCAGACCCAGGCCGCCACTTACGACAAGGACCAGAAGGGCGTGAACATCGTCCTCATCGACAGCGCCAATAAGAATCCGAGCGTCAATCTCCAGCTCCGTAACGTCTCGGTCTACCAGGCCCTCGACTACACCTGCAAGCGCGTCGGCTTCACCTTCACCATCGGTTCCGGTGGCGTCGTCGAAGTCCGCGAAGACAGCGGCGACAGCCAGCTGGAAATCGAATTCTTCAACCTCACTCAGGCGGCCGTCATCAAGATGACTGGCGTCAGCGTCAGCCCGAGCGCTGGCGGCGCAGCCCCTGCGGGGGGTGGCGTGTTCGGCGGCGCCGGTGCGGCTGCGGCCAGCGCCGAAGGCGGCAATCCTCAGGAGAATGCCATCAAGAGCTTCCTCACCCGTTCGGGCGTTCCGTTCGAGGCCCCCGCGACCCTGTCGTTCGACGGCACCCAGCTGACCGTCACCCAGAGCCGTAAGAACCTCGACCGCGTGAAGAACATCATTCGTCGCTACGCCGACATCAAGCAGGTCCACATCGAAGCCAAGTTCATGGAAGTCGAACAGAAGATCCTGAACGAACTCGGCGTGAATTGGACCCTCCAGCCGACCACCGGCGGCGGCGGCAACGTCAACGCCGCGACCAATCTTCGCTCGATCAACTCGGTCTTCGCGAGCAACAACGCCACCGTGCGTAGCCTGAACGTGACCGGTAACCCGCCCATCGCGCAGCCTGCCCCGAACTTCCCGGGAGGCATCAACCTAGGTAACGTGTCCCAGTCTTATACCGGCAACGTCGGCATCATCGGTGCCGAGACCCTCGGCTTGGCCATCCGTGCCATCGAAGAGAATGCCGGTAGCGACCTGATGTCTTCTCCGAGCCTGACCGTCATGGACGGAAAGACCGCCGTCATCAAGGTGGCCCAGCTCCTCCGCTACCCGCAGGCCTACGGCGACACCCAGTCGAACGTCGGTACCGCCTCCACGACCGGCACCGGGGGTGCTTCCACCTCCGTCGCGATCACGGCCGGTACGCCTCAGGACTTCACCATCCAGGAAGTCGGCGTGACCCTCGAAGTCACCCCGACCGTCGCCAATGATGACTCCATCGGATTGAACCTTAAGCCGAAGGTGACCGAGTTCGAAGGTTTCGTCGAATACGGCGGCACCTCGATCGCTATCTCCGGCGCCATTACCGTCTCCGTGCCCTCTGGCTTCTTCCAGCCGATCTTCAGCACCCGCGAAGTGACCACCGACGTCACCGTCTTCGACGGAGCCACGGTCGTCATCGGCGGCCTGACTCGCGAAGAAGTGAAGACCGTCGAGGACAAGGTCCCGGTCCTCGGCTCCATCCCGCTTATCGGCGCAGCCTTCCGCTCCAGCGGTAAGACCATCCAGAAGAAGAGCCTGATGGTGTTCGTCACCGCCAACCTCGTCTCCGCCGGCGGCGCTACCCTTCGCTCCACCCACCCGGGCATGCGCGCTGGTTCGACCTTCTCGAACCCCACGCTCATCTCCCCAGGCGGCGCGGTCTATCGCGAGCCGATCGAAGTCGCCGCTCCCGTGGCTCCGGCCCCGGTCGTCGCCGAGCCGGCCAAGTAAGCCAAGCCTCCCGCTTCGTTGATAACGGGCCCGCCATTCGGCGGGCCCGCTTTTTTCTCGATGGTCCGACCAGGTCGAGCGACACTGCTTCCATGCGCTGGCTGCTGATCGACGGCTTCAATCTGGTCTTTCGGAGCCACTTCGCGATGGAGCGGTCCAACCTCCGTCGCCAGAGCGACCAGTTCCCCACGGGGGCCCTGCATGGTTGGATGAAGTCCCTCCAGGATCTCCGGGACGGGGAGAAGCCGGACCGCTGTGCGGTCTTCTTCGACCTCGGTGGCTCTGACCGCCACCTCGCCGCGTTGCCAGAATACAAGGCCCAGCGGGATGAGACGCCCGATGAGATCGTCCAGCAGCTTCCCGAGATCAAGCGCCTGACCGCTTTGCTTGGCTACCAGACCTTCGAGCGTCGCGGCGTCGAAGCCGATGATCTGATCGCCACCGCCGTGCGGATCCTGTCCGCGTCCGGCGACCAGTGCATCATCGTCAGCGCTGATAAAGATTTCGGCCAATGCGTCGGCGGGCCGGTCATTCAGCTGGCGCCGCCGCCGACGGCGAACCCGGCCATGGGCTGGCGTCGTCTCGACCCCGCCGCGGTCACCGAAAAGTTCGGCGTCCCGCCGGAGCGCATCGCCGACTACCTCGCGCTCGTCGGCGATACCTCCGACAATATTCCCGGGCTCAAGGGCGTAGGCCCTAAGACCGCCGTGAAATGGCTCACCGAATACGGACACTTGGAGGGCGTGCTGGCGGCCGCCGACACCTTGCAGCCCGAGCGCTTCCGTGAACAGGTGAAGGCCGAGGCCGAGCGCATCCGGGGCAACCTCAAGCTCGTGACCTTCCAGACCGATTTCGAATTCGACCCGGGTCAACCTGTGGCGGAAGACATCGCTGCGGTGGAGGCTTTCCTGGTCGAGATGGAGATGCACTCCACGTTACGTCGTTATCAGGCCAGGCATGGACGAGCTACGACCTCGCCCGAGCCGACGGCCCAGCCGATTGAAGTGCTCAAGCCTAAGCCCAAGGTCACCCCGCCGGCGGACGCGCAGCAGGGCGAGCTTTTCTAGCCAACAAAAAGGCCCGCCGGTGAAGGCGGGCCTTGTGGGGAAGACCAAGCGCGAGGCTTAGTTCTTCTTGTCGGCCTTCTTCTCGAGCTTCGGCATCTCGATGACCGGAGCGGCGGCGGCCTGCTGCTGCTGGGCGCTGGCGACGAGTCCCTGGATCTGGTTCACTTCTTCCTGGTTGAGCAGGATGACGAACTTCGACTCGAGGACTTCGATTTCGTAATTGTGGGTGATCGAGTAACCGACGCTTTCGGCCATCTCCTTGTTGCCCTTCTCGAGCAGGTCGCGGGTCTGGTCGAGCTGAGTCTGGATGCGGCTCTTTTCTTCGTCGTTGGTCGAGCGCTTCAGCAGCTCGGTGAGCTGGAGGAAAGCGTCGCGGCGGGCCTGGAGGACCTTGGCGAACTGGTCGAACTGGACGACGAGGTCGAGGCCGCGGATCTCAGCGGTCTGGAGGAGGCGACGATCGCCACGGATGACGAGCTGCTCGTCCTTGAAGTCGGCGGCCGAGCGAGCCTTGGCGGCTTCTTCCTCGGAGATGACGGCGAAGAGACGGAGGGCGGTGTTGATGAAGGTCGACTGGCGGTTAGCCACGGCCGGGACGTTGAAGCCCCAGACCTTGGCGAAGACGGCGTCCTTCTCGTTGAAGTCCTTGATCTCGGCTTCGCCGACCTTGATCAGCGCGTCGCGCTCGACCGTGGTGAGGGCGACCTGGATCCGCTGCTGGAGCTGCTGGATGCGGCCGAAGTGCTGGCCGAGGGTCTGCAGTTCCTGCTGGAAGCGGGCGAGGGAGCCCTGGTTGGAGATCGTGAGGACGACGCGGGCCAGGTTCTGGCCGAGCGGGATGAGCTCGATGACTGGGCCCTTGGGGGCTTCGGCCGGAGCGGCGGGGGTGTCGGTGGCGGGCATGTTAGGGG
>JBAXMD010000011.1:0-28514 GCA_037134475.1 Verrucomicrobiota bacterium | reverse complement strand
GGTCCAGAATGGTTAAGCTTACACAATAGGCAAAATTGCTAACTGTTATGTTATAACATTACATTCTGCTATCTAGTCGCATTGCGATATACGCAATGTGCAGAATTGCTATCTGCTATCTAGTCCCATTGCGATATACGCAATGTGCAGAATTGCTATCTGCTAGCTAGTCGTATGGCGTGGCTTGTGTCGCGGCTTGTGTCGCGGCTTGTGTCGCGGCTTGTGTCGCGGCTTGTGGCGCGGCGATCAAAAATAGGCAAAAAGGCTAAATTGCCCTGCCGGTTTTTTTCGCCCCGTATAATTTCACTGTTATATTATAACATTACATATATAAAATCCTAATGATTAGTAACAGTAAAAAAGCAATTAAGACAATATGCCCCGAAAACCCACGTCAATTCAGACGCTTAACGCAACCTTGAATATAACGAAAATAGTGTGATTAGCCTAAGCATTTTCCGCCTATTTTGCTTTTTTTTGAATTATTGTAATAAACCTCTTTACAAGCATTGCGCGATATGCTTTAACAGGCTTGTAAGAAAATATAGTACAGCAAAGGAAAAGCAAACATGCGCACCATTATATCATCCCCACGTCAAAACGCTATCGAGCCTAACAAGCCTCGTTTCCAGTTTTATTTCGCTGACGAGCCTCAGTACGCAGCGTTTGAACGGCGCGGACATATCGCACATCTGCTGAAATGCTACCGTCGGCACCCCGAAAGGCACATGGTGCGCAAACTTGGAACGCACCTTTATTCGATCCACACCATAGGCTCTGACATTACCGCCGTGATTGCTGGCTGATTAGCCAATTGACGCGCCGGCAACGCGCCGGCGCGGCGATGGGCTAATCAAGGTCCTAAACGGGAGATGAACCATGAAAATCAAGATCACAATTGAAAACAAAGCCGCGATTGAAGCAGCCCTGAAAGCCGTGAACGGCCGAGCCGAATCGCACGCTTACACGACTTGGGGCGAGCTCGCGGGGCTCGCCACAGACGCGGAAACGCGGCTCGCCGCGTTGCTCGCTAAAAAAGATTGGCAGGGCGCACGTCTGACCGCGACAAGCGGCGATAAAGTGCCGAGCGCTTACAAATACAGCCGCAGCGCGACTCACGTCGAAATTGAACGCGGCGCGAGCGCCTGGTTTCTAACATACGTGTCGGCCGGGAGGATATACGCGAGCGGCGGCGGTGCGCATCTCACACTGACAGCCGCGCAGGACGCTGAGGCAGTGACCAGATTGCGTGCGCGGTATCATATCGCCCGCCCTAAGCCAAGTGTTGCCATTGCCGCGTGAACCGAACATGGGGCTTGCCAAGGCAAGCGCCATGATGTAAAGAAATCTTGTACAATAAAGGAAAATAAAATGATCAGGTTCCGCGAGGCGTTCGAACGCTCCAATACTCAGGTGCATCACAACCCCAGCATCGAAGGACTGAAGGCCGCCGCCCGCAATGATATGGACGGAATTGGTCGTTATGTGATCACGCATGATGATGACTTGAAGGTGGCGTCCGGTTCACATTTCACACATGACCTCCTGGCGCATCCTTTGACCCATAAGATTGTGGGTGAGGTGATGTATTACCATGACGAGAACGAATACAACGTAACAGCCCGTCGGCCTGATAAAAGTAAGGTGCCGATGACCGACCATCCACATCTTCAAAGGATGTTGAAACGGGGAATTAAGCCTTATGATTAAGTTCCAGTCGTTCTTCCTGCCCGCCACATAGGGCTTGCCAAGGCAAGCCCCACACTGTAAAGCAATTTTGTACAATAGAAGGAAAAGCGAACATGTCTAACACCTTTACCTCCCGCGCCGCCGCCGCATACTCCGCCCGCGCCGCCGACGCCTCCCGCGCCGCCGCCGCCTCCCGCGCCGCCGACGCCGCCGCTTCCCGCGCCGCCGCCGCCGCTGCCCTCGCAGGCATCGGCGCCCGCGCCGTCGCCGCCGCCGCCGACGCCGCCGCCGCCGCCGCCGCCTGCGCCGCCGACGCTTCCCGCGCAGCCGACGCTGCCCGCGCCGTCGCCGCTGCAGCTCTCGCCGCCCGCGCCGCCCACGCCGACGCCGCCTGCGCCGCCGACGCTGCCGCTGCAGCCGATGCTGCAGCCGATGCTGCAGCTTACGCCGCCGTCGCCGCCGACGCCGCCGACGCCGCCGCCGTCGCCGCCGTCGCCGCCGACGCCGCTGTCGCTGCCGATCATGTAAAGTAATCCTTGACGGCGCACTTGCGCTGTGCAATAAAGCAACCGCAATAAAGCAACCGCAATAAAGCAACCGCAATAAAGCAAGCATTACAAGGGACTGACGCACATGCTGACCCTCTACCGCCCCGCCGCTCTGAACACTACCACCCGCCGTACCACTCTGGCGGAAAAGACCGCGCTTGCCGCCGAGGCCAAGCGCCGCTTTGACATCGCCATGCGAGACTTGAAAGCCGCTGGCCGCGCGACCAAGGCGCGTAGGGATCTAGTCGGCACATGCGACCACCTCCTGACCCGCATTGATGTCATTCAAGCCTATACGCGCGTCATCGAGAACATCTTTCACGGCCCGAACGCCTGACAGGGAGAACATGAACATGAACGTGGCACGCCGCAAAACCATCGCCGACCCGCACGATGACGGCGCGTTCGACGTGGTCCAGGACGGTATCGTCTTGGGCCATTGCGCGCCGACTCGCCGACAGCCGGGCTTGCGTTGCGTCACAGTGACAGGGCGAGTAGGATACGCCGCGACGCGCGACGATGCTGCGGCCTGGGTGCTGGCGAACGCCGCGCCGGGAAAAAGGACAAACCAATGAGACGCATCACACTAGCACTGGCGGCCATGCTTGCCGCGTCACCCGCCGCCGCAGAGATGACTGCGGCGGAATACTTTGCGCGCGACAAAGCCCGCAATTGGACGGGCGCGCTGGTCAACGATGTCCGCGCGCCTTTTGGCGCGCTGCGAAGTACTGCTGTCCCCAGAGACCGCGAATACGTTGCGCGCATTGTAGAGCGCGAAACCCGCACGCGGCTGGGCTCGCAGTGGACATCGACGGCGCTTAAGCTGACGCAACTGGAGAGCGGTTTCCGTTGTAACGCGCAGGGGCCGCGCGTGCGCTCGCACGGCGGTGACAGGGCGCAGGGCGCACTGCAAGTCATGCCGCGCACGGCACGCGCAATGGGGCTTGACCCGCGCAGGCTGACAGAATGTGAATATGGAATTGCGGCTGGGATCATGCACATGCAGCGGTGCGTTGCCGCCGGGGTCCGTACACACGTCCAGATGAGCGCGTGTCACGTCGCCGGGGGGGGAGGCTGGCAACGAAGGTTAGCTTCAAAAGCAGAGCGGTACAAACAGCAGTACATTCGGATGGCAATGCGGTAAGGGGGGCCGGACATGGGCTATATAGTTTTGATGCTTGCGATTTCCATGACGCTTGTAAACGCTGGTCTGGCGTTTCTCGTCGCGTGGCTGATCTCTGAGCTACTGCCAGACATCATCAAAAAGTGGAGAGAATTTTGATGGAGAACGTACACGACACACTTGCAGCGCGCGAATTGACGCACGGCCCTTACCAAAATACCGCGCTGCACGCGCAGAACCTTAAAAACCTCATGCGCGGCGCGCCGAACTGGGCGGCGTTGACGCCTGTGCAAGCGCAATCGCTGGATTGCGTGGCAGATAAGATTGCGCGGATTCTCTGCGGCGACGCCGCGCACCCGGACCATTGGCAAGACGGCGCGGGATATTTCACTCTGGCGCTGCGCGCCTCCGCATAGGCGGCGGGGGCGGTCTCGTCGCCTTTTGACTGTGCGCGGCGCAATAGGGGGCAGACCCGGACGCCGCAGCGCAGACGTATGCGTCCTTCACACCGGGAAACGCCGCCCCCCACAACGGCCACCGGCATTGCCCCTGCGCGGCGGCCAGAATGGTGCATCCTTTCGGTTTATTCTTGTCCGAGAACGTGTGCGGCGAAGGGTACTTTTTCCGAAACGCCATCCCTAGCACTGCATTCGGGGTCTTGTGCAGATGCGCGGCCATCACGGCGGTCGCTACTCCCCGCCGCCGCGCGTCTCTGAGATAGTCTAGCTGCTCGACGGTCCAGGACGGCGGATCAAACAGCATTGGGGCCTCCGCGCGGCGGGAAATCGACAACTTTACTCGTGGCGGTCGGTTCGAGCATGTTCCGCAGCAAAGACTTGCGTTCGGTAGCTAGTTCCGGCGCGACGTACACATGTTTGCGCGTGTTGTGCTCCGCAGACGACACCTTGCCCCGGTCGATCCACCCCGCTTCTTTGAGAGCGTGCAGCAGCGCGGACTGCGGGATTTTGACGCCCGCAGGCGCGTATGCTGCCAGCCTGTCGCAGATGCCGTATAAAGGCGTGGCAATGATCCCGCGCCTGAACTCGTCCGTCCGGGCGCGGATCTGCGTCAAGATGAAACTTTCGGCCATGCTCATCCCGTTCTCGATCAGATTCTCCTTAAACTCGGTCCACATCGGCGGCGCAGACGGGTTGAACTTGGACACGTCGCGGTCAGCCAGCCACCGGGCGATGGTCTCGAACCCACCGGCGCGATACCAGCGCCACATGTCCTGCGCCGCGTCCGCATCCATGCGCCCGGCGGACGACCAGACGCAGAACCAGCGGCGGTCACCGGACGAGATCGAGATCGGCACCGGGTCGTTCGTAAACGCTAGCACCATGGTCCTGTTGACCATATCGTATGGGTGCAAGCCCTTGCGGTTGATCGGCAGCGTCTCAGGCGGGGCGGCGATGATGGGCTTTAGTTTGTTAGCAAGCGCACGGCGCTGCGATGCCTCCGGCTCCCGCAGTTCGTTCAGGATCAGGATCTCCGACTCCAGCGCGTATCCCCACTGCGAATTAAGCCCATCGTTGTCTACGAGGCCACGGTTTTTGAGCCCTGGGCCGCAGACGCTCCAGATCAATGGCGCCCACATGGTATCCTTGCCGGAGCCTTCGTCGCCGCCGTGCAGGATCGCGTGGTTGATTTTGATGCGCGGGTTCTGGAGTTTGAACGCCATCACATCCAGACAATGGTTCAACTCGGCCTCCTCGGGTACCAGCACCCGGCAATGGTCCAGCCACCGGGACACGTCGCCAGCGGCCACGCCGGTCAGATCAGGCCGAGCGTCGCGCCAGCGGTTGCCGTACACGTCGCCGTCACGCGACACCAGCACACCATCGCCCGCAGCGTAGGTGATCCCGCGCAGCAGGCGGGCGTTGGCGGCACTGCGGTTCTCGTCGTAGCAGACGCTGGCCTCGATGCGGCGGGCGGTCTTGCCGGTAACGTGGATGGACTTGCAAAACACATGGCGAAAGATGGCGTTGAAGCTGTGACGGCTCAACTCGGTGCGGGCGTCCATGTCAAAATAAGCGTCATCATCCACAACATACGCGAACCGCTCATACCAGTTCGCCTTATCAACGCGTCCAACTTCCTTGCGCTCCACTTCGGCGATGACCTTGGCGGCCTCGTCAGGGAACGCCTCAGTGGGCGACAGCTTGGACAGGGTGGACTGCATCTGCGCTGCCAGCAACTCGTCGCGCAGGCCGGGGGACACTTTTGGGCCGCCGTTGTCATGCACCCACGACAAAAACGCCTGCGTATTGAAGCCTTCGCAGTGCCCGTGGTAGCAACAGAACGAGCGGTCCAATGGCTTGTAACGGGCTCCCATCTGGCCGTCCGTGTGCTCAGCATGGTTGGGGCAGACAACGCCCATCCAGCCCTCTGGGTTGACGTGCGACAGCACCAGACCCTTGTCGTTCAACCACTCCAGCACCGTGTCCATGCCGGTGTCGCGCAGATTAAACGGCAGATGCCGGGCCGTCGAAGCCTCCCCAGGCGTGACGCCAAGCGCCTCGCAGATTTGCGAGACAGAAAACAGGCGTTCAGGATGCCATTCGACGCACCGCGCAGGCCACCCGTCGCGACCGGGCTTCAGGTTGATCGAGCCGGGGATGCGGAAGTTTCGCACGGCGTTAATCGCGCCGGGGTCCGTGTACCCCGCCACCGCAATGGCGCGGATCGCGGCGCTAAACTCGCCGGTTGTCGGCTGCGTGTCGGGATCGAACGCAAAGCCCCACTGAAACGACCCCTTGCTGGTTTCCATGATCCATGTTGGCTGCAAGGGCGGGATTTTTGACTTCGTGCCTATATCGTCCAGCATCATGCACAGGACATGCGTGCAATTGCTGACGCTAGCGCTGACGCGCCCGTTGTCGAACTGCGCGGGGATGAAGCTGCCCGTGTTGACGTACCATGCGCCCGGCTTGCGCTTGTGGTCCAACAGGAACGCTGGGAACGTATACGCGAGCGAACCGTCCAGATGCGTGCGCTGCACGCCGTCGCGCAGACTGGGCTTCTGTAGCACCACCAGCGCGGTCTCGTCCTCGGGCGCGAGCGCCCCAATATAGTCAATGAAGTCTTGCTGGCTGATCATCCCCTAACCCTTCCCATAGCGTGTCATCGTCGTCGTCTCGATCCCCAGCGGCAGACCTGCTGCCCATGTGGGTGGCGTACACATCGCGCGCTGCAATGCTGTCTCGGCTGTTACGGGGTCTGCGGTTTCCAGCACGATCTCATCGTGGACGTGCAGCACGGGTTCGAACCCCTCTGCATCGAGCAAACGAAGAGTGTAACGCAGGATATCGTTAGCGGTCGCTTGACAACAATTCTCGCACGCGAGGCCTTTCCAGAGCCGCGCGCGAGGCCACTCCGTAGCCTCCGCGCTGGGCTTCCACGCCGCCTTCGCGTAGCTGATCCCTTCCTTCTCCAATCGAGCATATGGGTAGCACAGGATGCGCCCGGATGGCAGAGCGTACCAGAGGTGCAGACCGTCAAACAGGTACGTTATGCGCCCGGCGGTAAATTCTTTCCCCTTGTGGCGTATGGCGGCGGTGTAGGCCCGCTCAAGGCTGTCCCAGAACATCACTGCCCAAGGGTTCGCGCGTCTCCAGGCGTTCACCATGCGCTTCGCGTCAGGCTCCGGTATCTTCATGCCGTATATGCGCGACATCGCGGCGAACGCGCCGACACCCCCGGCGAAACCCAGCGCGAGTTCCTGAATTTTTCCCATCTGGCGCTGCTCGCCTGTCACCCCGGCAACGGGTACGTGAAACGTCGCGGCGGCGTTGACTTTGTAGACATCCTCGCCGCGACGGAAGATGTCCAGCTTGTCCTCGCCGTCCCCCGACAGCCAAGGATTGACGCGCGCCTCGATAGATGCCCAGTCGGCTGCTACGAGTTTGCTACCATCCGAGGCCAGCAGCGCGGGGCGCAGCATCTGCTTCAGCACGTCCGTCACGCGCTTGCCGAACCGGGGCACTATCGAGCCGCCGTCGCGCACCATCGCATCGCGGATCGTCTGCGGGTCCTTCGCGCACTTGCGTGGAAAATTGTGTACTTGCAATCCGAAACTTGACGCCCGGCCCGTAGCCGCGCCCCCGGCGAACACGAACGCGCCGCGCACGCGTCCGTCGTCGTCATCCGCGAGCGCTGCGGCGCGCTTGAACTTCGCGACGGACGCGGAGCGTATTGCGTCCGCGTAATGCAGGACTTCGGCGACTTCCGGCGGCACCTCTTCTGGATCTTCGGCGGCCAGCTCTTGGAGGTTCGCGCGCACCGTCGTGTCGAGCGAGATGCGCACCCCGTCATCGCTCGGCACTTCCATCAGCGCGTGCCCCCTACCCCCGATGCGATGCGATACCCACGTCAGTAGCTGCGGCCCCCGCACGGTCTCGACCGCGCCGCCCGTCAGGTCAAGCACGAGGAGTTGCGTGTCGCGCACCTCGTCAGATGCGTAGCGTTCAGCGGCGCGGCACAGTTCGACATCGACGCGCACGCCCCTGTCGTTGATGCGCTCGTTGACGTGGTAGTCGGCCAGCTCGTCAGCGGACAGGTCACGCATACCCTTGCTGATCGCGCGCATGGCGCGCACGTCCTGCTCGCAGTAGGCCACCATCTCGGCCATCAGACGCGAGTCCTGACGGAAGCTGCCATCCTTACCGGGGATGGAGAGCAGGCGGATCAACTGCATACCCCTGTGGTCTTTCTTCAGGGTCGCGCCAGCGAAGCGCCCAGCGTCCGCCAGCGAACCGGGTGCGCAGTTGGCGCGGGCCTGCGTAGCGGTGCAGTAGAACTGCTCCAGCCGGGGCTCGGGGATGTCCTGATCGGGGCACAGGACGTACCAGAAAATGAGCCGTTCGAAAGCCGCGTTGTGCGCCCTGATCTGGCCGGTGTGTTCCGCAACGCGCTGCGGGAACGGTTGACCGGGCACCCAGGTCGTCACTGCGTCGTCATCGAAAGCGTAGGACATGCACAGCACCTGAGTGCTGATGTCTTGGGCGTAGTTGTACACGCCCCGCGAAGGCAAGTCGCACTTGCTCCGCGTCTCGAAATCACAGTATAGGATGGTCATGGGGCTCTGTAGATACTCACGGGCGTCAACAGGGGAAAGACTGCTGACGCCCGCTTTCACTTCTCCTTACGCCGGACGGCGGCGGCGGCGGGTATCAACGGGCGCGTCAACCGGCGGGGCGTTTGCCACATCCGAGTGCTGTGGGCCGTCCATTCCAATCCACGACGTGACATCGAAGAGGGGTGTGTAGATGCGGCCATAGGACTTATGCAAATAATGTTCCACCTTCAGTAGCACGACAGGCACAGGCTTGGTGGGGTCCGCATCTACCTGGGACGCAATCGCCAGCGCAAGCCGCTGGACTGCTTTCTTCCCTCCGACTGAAGTGACGGTGTACCGCACTTCCAGACCCTCATCTTCACCAGACATACATCTCAGAGACATCCCTACCTGCATCTCCCAGCCGCGTTTAGCGGCTGCCGGTGCGGGGTCAGTGGCTGGCAGGGGCTGTGTCACAGGGGCCATTACTTCGCCCAAGACCTCGCCATCGCCCCACGCAATAAAGCCATGAACGAAGCTGAACGGGTTGATGGCCCACGTCGCGTCTGCCTCAACTTCAGTCTGGTCCGCACCGAACACCCAATGGCCGGTCTTGTCCATCTTGAGCAGCGCTGCGCCCCCCTCTCCGCCCGCGCCCGTGTTGATCGCGCGCAAGCTACTGGAAAGGGACTGCACAGATGGAAGGTTGGCGTTGCTGAATACTGTTAGATTAGCCATCTTTTTTCTCCTTAGATGATTTTACCAAGAGCAGCCGACAACTGTCGGCCAATCTGCAACGCCGCCGGGCGAGGATCATCCTCGGTTGCCAACGTGTTACCCGATGAGACGGAAACGACGTGTCCCTCCGGCAGCGCGAGCTTGTGCTTCTTCAGCACCTTCTCGGCCTTCGCAGGGCTCAGGATCGTCGTTTCAATCAATTCGCTGTCGTCTAGGCCCATACCACACATGGCGGCAAAAGCGGCCTTCTCATCTACCCACTGGCGTATTCCCCGCTTGGGGACCAGCTTGTAACCCGGCACCGGCAGACCGGACTCCAGCGTCTGCATCGCCAGCGCCCGTACTTCCTTAATCCATCCTTCTAGCTGGTCAGCCATCTGCAAGTGTTCAGACACGCGGGCGACATCGACACCCTGCAACGCCGCGACCATCGCCCGGTCAGCCGCGCCGGTCATCAACGGACACGTCGCCTTGGCGGCGCACCAGCGACACCAGTCGCCCACCGCCAACGGCGCGTCCGGCCTTTCCGCCAGTTTCACCGCGCGGATCAACTCACTCTCGAACAGCTTGATGCGGGCAACGCTTGTTACCCAACGCTTGATGTGCGGCGGCTGCACGATCACCAATTCAACCTTCTTCGCGCCTTCGAACGCCCACTGCGCTGACGGCGTCCGCATTGCGGCGGCGGCGTAGAACAGCAATTGTGGGTTCTCTTCAACCTCGACAGCAACGCCGTCGCCGAACTTCCAGTCCAGAATGTACGCGGTGGCGCCGATTCGCCCCACAATATCCGCAGACCCGAACACGTTAGGCAAGACAGATCCGAACGCCACCTGCACCTCAGTCTCAAACTCCATCTGCCGGTCGGGATCTATCTCTTTCAAGGCTGCCAATGCAGGCAACAGCTTGCTGTCAATCAGCTCCTGGTCCAGCGTCACCCCGGCATACTTCGTACCAAGGAAATCTTGCGCGCCGCCTTTAGTATACCTGCCGCCCAGCACGTCCGCGATGACGTTGTGGAGCAAGGTGCCGGTGTCGGCGTAGACGCTGGATGGTTTGGTGGGAGACTGCGCGACGAGCGCTACGGAGCCGGGGCAGTTGAGGACGCGCTTGGCGGTGGAACCGCCGACTATAGTGCTGTGTTGAGCCATTTGATTACCTCATTGGATTGTTGACTCAGGTAGGCTAGACAATCTTTTACAAACATGCAATAGATTTCTTTATGCGGGAAAGCCAGATTGAGAAGTATTTTGTATGGGCCGTTCTTTCGAAGGGCGGCGTCACTTACAAGTTCCGGTCCCTCACGCAGCGCGGTGTGGCCGACCGAATCGCGTGTATGCCAAACGGCGAGACATGGTTCGTGGAACTCAAGACAAATGGCGGGCGTCTGGCGCCGCTTCAGAAACTGTTCGCTGCGGACATGCAGCGGTTGGAACAGCGGTACGCCTGCCTGTGGTCAATAGAGGGGATAGATAAATGGTTGCTATGCGTGTCCTGATCGCCTGTGAGTTTTCCGGCATCTTCCGCGACGCATTTATCGCGGCGGGGCATGACGCCATCTCGTGCGACCTAGAGCCGTCCGAACGGCCCGGACCACACATCCGGGGTGATGTTCGCCCGCTGCTGCGGGAACCCTGGGATCTGGTAATTGCTCACCCCTCTTGTCGGAGGCTTTGTAACTCAGGCGTGCGCTGGTTGGCGGAACGCGACCTGTGGGAGGACATGCGAGCGGGCGCGGCGTTCTTTCGGGATTGCCTGAACGCCAACGCCGCAAAAGTGGCGGTGGAGAACCCGGTCATGCACAGGTACGCAAGGGAGATCATCGGTCGGGGGCCGTGTTTCACCGTGCAACCTTGGCAATTCGGGGACCCGGTAAAGAAGCGCACCTGCTTTTGGACGCGCGGCAATCTGCCTGCGCTGACGGCGACATCAACCATGACTGCGGCAGACGCCAGACCCGATATTCATTTCGCATCGCCGGGGCCTAACCGCGAGAAAGAGCGGAGCCGGTCATTTCCAGGCATGGCAAGCGCGGCGGCCATCCAATGGGGCTAGCTCTTAGACCCTATCAAGAAGAAGCGGCTGATTTCCTGTTCGGGCGCGACCGCGCGATGATCCTCGCGCCCGTGGGCGCGGGCAAGACGGCCATCACGCTGACGGCCATGGCCGAGATGCTCGCGGAGGGGCACGTCAAGCGGTGGCTGGTGCTGGCCCCCAAGCGCGTCTGCACGGACGTGTGGCCAGCGGAACGACTTCTGTGGGCTCCAGACGTTGAGATAGCCGTTGCCATCGGGACACCCAAACAGCGGCGGGCGGCGTTCGAAGGGTCTGCCCCCATTGTCGTGACCAACTACGACAACATTCAATCCCTGCCCGACCTATCAGGTTTTGACGGCGTTGTCTTTGATGAGCTAACACGGCTCAAGAACCCGTCAGGCAAGCGATTCAAGGCGCTGCTGGCGCACCTCGACGAGGTGCCCTTCCGCTGGGGCCTGACAGGATCGTTCACGTCAAACGGCCTTGAAGATGTGTTTGGCCAGTGCAAGGTGGTTGACCAGAAGCTGCTGGGCCGCGCCAAGGGCGCGTTTCTCCAGAAGTACTTCGTGTGCGTCAACCGCGATTTTGGGGATTGGCAGCCGCGCAAGGGCGCGCTGGAGCAGGTCATGGCCGTGATCCGCCCGGCAACTTTCGTGCTGGAACCCGGCGCGTACAGCGATAAACTTCCACCGTTGCACGTTGTGCATATGCGTTGCGACATGCCCGACCGCGCCGCCTACGAGAAGATGAAACGCGATTTCGTGCTGGAGTACGGAGACGACGAGCGGATCATTGCCGCGAACGCCGCTGCCGTGACAAGCAAGCTGCAACAGTTGGCGAGTGGTTTCTCGTACGACACCAAGACAACGGCGCTGGATGCGCGGGGCCGGTTTCGCAGACATCAGACCGCCGTCTGGTTCTCGCGGCACAAGTTCGACCTGTTGAGTGAGATATTAGAAGAGAACCAGCACGCCAATACGATCATCGTTTACAATTTTAAGGAAGAGTTAGCTGAGTTGATGCGGCGGTATCCGCAAGCGCGGACGATTGACGACTTTGACGCCATCAACCGCTGGAACGCGGGCGAGATCGAGCTGCTGTTGATCCATCCAAAATCCGCCGGGCATGGCTTAAACCTGCAACACGGCGGCAACAAGATCATCTTCCTGTCGCTGCCGTGGTCGCTGGAACTGTTTGAGCAGACGGTAGGTAGGTTGCACCGCAGCGGCCAGACGAAAGCGGTCTGGTGTTATCTGCTGATGTGTAATAAGACTGTGGACGACCGCATCTGGGCCGCGCTTCAAGACAAGCGGTCTACTTCAGATATAGCACTTGAGGAATTGAAGACATGAACCCTAATTGGCGTCAACTCAACCAAGTGTTGCCCACGCTGGATGAGGACACCGTCAAGCGGATGCTTGATGACGAGCGCAAGGGCGAGCAGCGCGTTACGGTGCTGGTGCGACTGCACCAGCGCTACACGACCCTGCGAATGATGCGGGAGCGCACGGAGCTTCTCGGACCCGCGCTAGAGCCAAGAGCAATGGCGCTTAATTAACACACCACCCTGCGCGGCGGGCGTTGCTCTGTTTGACTTCCACAATGGTGCTTGTGGTGTCCTTGGACGACCATGATACGGCGCGCCAAACGGTGCAGACTGTTGCGTTAGTCCCTGCGGTTGGGGTCAGCGTCGCGCACCCGGTCAGGGGACAGATCAAGAGCATCAGAAGCGCTAATCGCATCGCGTGTCCTCCGTAGCACGTCCGCCGTCGCAGCAGCCTCAACCTCGGCCACCGCGTCCTTGCGGATCTTGTAGTAGGCGCCGGTTAGCGTCAAAAGAAGAACCGCCGCTATTGCCGCATATCTTGCCAGCGGCGTGAAGAGCAGGCTAAACATCACGGCCACTTCGCCCACTCATCCAATCACGGACGGCAATGCGTATGCGAAGGGCAAGCAGCACCAGTGTTGCCAGCGTGACGCCAAGCCCACCCCATGCGCCCAGCTCCAGCGCCCACCAAGGGAGCGTCAACGCTCCCGCCGCGATTGTACCGTCAAGGGCCAGCTTTGCGTTGTGCATCAGGGGGCCTCTTGAGGCGCGAGGGCGTTAACGCCGGACGTAGCGCCGGGGATGAGCCAGTTACGGATAGTGGATGTCGGTAGGGGTGGTGGCAACGTGGCGCCCACATTCCGCGCGCGTATGCCTTCCGCGAATCTGTTGGCTATGGGCACGGCCTGAGCCCCTCTCGCGCTCTCGGCCCATTTACCCGCCGCGCCGGGAACCGCAAAAGCCAGCGATCCGAAAGGGCCTCCTACTGCATGGCCCGCTGTACCCGCCAGAGCCGCCATGACATTGCCGAACATACTGGACCGGCTAAATCCGGGTAAAAGGTTTTCTAACGATTTAAGCGTGCGGGAGCCTATATCGCCCGCAGCTATATCAGTTATGACCTTCTGCTCCGCAACCGAGTACCGCGCCAAACGGTCCTCGTTCCGCGCCAGCGAGGAGAATTGGGTGCGCAGGGCCTTGATAGGGTCATCCGTCGTGGATACCTCCGCTCTATGGATAAGCGTTTCGATTTCCGAACTTTTGGCCGCCGTACCGAAATCGTTCCGGGCGCCTATGAACGCCTCACGCACAGCGTCCGGTGACGCAGAAGGCGCAGACGGGTTCTTGGGCACCAGATGCGAGGGGTCGGCCCTTGTAAGCATTTCATCAAGGCTACGGGAGATTGTAGACAGAACCTTTTTCTCCCCGCCGGATGCGTCATACGCCAGGTCACGCGCTTTCCCCCGCAGCGCATCAAGTTGCGTGAGAGACTGCGGCGTTGCTGCGCGGTCCTCAAGAACCTTCAGGAAGCTCCGCGCCGCTGGGTCGAGTTCTTCTACGTACCTTGATGTTTCCAGCGTCTTCTTGATATCCGTGACTGCGGCCTGAAGCACCGTTGGCGAGACAGCCAGATTGGAGTCATCTACAATCTTGTAATTATTTAGCGCACGGGTAAACATTTCGCTCGTGGTCGCTGTAGCGGGTGCGGCGGGGCGCAACACGTTCCTTACCGCGCTTACCGCGCCCGATATTGCGGGCGAAAGCGGGTCTATAACCGTGCTTGCGCCTTGGGCCAATTTCGAGGTTGTAGACAGTCCAGCAGCTCTCGCCGCCCCCGCTACTTTTGACAATCCCCCCGCTATAGGCCCCGCGAACATGGGCCCTAACGCCCGACCCGTAGCCACATCTTGCGATGCCGGTTCGCCAAACATGTAGTTGGCGATTCCATGCGAAGTCGGAAGTACGGTATCCTTATGAAACATGTTTTCAATGTCGCCGAACAAACCAGGAGTAGCCGGTATGCCCTGCAATGCGCCGATTCCAATATCAGCGTATCTCCCCGCCAATTCTGCCGCCGTTGGAACGCGCGGCGTCTCAGCAGGATTTGCAAACGCTTCTTCTACTTGCTTTCGAAACCCACCGCGCAACCGTCCTTCAGAAGACGCTTTCCGCGTAGATGGCATACCTTCGCCTGCCGCTGGCGCGTCAAGCGTAAACCCAGCGGGCAGTTCGCCGGTCACAGGCGCAACGGGCGAAGCGTCAAGCGTAAAACCGGGGGGGAGGGATGAGGCCATTATTGCGGTGTCCATTGACCGTTGCGGAAAATAATTTTTGCGCCGTTAGGGCCAGTCGCCGTTTGACCCTCAGTGAACGTTGCGGCTCGCCCGTTAACCGTAGGTTTTTCCGCAGTTTTGGCAACCCCTGCGGGCGCGCCGATTTCAACATCCTTGCCTGTAGCCCAAGCATCTAAGGTATTTTTAAGTTGACGGAAACCGGCAAGACGCTCTTCAGCAGGCGTATTTGGATTGCCTATGTCCGCAACTAATCCTTGAATAAATTTACGGTCTTCGTTTGAGATGCCCGCGCTAAGTTTACCGTTGAGAAGCTCAAAAGTCATTTGTTTAGCGATATGGTCCAACTGGGCAATGTTTTTTTTACCTGGCGTCACGCCGCCACCAACCGAAGCAGGTAACATTCCTTTAACTGATGCGCCTGCGTTTTCTATAAGGCCGGATGTAGACGCGTTAATTAAAGCTTCTATTTTTGCCGCGTTTTCGCCGCCTGCCGTATGAAGAAGTTGTTGCGCACCTTCCTTTCGGTTGGCTTTAGCGGTTTCTTGCGCCGCCATAGCCTCAGCCGTATTCTTTTCGTAAACCGCGCGCGCCACCGGGATCATGTTAGCCGTTGCAGACGGTGCAGCAACAGGCGCCTGAGCCACAGGCATGGCCGCAGGCGCGGCAAATTGTGGAGGCGCGGGCGCGGCCATCATATTCGCCGGAGCAGCTTGACCAGCTATCATGTTTGCCTGTTGCGTTATAGGCCCGGGGGAAGGCGCGGGGGCAACGCCCGGGGCGACAACGGAGGCACCGCCGGGGGCAACGCCCGGGGCGACAACGGAGGCACCGCCGGGGGCGACGGGCGGAGCGCCAGAGCGAGAGCCCATAAAAACGCCAGCCGGATTGTATACGTCTACGCGCCGCTCACCCGTAGTGGGGTCGGTGTACGGGTCTAGTCTCTTTGCCTTGGCCGCCTCTGCGGCAGCGTGGGCCGCTACACTCTGCGCGGCGGTCATCGCCTGTTCGCGTGCGGTATCTTCATTGTATGTCGGGCCGAGATGGCTCGCCCATCCCGGCACCAGCCCAACAGCCTCTTGGCGAAACTTAGCATATTCGGCGTCTCTTAGTTCGGGGGGCAACGCATTTATGGCATTTAATCTCCTAGATAACATGTCCACATTGGCCACTGCGGCGGTTTGCTTGGCGGCGGCGCTAACGTCGCCTTGCGCGCGAATCTCGCCCAGCGTTTTCTGATTCTGGAACGGTATCTGGCCTATCCGGCCCCGCATCTCTTGTTGCTCAAGGGTTGCTTTTATGTTGGCGTTCTGTTGTGCGTCAAATTGTTCGCCCACGCGCGGGGATATACGGTAGGCTGCCGCGCGGGCCTCCTGCGAGTCACGGTTGATGCCGCTACCCAGAAGCTGGCGCAGTTGGTTCTGCTCGCCCTGACCGCGCTGGTATTCCGCCAACTGCGCCTGATGCAGCGCCAACTGGTTGAACTGCGCGTACTGCTGTATCGGATCTGGCAGTTTCATCGGTTGAATCTGAGATGCGATGCTGAAGTCGGCCATTGTCGTTAATCCCTATAATTTCGTAGTCTCGGCTGGTTCGCTAAATACAAGATGCGTTAATACATCCCCCCGCCGGAACCGCGAGGTCCAAGCCCCCCTTGGGCTGGAGCGTAGGGCATGCCCCATCCGGGATTTGGACCGCGAGGTCCAAGCCCCCCTTGAGCTGGAGCGTAGGGCAGGGGCTCGCGAGGCAGACCGCTGATGCCGGGATCGCGAGGTCCAAGCCCCCCTTGGGCTGGAGCGTAGGGCAGGGGCTCGCGAGACAGATCGCTGATGCCGGGATCGCGAGGTCCAAGCCCCCCTTGGGCTGGAGCGTAGGGCATGCCCCATCCGGGATCGCGAGGCAGACCGCTGATGCCGGGGTAGTTTGGATTGTAGGGCACGCCGCCTCCGGGGGGAAAGCCGTGGCCGTAGGGCATCCCTCTCCCTTGGTCGTGGCGGTTCCATCCGTACCCAGAAAACCGGCGCCCCCCCTGCGGCTCTTGACGCCGCGCTAACTGATTGTACTGGTCGTACTGTCCATACGCAGACTGCTGATTGTACTGGTCGTACTGTCCATACGCAGACTGTCCGTACGCAGGCTGCTGGTTACCCCCTTGCGGCTCTTGACGCGGCGCTAGCTGATTGTACTGGCTGTACTGCTGCATCGGGTCCGCGTGTTGCGGAGGATAGGTCTGCGGTGCAAAGTTGAAGTCGGCCATTGTCGTTAACCCCTACAGAGCGTTATTGCCGATTAAGTTCATTAACGGACCCGCCAGGCGCAAGCGCGTTTAGAAGCGGGCTATACCCGGCCATAAACCTGCGGACGTATACCGGCGCGGTGGTGCCCAAGATATCAGACCTGTTACCTGCCCGCGACTGAGGCTTCCCCGTAAACCAGACGGAGGCCGCGTCCTCGACGTTGCCATACCGCGCAAAGCTTTTACCGAATTGCGTTTCGAACACACGTTCCTGAGCATCAGGGTTAGCAAGAAACTCTGCGGGGGTCATAGACTTACCGAGAGCCTCCCGCGTCCAAGAGGGGATGTTGGCCCCCATCACCTGATACTTGCCATGCGCGCGGTCGCCGCTTTCGGTGGCTGGCCCCATTGCGACATACGGGTTAGCCCAACCCCGCGACTCAATACCTGCTATGGCGGCCTTTGCACGGTCCATGTCGAAAGGCCCCCGCGCGCCCGGCTGCTGCGCGCCCGGCTGCTGCGCGCCGGGCGCCCTTGAAAGGTCCCTATCAGCATACGCCTGCAGGTCCCGCAGCATCGCAAACTGGTTGTACTGCTGTAGCGGGTCCGGCAGCTTTACCGGCTGGACCTGAGATGCAATGCTAAAGTCGGCCATTGTTGCTAACCCCTAGGGCGTGCCGGACATGAACGGGCCTTCACCTGTGTAGCCCCCCGCGCCATAACTGTACGGGTTCGTATTTTGAACAGGTCTTAACCTACTTAGGTAGTTATTCGTAGTGTACTGGCTTAGGCCCTGCGAAAGCGCGTTATTGACGCCGTTCGCGATGCCGACGTACCCAGACGCCTGCGCCTGCCCCGCGTTGTTAATATTCGTCGCCGCAGCCGTGCCGTACTGCCCCGCAGCCGTTGCGGTGCCTGCCGCCGCCGCCTGCCCGATCCGCGTCAGATCGCTGTAGCCCGTGCGTTCGGCTTCCTTCTCTTGCATAAACCTATTGTAAGCGTTGGTGTATTCGTTGGACGCTTCCTTTTGACCGTAACTCTGCGCCGCCTTAAGCGCCGCCCCCGAGATCAGGCCACCGCGCGCAGCGGCGTTGGCGTTCAAACCTTCTAAACCTTTGCTTAACCGAAAAGAATAGCCAGGATCTGCCGTGAACTGGTCCATGCCGAACCGCTGGTTGTACCCGCCGTAGTTGGCTGCGGTCGTGTTCCCGCCCACGCCAAGGTAAGTCCGCAAGGCGTTTAGACCCTCGCCGCCAGCTTCAGTGTAGGGAGCCAGATCCTTGCGCTGCTGATTGTACATCTGCAACTGCGTGGCGTTCGCCTGATTGGCGGCGTCGCGCTGCGCGTTTGAGGCTTGACTGGCGCCGTAGATAGACGCGCCCGCGCCCAGCACGCCAGCGGCTCCTATCGCGATTGCTACCATTTCAGTCTCCTATCCATTTTGAATAATACACCTCTATAGGCGTCATATCCAGAAACTTGAACAGCCGCGACGCATCCTTATGTAGTTTGGACCCATAGAGGATGCGTTGTACTTTCCGTCTTCTAGCTTCTTTTTCGACCGCGCGAAATAGCTTAACCCCCGCAAAGCCACCCCGTATATCAGGATGCGTCCAGAATATGTCCATTGTGAGGGTCAAGCAAGTGCTATAGTGAAGCCCCGGCGCGACTATGCCGTTGAAATATCCTACCAAACGCCCCTTCTCGCGGAGTGTCACGACCAGAAGTTCGCCCGCAGCCTCGCGCGCGGCATATACGTTGTATTGTGGTGAGAGAGGCACTCTATCTTTGTCGAGCGCCAATTCTTCCCAATGCGCGCGGAACAGTGGTTGAACTTCCTGAACGAAGGAAGACCACGATTCAACTTGCGCCGTTATCATCATGCGCTCCTTATATCAACGATGCAGACAATCCGGTCATCGCAACTGTTATTGACGACAGAATGCTCTTCGCGGTTGTTGATAAGCCAGATGTCGCCCGTGCGGAAATTGACAGTCTCCTCCCCTATATGGAATAACGCGCCGGGCAAACTTTGCAGAGCAATCTGATAACGCGTGTAGAACGTCGCGGGCGCGCCCATGTCCGTATGAGGTGTTATTGTATCTCCAACAGGGAGTTTCGTTACTATGCAGCGGCCCAATTGTACACCATCGACCTTGCGCATCAGCTCAAGAATTAGCCCCCTTAGAGGCTTCAACGCGTCCCATGCCCGGTAAGGCACTACTTGTATGTCGTTGACGACAGATCCTGTAGGGTCGTTGAACATGAGCCATATATCATGCACGGCAGCGTGCGCGGTATTAGGGTGTCTTGTGCGTAAAGTATGCTCATCCCATAGATCGCTGTTGACCGCCAACGCATGAAGTATTGGCGTTACGTCTACATTATCCGCAATCTTCAAGAAATTACGCATGAAAATCATTTCTCCCGAAACGCGATTCTATCCAGCGTGTTGGCTTCAGCAAGCTCAGTCATCGCGCTCACTCGTACAGGACATTGACAGTGCCAGCGTCAAAGGTGCCGGTACCGCCAACCGTAGTGATACGAACTTGTGTCAATGTTGCCGCAAGAGATTTTGCGCCGCCTGTATAAAAAGTAACCGCAGTATCTGACAAACCAATGACCCCTTGCGCCGTCCAAGTGTTTCCGCTGATGTTTGTTAAAATGATAGCCCCATGTCGAACAGTGGTTGAACTTGAAGAAGCGCTTGAAGTTAATAAAATTCCAGACGAATAATTGTTGCTGGAAACAGCCGCTCCACCGCCAGTTGCCGATCCAAAATAGTTTGTTGTTTCGAACCCACTACTTGTCCCAAGTTGAATCTGAAGCAAAGCTGAGCTAGCTGTTGAAACGCCATCAAACATCGCCGTAATGCGCTTTACCCACGATGGAATGGACGTAAAGTCGATGTTGGTGCCGCTTGTTGAAGCTACGGCGGTCATCTGCACGATCTTTTGCGTTGCAGTGTACGAAGTTCCGTTGGTGCTAAAGGGAACCTGACCTATCGCGGTGGGCGCGATGACAGCGGGGGTAGAACTGGCCCAAGTTGTACCGTCGCTGATCAACGCGTTGCCCGATGTACCGGGAGCCACAAACTGAACCGCAGCTACGCCGTTGCCAAGAATGACGTTGTTGGCCGTAAGCGTAGACGCGCCTGTACCGCCGTTGGCGGCGGACATGGGTGTAGTCAAACTGACAATAGTGCCGCTTGTGATTGATCCGCCGTAGATGATGTTGTTGACGAGCTGGAACGCTGTTCCGTCGTACTCCACCAGCATCATCTTGCCAGCTTGAACGTCACCGGCAGATATCGCCGCCGAGCCGTTCTTGGTGATGCTGGCAGCGGTCAGCCCATCAATGCTGAGTGTTGCCGCGCCCGTGTTGGTGTTGGCGGCAATAAAACTGTAGATCGAACCTGTTGCATACGCGGTAAGCGTGGGTGACGCCGTAGCCGTTATAGAGTTTGTCCCCGCCACTGAGCTAAGTTGGCTGTTGATGCCGAAGGGATCGTTGATAGACGGGATGTTGTCGTAGGTGCCGATTAACTCGCTTAATGAATTGTACAGGACAAACTTCAGTAAGACGCCGCTAGTTTGCCAAACCTCATTTGGCGTCCGCCCGCCCGCGTTCAGAACTATAGGGTTAGTGTTGGCTATTGTTCCCGCGCTGGTTGTGTAGGTTGTTCGCAGCGTGGTAGTGCCCGCGTCATAACTGTACAGCAGGCCGCCGACTAGCGGAACGCCGTCGTCATCAAAGAACTGAGCGCCTGCGCCCGCGAAAGCCGAAAGGTTATAGGTTGTCATCGTCCGATCCTATAATATTTGCGCTACGGTTAAGATCGTGCCCGGAGCTGCGGGATAGGCTGGCGAACTACTGGCCGCGTAGGTTGCAATCTGAGCATACCCTAGCGTTGACAGGCCGTACAGTTCGAAATAGTCCCCTGCGGCAAACGTGTAGCTGAAGTTTACCGTCATCAGGACACTGCCAGCTACGCTTGCGTGCTGCATGGGCACGGTCGCGCGTCTGGAGGTGGCCGTGGCGTCCGCACCATTCACCCGCAGCCAGAGGGTCATGTCGTCGTCGCTGGACGCGTTGTTGTTGGTTAACTGGAGCGACGCGCTGATGATGCAGCGCCCAGCGCCCGCGACGGTAATACGGGAGGTAGATAGCGAGAACCCGTGCGTGGCATAAGTAGACCCTACAGGCACGATGGTTGGCGTATTTGCCGTCCAAGCTGTGCTGGTAGTGTCGTAAAAGGCGGCATTGGTAACCACGGCGGCAGCGACGGTATTCAGGTACTCAAGATACCGGAACCATTCTCGCGTGGGGACTCCGGTGTCATCATCCGTGATGGCAACTCGCTGGCCGGGTATGCGGGTCTCACTAAGCATTGGTGGGGCTTATGAATAACTGTGCGCCCATGATGTAGACCGGCACCGGGTCCGTACCCGACACTTCATAAACGCGGTCGCGAATTTTCTGCGTCATGCCGAGTCTGCGCCAGATAACACGTTTGCCGTACTCGCCGATCATACCCATTGATTTCCAATGCTCGTTGGACCATGTGTGCCCGCCGTCGTCAGACCAGCGAAGCATAATTTGAGGGTCTGCCCCCTGCACGAGGACCGCTGTAGTGGCAACGCCAGATTCGCCGCTGACAGGCCCGGCGGACACGGCGTCTGCCGAAATGCTATTGACTGTGTACGCGGTTGTTGAAGGTGCGCCGCCGTCCAGCCCCACGCCGGACTCGCAATCAAGTTGTAGGTTGTATTGCGTCGTGCGTTTCAGAGTGTTGGCGTCAGAAGCCAACGCCCGCCACGAACGCAACCATTTCTGGGTGCGGCCTCCATCCGCAAACAATTCCAGATCATAGGCGTACAGCTCGCCAGTTTGATAATCCCCTAACGTAATCTCATTGTTGAAGAACGTCTGAGATGCCGCGCGTTGGCGAATAAATTTGCCGTTGGCGTACCCAGCTCGTTCGTGCCACACGCCTGTCGCGGCATCGTACACCCACGTCGCGTTAGCGGACGGGAAGGAAAGCACATAAAACGCATGGCCGTCTTGTTGATATGTGTAAGCCGTGGCGTCGCTAATGTTGGGATATTGCTGGATTTGCCACTCGACAGCGTGCGTACTAACGCGAGAGCCCCGGTAGCCTTTAGCCCGGTAGACAATACCTTTGCCGCGCGCATCCGCGCCCAGCCAGAAAACGGTGCTGTCAAGTTTGGCAACCGAGAATGCTGCCGCACAACCAATTTCCATGAACGCGCCCTGTATACGTTGCAAAGGAAAACCGACGTTACCCGCGTTGTACCATACTTCCGTGGTGTTGGTGCCAAACAGCCAAAGCTCTAAATGGTCTGCGACGGAGGCTACCAGATTGTCGGGCGATCCTTCCGCGCTTGCAAAATCCAACGGGTCTATTGACGTGCCATCAAGAATAGCCGTGCTCCACACAAGTTGGCTATTAGGCTCAATGAACACAAAATAACCATCCAGGTAAGAAACTGTCACCGCACCTGTAAAATCGGGGTCTGTGATCTGGCCGAAGGCGTTGGTGACGTTATTAAAGATGTAGCTGGGGCCATTGCAAGCTACAAAGAGCTGTATGCCGTTGTCTGCCATAGACACAGGGCCGTCATTGGCAACAGTTCCAAGCAGCGTTGCTGCGTAGTTTGTAGCAACTTGATACAGGCTATTGCCAGAAACGACATACATATACGCGCCGTAAGAGTGCAAGCCCCGAATTGGCCCTGTACCAATAGTGGCAAGCAAGCGCAATCCCGGCGCGCGTTGAAGGAACGCGGAGGTTTTACCACCGGAGTCCTCTGGCAGCGCTTCAGGAAACAGGTTGATCATACGGCTGTCCGCAGCGTTGAGGCTGCGGGCGGTGTACGCAGATCCAAGAATCGGTGTCTGCATTAGAAGTTACCCGCAAAGATATTAAACCGCTGGCGGGTGCTGACAACGGCGTAGGGGATAGACATGATATCGTCAGGATTGTTTATGCGTTTGATATCTCGCTTGGAGGTCATAGCGATGCGCCCGACCGTGGGCGGTGGTTCGATACCAAACTCAGGGGCAATTTCGCAAGCCAGATTGTAGCGGAACGCCCGCAGGTAGCCGGGCGGGAAGTACAACTCGGTCGAGAGCGTCGCAGGCTGGGTCAGTTGCGCCGCTGATATGAAATGCCATTCCAGCACCTTGGTAGGCACCGGATAAACGTGCATGTCGATGTTGGGGAAATTCGTGTTGATCCACATTACCTGTGGAAAAGTACTGGTAACGCTTTTGACCGCAATGCCGTCGTACTGCTGCTGGTTGATCAGCTTGATGCCGTAGGAAATGCCGGTCGAGGCATCCACGAAATAGGTCGCGTCGTCCATCAGCACGGGACGGTCGCCAACAAAGTCACCGGAAGGGCCAAGGGTGCGGCTTACAAACCCCGGCAACCAAGAGAACACTTGCTCTTGCGTCGTAAACGTCGAAAGCTTTTCCGTACCCCACGAGTCGATCATCTGGTTGAGCGCAGACAATGCATCTTGCGATGTAGCCGCAGAGGATGTTTCGCCTTCGGCCAGAACGCCCAGAAGGCGAAGGGCTCCGTTAATCTGATCCCCTGCGGTCGTCATGGCTGGTCATTTCCTGTTTCAAAGGCCTGCTTGCCCGCCGTCGAGGCGCAAGCGTATTTACCGGCTCTGATACGTTGGGGGGTGTTGTCTCACCCGGGGTATATCGGTTCCAGCCGTGAGTTTCGTCATAAGCCGCTTCAGCTTCTACGATGGCGACTTTAGTGCCGTGAACCGGATGGCGCATATATATCATGGGTTTATCCGTAAGAAGACGCCCCGCCTTGCGACGGGGCACCAGGATGTTAGCCGATGCGATACAACGTCCAAGCTGCGTCGCCAGTCTTGCGAGCGCGGAACAGCGAAGAGCTGGATACCGCAACGCCCATCGTACCGACAAGGGTCCAGCCCGTAGCGGTAGCAAGCGAACCAATGTTGGCAGAGCTCAGATTGATAACCGAGAAGTCAAACGAACTGTTTGGCTTCGCGTTTGTAAACAGAGCGTCCATAAGCGCACAGGTGGGCAGGGTGTAGTTAAGGGCCGAGCCGGGGGTAGTTGAGATGATACCCGTCGCGATCTGCGCGGCGGTCAGGGTGACCGCAGAAGTCAGACCGGACGTGATGTCGCCCTGATCGCTGATAATGGGTTCGTTAACATTGCCATCGCCAAGTTGATAGCCACCACCGGAATTGGGAAGAGCCATGATATTCTCCTGAACAGTTGAGGGAACGGACTTCGGGGCCGCAGCCCCGAAAAGAAGGGATTAGCCCCACATACGCACGGCCATAGGCGCGCGGATGACGGAGTAGCCGTACAGAACGTCAATACGGCAAGGCATACGGTCGTTGTTGATGTCGTATTGGCGGACAATACGCATCGAGATACCGTTATGGACTTGGCGGGACGCCATATCCACGCCTTGCGGCATCAACAGATCGGCGGTGCCAAGCGTGATAGCGTCCTTGTGGTAGATCAGGTTTTGCGGGTACGCCGTCGAAGCCGCTCCAACAAACGTAATAGCTGCGTTATCCGCAGGGAACGAATCTACGGTTGCCAGCGCCTGAGAGGACGTGTAAATCGCAGGCGAGATTGCGACACTGGTCCATGCGCCACTGGAAGCAGTGGACGCGGCGGTGACGACAAACTGCTGCAAGCTGCCGGTGGTCTGACGGGTCTGCGGATTGACCGCGTACACGCCAGCAATAGTGAACACGTCGCCCGCCACGATGGTTGCAGAACCTGTGCCGCCATCAAGATTGATGGTAGATGTGCCCTGCGTTGAAACGGCGCCGTTGACAAGGATCGTGTCCGTGGTGGAACGCGAACCAGTCGTGTGCTGCACGATAGACTGAGACATGTTGATCTCGTCGTAACCAAGCACCCCCTCGCTCATCATGCCGGTTTTGAACTGACGGCTAATGGTGCCTGTAGGATTGAAGAAACCCTTCATGCCTTCAACAAGACCAGCGTTGGCGGCGGGGTTCACCGTGCCATAACGCGGGCTCATGGGCACAGCGGTTTCGTTCAGTTTCTGCTGGGCCTGAAGCAGAACGAGCGAAGTCGCGGGGGTCGTGCCGGGAGTGCCAACAGAAGCATAGATGCTCTGGTAGGCGTTTGCCACGTCCGCATCCACGCTAGCCGCCAACTGGCTGACGCGAGGTTTCAGAACGCGTTCCGCAAAATCATCCAACTGCATGGTGAGTTCGGCGGACGTGAAGTTCACGCCGATGTGTTTCTGGGTAGAAACAGTCAGGGTCGTGTACTGCTCATTGTCGTCTTGAACCTGAAGCGCAGCGCCGTTGGTGACGAGAGCGCGATCAGGAAGGCGGATACGCAGTGTGGAGCCAATCTTAGCACCTTGAACCGCAAAACTATCGTCGTATTGGCGGTTTATATTGCGTGAGATAACCAGATTATTCTCCAGAATCTCCAGAGCTTTTCTGGTGATCATGTCGATAGTAAGGATCGAATTTGCCATAGTGTTAGCCTTTCAGACGTACAGGATTAACGGAATTTCGATGCTTCCTGCTTCTTTATCTGTCGCGCTCGATCTGCGGCAATCCATTCTGACGTGGTCATCGTTTTGATGGCCCTTGGGTCTGTAGTGTCATAACTGGTATTGCCGTTGTGTCGGGCGGTAACAGGTGAAATAGGCGCGGGCGCACTCGAAGATTTTCTGACCTGCGGATTTGAAACCAGATTGGCTTCAATTCTGCCGATCTCCTTGGCCTGCAAGATAGGCGGCAAACGAGAAATGCGGGTTGCTTCGTTGGGGTTAGAACCTAGATAATACGCTACATCAGGGCCAACATCAGAAGACTGTATTGTCTCAGCCATCACGGTCGTAATGCGGAGGTTGGGGTTATACGCGACTTGTTCAAAGTCATCGTATTTGCCCCGCGCGTCCTCTTCGCGGTCGTGGTAGGCATCGACGTATTCAGACTTCTGCTTCTGAGTTTCCCGGTCCCGTAGTAGTTGTTCGGCGTACGCTTGCGCGTAGGTTTCGACCGAATCAAATTGTTCAGGCGGCGGTAACGCAGAAGGCGCAACAGGAACAGCCCGTTGGGTTTGCTCCCGCTCCCATTTTCGTTGCTCTCTTGCGAGGCGCTTGCCGACTATAACGTCCAGTTCTTCTTGGGTAAAAGACTTTGGCGTTTCTGTCGTTTGATCATCCGGCTGTTTAGTCTCAGCAACAGAAGCCGCCGTGGCGTCCATGTCGCGCGCGGATACAGGTGCGTCCGCTGGTGTGTTTAGGCTATCGTCGTTCATAGTCTACTCCGAAGAGTTCCTGGCTACCGGCCAGTCGGTTAAACAAAGAAACTTGTGTACGCTAGATTTAAGCGTAATAGCTGATGTTAAGTTTAGCGCCTGCCGTCTGTTCGATAAATCGAATCATGGTAAGGTCGCCGTCGTATTGAAGCGTAGCTCCTACTGCGAGGGTCATACCAACGCCCGCTGTAGGAGCGGTGTTGTCGTCTCGCCACCGCACAGCCTGCGTTTCGGCGATAATCAGCGCCATAGCCGGACGACAACTCAAGCCGTTTACATCTACAGATGGCACCGTTAACGCCGTAGAAGAACTCAACGAGGTGATCTGTTGATAGCCTAACCGGGACGTAATGGTTTTCAGGCTAACCGACATTGTGGTCTCCAAAGCTTCGTATGGCTATAGCCTGCCAGTTTGGTGAGTATAGAGCGTTCTGAAGGGAAAGCAAGACGCCCCCGTCCGCCAGCACAAGGAGGGCTAACACCACAAAGATAACGGCCAGGCGTAGCGTCATACCCCCAACTCCCGTGATTTTTTCCGTCGTTCGTATATGACATAAGCCCCTGCCGCCGCGACAACCAGCGCCAGCAGTATCCAAGGCCCTACGGAGGCCGCCAAAGCCCATGCGTCGGTCGCGGTACTCGCGGCATCCTTTGCCGCGTCTACGGCTTCCTTGCCTGCCGCAATGGCCCCGCCAACCCCGGCGATTGCGCCGCCCGCCGCCGTGGTGGATTGCATCATATCCTTGCCCGTGGTGATTTTTGCCGTGCTGTCGGACGCAACCTCGGTCGGCGCGAGTTCGGCTTGCGTCAGCGCGTCGAGGAACGCGTTGGCGTAGCCAGCGATCAGCTTTGCACGGTCAGTCCCATTGACGATCCGGCGGGCGCCGACATAATCGCACACGTCGCCATGGATATAGTCCGCCAGCTTCTTGCCGCTGAACATACCCTCGATCATGCCGCGAAACAGCACGCCAAGCGCGACAGGCCACGTCAGGGCGTCCTCGGGTTTCGCAATGCTGAATTTCGTGTAATTGTCCTTGAACGTGATCTGGACAAGGCCGCGCCCGAAGTAACCGTCGCGCCAGTAGGCGCTCTTGACTTGCGGCATCTTCCCGGCGGCGAACGCCTTGTCGAGGCGGCGAATGGCTTCTTTGTCTGATCCCGCCAGCGTCTCGCGCACCGGATGCATTGTCCGGGCGCTCTCGTGGTATGCAGTCGCCAGCACATAGGCCAGTTCGCGCCTGTCCATGCGCGGGTATTTGGCCTCTTTGTAATCAAGAACGCGCTTTAGCCCTTCAAGCTGCGTCTCCGAGAGACGGCCCCCAAATACGGCTTCGCGGACGCGGTTAAAGAAATACTTCTTGTTCATGCGGGAATCTCATCTAAGAAAGTTTGCACCGGCTGGCCCCCCCACCCTTTACGATACCCACAATGCGCGGGGCACACATTTCAAATTTGGGCCGCCTTGAAGGCCATGATCAGGTCGTTCGCGTCAGCCCCAATCTGCACTTTCAGGGCGTCGAGCACGCGGCTCGCTTTGCTCTGTTCGACGCGCTCCGTGCGCAGCAATGCGCGCAGTTTGTCGCGATATTGATAATCCGAAATAGCGCTGATCTCCTCATCGCCGATTTCGGGCGGGATGTTCTCGACGGGCGTGGATGCGTATCCCGCCAGCGCGTCCGGCCAAGCGCCTTTCGGCAATGCCATAAGCATCGTCGTGTAGTTGCCTATGTTCATTTGATAATTGTAGACCTCCATCCCGCGATGGAAAGCATTGGCGATAAGGTTGTTGCGGTGTTCTTCGTTGGTAATCATTTTTATCCTCCTGTTGTCAATTCAGTTAAACGCTGTCCCGCTCCCATTACCTGTGGGTAACGTTGCGGGGTTGGCGTACTTGGTCCCAAATCCAGCACTCCAGGGGTAGGTAGATATATATGGAGTGGTGGCGTGGGCCACAGCGATATCTGTTCCTGCGGGGCTAAACGCTACCCCGTTTCCGGTACTTGCGGGCAGCGTTGAGGGGTTGGCGTACTTGGTCCCAAATCCAGCACTCCAAGGGTAGGCGGCGATAAATGGAGTGGTGGCGTGGGCCACAGCGATATCTGTTCCTGCGGGGCTAAACGCTAC
>JBAXMD010000010.1:0-28760 GCA_037134475.1 Verrucomicrobiota bacterium | reverse complement strand
CCTGACCGGCGTCGGCGGTAAGCTCCGCCCGGAGTGGCTGGCCAAAGTGCTCGCCCCGCGCCTCGAAGCCAAGCCCGCCGATCTGTTCACGAGCCATAACAAAGCAGACGAGACCCGCGTGCGTCCCTATCTAAAGACTAAGATGCCGCAGTTCGGCGCGGCGACGGTCGACCTCGCCAAGCTCCTCGGCGTCGCTGACGCGCGTGCTGCCCTGAAGTTCGAAGGTGGCGACGACACCGCCGGCCGCAAACTCATGGGCACGCAGGGCGGGGCGGGTTGCATCACCTGCCACCGTTGGGGCGATCGTCCGTCGCTCGGCATCCAGGGCCCCGACCTCAGCAACATCGCCGCCCGCCTGCAGGAAGGCTGGCTTAAAGAGTATCTCATCAACCCCGCGGGCTATCGTCCTGGCACGCTGATGCCGTCTTTCTGGCCAGGTGGAAAATCTTTTAATCATGACATCCTCGGTGGTGACACCGACAAGCAGATCGCCGCGATCTACAAGTTCGTCGAAAGCGCCAACGGCGAACCCGAAGGTTTCCCGCAGAATCGCAACGGCGAGTTCGAGATCGTGCCCAAGGACCGGCCCGTCGTGCAACGTGCCTTCCTCGATGGCGTGGGCGTCCGCGCCATCCTCGTCGGCTTCCCGACCGGCGTGCACCTCGCCTATGACGGCGACAAGGGCGGACCTGGGCTCGCTTGGAAGGGGCGCTTCTTCGATGCCTATCTTACCTGGTTCTCGCGCTTCCCGACTTTTGAAAAGCCCATCGGCGAACAGGTCGTCGCTTGGCCTAAGCCCACCGGTCGATTCCTCGGCTACCGTCTCGACGCCCAGGGCAACCCCACGTTCCTCAACGAGCAAGGCGGCGTGAAGGTCGAGGAGACCTACGAAGGCATCGAGCACGGACTGCGCCGCACTATCACCTGGGCGCCCACGCCAGACTTCATCCCGACGATCACACATCCCTTGGACCTGAAGCCGACGGAAGAGTCCTCCGCGCAAGGCCGTCGCGTCTTCACCTATCTCTGGAAATGAAAGCCACGATTGTAGCCCTCCTTGCCGCCGCCTCGCTTTCCGCGGCGTCCTATGACATCGCCGATATCCTGACCGCCAGCACCGCGGCCGATACGCGCGCCAAGGATTGGAAGCCTGGTGACGGTCTCGCGCTTGAGGTCAGCGGGATGGATTGGACCGCCGACGGGAAGCTCGCGCTTTCGATTCGTAAGGGCGAGGTCTGGGTGCTTGACGGCGTCCTCGATCCCAAGCCGAACAAGGTCAGCTACAAGCTCTTCGCCTCCGGCCTGCACGAGCCGCTCGGGCTGCTGCGCGACGGCAAGGACCTCCTTGTCACCCAGCGCACCGAAACCACGCGACTGCGCGATACCAATGGTGATGGCGTCGCCGACGAATACCTTACCGCCGGCGCTGGCTGGAACGTCTCCGGCGCCTATCACGGTTATGCGTACGGCCCTAAGCGCGACGGACTCGGCCAGCTCTGGGTCACGCTCAACGTCGACATGGGCGATCACGCGGACAACAAGGCGCCCTGGCGTGGTTGGGGCGGCATCCTCGGCAAAGACGGCAAGTTCATCCCCATGGCGGCCGGCATGCGCTCGCCGTGCGGCCTCGGCACGAACCTCGCCGGCGACATGTTCTGCGTCGACCAGCAGGGCACCTGGATCCCGACCACGCCGATCTACCATCTGCGTAAAGGCGCGTTCTTCCTGAACCCCGAAGGCATCGCCTCCGAGAAGTTGCCGGAGTCGCCGCTCAAGCTCTCGGCCAAGATTCCCGAGAAGCGTCCTTATCCCGAAGCCCTCAAAGCCTTGCCCGAGATGCGTCCGCCGGCGGTGTGGATGCCTTATAACAAGATGGGACGGAGCGGCACCGACCTCGCCACGTGCGATGCTGGCGGCAAGTTCGGACCGTTTGATGGGCAGATGTTCGTCGCCGAGTTTACTGACGCCAAGATCAGCCGTGTCTTCATGGAGAAGGTCGACGGCGAGTATCAGGGCGCCTGCTTCCCGTTCGTCGGCGGCTTCGCCTCCGGCATCGTGCGGCTCAGCTTCGCTCCGGACGGCTCGCTCATGGTCGGCATGACCAGCCGTGGCTGGTCTTCGCTCGGCACCAAGGCCTATGGACTGCAACGGTTACGTTACAACGGCACCGTGCCCTTCGCCATCAAGGAGATGAAGGCCAAGTCCGATGGCTTCGAACTCGTCTTCACCAAGCCCGTGGACGTCGTCCGCGCCGGGGATGTGGCTTCGTACCGCATGACCAACACTACGCTCTTCTATTCGGGCGCGTACGGCAGCGACGAGATTCAGTCCGCACCGAACGCTATCGTCTCGGCCAAGGTCGCCACGGACGGGCTCAGTGTGCGCCTCAAGGTCGATGGTCTCCGTGAGCTTTACATCCATGAGCTGCATGCCGATGGCCTTCGCTCGGTGGGTGGCGAGGCGCTCGACCATGCAGACGCGTATTATACGCTGAACCGCATTCCGAAGAACTGACTCGCAACGGGAAGGTAATCCTTTCCTCTTGGGGGCTTGGACAACTCGCCGACCATCCGCGCCGAAATCGGCCCCACGCTGAAGCTGGCGATTCCCATCATGCTGGGGATGCTCGGCTACGGACTCATGTTCGTCGTCGACGTGGCCATGGCCGGTCACCTCGGCGAGACCGCGCTCGCCGCCTCGGCCCTGGCCTCGAACCTTAATTATATTCCCTATGTCTTCGGCATCGGGGTCGTCGGCGCCATCGCCGTGTATCAGTCGCAAGATAACGGCGCCGGCGTCGAGGAATCGTCGCCCGCGATCTTGCGGCACGGCATGGTGTTGGCCGTCGCCATCAGCGTCGTCGCCGCCATCGCCTCGCATTGGGCAGCGCAGTTCATCCCGCTGCTCGGCTCGTCTCCAGCCGTCTCTGCTGAAGCGCAGGAGTTCTTCATTCTCATGTCATGGGCCATGGTGCCCGGGCTGGCCTTTCACGCACTGCGTGGGCATCGCGACTCGCAGCATCAGCCCTGGATTTCGCTCGTCTGGCTCAGCCTCGGTATCCTCGCCAACATCTTCTTCAATTGGCTGTGGATGTTCGGTAACTGGGGCTTCCCTGCGATGGGGCTCGCTGGTGCCGGTTGGGCCACGCTCGTCGCCCGTTTGGTCATGCTCATTGGCCTCTGGTGCACACCGGGCCGAGGTGAGGTGCGCTGGGCCGACGGGCTGCAGATGGCCGTCTTCCGACGCCTCATGAAGACCGGCTGGCCGGCGGGGCTGCATAGCCTCAGCGAAGTCGGCATCTTCGCGATCGTCCCCGTCATGGCCGGCTGGATCAACGCCACCGCGCAGGCGGCGCACCAGGTCGCCATCAGCACCGCTTCGGCCGCGTTCATGTTGCCGCTCGGCCTCGGTATCGCTGCCGGTATCCGTGTCGGCGAAGCCTATGGCGCGAAAGACCCCCGTAAGGTGCAGGCCATCGGCCTCGGCGCCTTGATCATGGGCGGCCTCATCATGGCAGTCTATGGGCTCGGCATGATCCTCCTGCGCCCACTACTCATGGCGACGTATGGTGTTGCCGGGACCGAAACCGCCGCGCTCGCCTCGACCTTGCTCATCTTTGCCGCCGTATGGGCGCCCTTCGACGGCGTGCAGGTCGTGGCGGCCTACCTCCTGCGGTCGGTCAATCGGGCCGCCTGGGCCTCGTGGAGCGTCTTCATCGTCTATTGGCTGTTCTGCCTCCCGCTGGCGCTTGCTTTGGCGTTCCCCGCCGGCTTCCGAGTCTTCGGCATTCCGGCCGGCTACTTCGGACTCGGGGCCATCGGCATCTGGATCTCGTTGGCAGCCGGGCTTGTCGTCGTGTCCTTGGCCATGGCCTGGAAGTTTCGCCAGGCCGCGCAGGCTGGCGTGGACGCCTGAGCCCGTCACGTCGTTGGCACGGGCGGGTCGGCGAATCTTAACATCACGGGACTTTGCTTAGCCGAGCCGTGGCTTAACCTGAAGGAGCACCCCAATGCACCTCACTCAAAACATCACCCTTCGCCGGGAGATGGATGAAGATCCGGAATATGGTTTCCGCGAGGAAACTGAAGTCGACGTCACGCTCATGTCCCTAGAGAAACTTCAACTGCTCGTAGTCGAACTGCGCGCATGTGGAGCTTACCCTCAGGCCATGGAGTGCGTCTGCGATTACGTCGTACACGACCGCGTGTACGCCGATTCCACCCGATCGCTTTTCCAGTCTACGCTGGAAATCATCCGCAACCGAGCCGGCTAGTCGCCGTCCCAAAGGCCGACGCAAGACCTGGGCCACTCCTGGGGGAGGGGAGCGTCGTCGCATGGTCCGTAAAACAAAGAAGCCGACCTGTTGGTCGGCTTCTCGGGAGGCTGGCGAGCCGCTTACTTGATCGAGCAAGCGGAAGAGGTCGTCGGAACGATCTCAACCTTGCGGTGCTCGGCGTCCCACTTGACGAGGCCGTCGGCCTTGGCGAAGAGGGTGTGGTCGCGGCCCATACCGACGTTGCGGCCAGCATTCATGCGGGTGCCGCGCTGGCGGATGATGATCGAACCTGCGGTGGCGAATTCGCCGCCGTAAAGCTTCACGCCGAGGCGCTTGGAGGTGGAATCGCGGCCGTTCGAGGAAGTGCCGCCGCCTTTCTTTGTTGCCATGGTGGTAGGACGTTAAGGGTTAAGCAGAGATGGACTCGACCTTGATCACCGACAGCTCTTGGCGGTGGCCGCGACGACGGTAGTAGCCCTTACGGCGGCGGTGCTTGAAGATGTCGATCTTGTCGCCGCGCTTGTTCTCAAGGATCTTGGCGGTGACCTTCGCGCCGGCGACGGTCGGGGTGCCGATCTTGGCATCAGCGCCAGAGCCCACGAGGAGGACCTGGTCAAAGGTGAGGATGTCCCCTTCGTTCTTACCAGGGTACTGGTTAACGATGAGGATGTCGCCCTGATTGACGGTGAATTGGCGACCGGAGGTGATAAATGTGGCCTTCATGGCTGTCGGAAGGTCGGAGCAAACGGAGTGAGGGGGCGTTGGCAAGGGGAATTGTCGGGATTACGCTGGTGGGGTCAGGGCCGGGGCCAGGGCTAGGGCCGGGAAAAGAGCGACCGAGGCTTGGACTGGGGGCTTTTATGGGAAAAACTGGCTAAAAGAGGTAGGTCGGGCGGGTTCGGTCTTCCCTGTCGGGGGGAGGTGCCTAATTCTTGGGGGATGAACCCTTTTCACCAAGGCGGTCAGTTCGAGGACCCGGCTGATGCGGACGAAGTCTTATCCAAGGAGCTGACCCGCAATCTCTCCAAGGGGCCCAGCGTTCATGCCACGGCCTTCGTCCATTCCAGGGCGGTCGTCATCGGCAACGTCACCGTCGGCCCCAAGGCCAGCGTCTGGCCCTGCGCCGTACTGCGCGGAGACATCGCCCCGATCGAGGTCGGCGAAGGGAGCAACATTCAGGACGGAGCGGTCGTGCATGTCGCCGACGGCTTGCCGGCCAAGATCGGCGCCCGTGTCACGGTCGGCCACCTCGCGATGATCCACGCCTGCACCATCGGTGACGAGTGCCTCATCGGCATGCATGCCACCATCCTGGATGGCGCCGTCATCGGTGCGCGTTCGATTGTCGGCGCCAACTCGCTCGTCACCAAGGGCACACAGGTGCCGCCCGGCTCGCTCGTCATGGGTTCGCCGGCGAAGATCGTTAGGCCGCTGACGGCCGCCGAGCAGGCCTCGTTGCCGGGCTGGGCGGAGAAGTACGTGAAGGTCGCCGCCCATCATCGCCGCTTCGATTGAGCGTCGAGCCCGCCAGTCAGGTCGTGCTCGGCTCCGCGGAATGGCGGGCCCGCCGCGCCGCGCATGAGGCCCGCGCGGATCGACTCGTCGAGGCGCGTCGCGAGCGCGCCCAGAAGGGCGAGCGCGATCCCGTCGAAGATTTTCTCTTCACTTATTATCCGTTCCGCTTCTCGGCCGTCCGGCGGTGGACGCCGGGAGCCGGTGTCGCGCTGGCTGATGCCGATGAACTCGTCGATGACCGCCGCTTCCTGCGTGGATCGGACGGACTCGTCCGAGTCGGACTGCCGGACGCGGCGCAGGCCGGCCGTCTCGCCTTCAGCCGGAAGCTCTGCCGGGCGGTCGCGACGCGCGCAGCCTTCCATGGCTGCTTCGGCCTGCACGAATGGGCGATGGTCTACGGTCAGGCTGAACAGCGCCGCCATGGCGCGTGGCCGTTACGGCTCGGTGCGGAGGGCACCGACGCCGTCGTGCGTGCGATGCCTGTGCGCTGCACGCATTACGACGCCTTTCGTTTCTTCACGCCTGGGGCGCGGCCGCTGAACAAGCTCGCGCCTACGCTCGAGGCACGCGTCGACAACGAGCAACCCGGCTGCGTGCACGTCACCATGGATCTCTTCAAGTGGGCGATGAAGGCGCAGCCATGGGTCTCGGCGGAGCTCGCCGCAGACGCCTTCGAACTTGCGCACGTCGCGCGGACGGTCGACATGCGCGCCAGCCCTTATGACTTCTCCGCCATCGGCTTGAAGCCTATCGCGATCGAGACCGCCGAAGGTCGGAGTGAATACGAAACCGAGCAGCGCCGACTGTCGGCCTTGGCCGAACCCGTCCGCGCGCGGCTCATCGCCGAGCTCGAGCGCGCGCTGGCCTAAGTCGCGGGCACAAAAAAGGCGGACCATGCGGTCCGCCTTTTGGCTTCACCGTCGGACTGCTCAGGGCAGGCGCTCGACGACGAGGTCCTTGTAGTCGACCTTGCAGGTCGGGTCGTGGGCCTGGATGGCGAAGGTGCCGTTACCGAGCTTGCGGCCGGGCATGTTCTTCGGCGGGGTCCAGTCTTCGGGCTGGGTGAAGTCGACGGTCTGCTTGCCGTCGATCCAGATCTGAATGTGCTTACCCTCAACGCGGATGTGGTATTCGAACCAGACGTTATCGGGAGCGGCCGGAGTGTTGAGGACGTCACGGACGGCGTAGAGGCCGCCGGTGCGCTTGATGTCCTTGTGGCTGCCGTTGACCTGGCACTCGAAGCCTTGGGAGGGCCAGCCCTTGTCTTCGTAGGCCGTGTGGAAGTAGATACCCGAGTTGGCGCCTGGGTAGGTCTTCACCTTCGCCTTGAAGTCGAAGTTGGTGAAGTTGGCTTTGCCGTCAGCGCCGACGAAGAAGATGTGGCCTTGGCCGCCGCGGATCTGGAGGACGCCGTCCTCGACCTTGTAGGTGCCTTCAGGGGAGTTCTTTGAGGCCTTCCAGCCGGCGAGGGACTTGCCGTCGAACAACGGGATCGTTTCGCCGGCGAACGCGGCGTACGAGCTCAGGAAGAGCGCGGCCGTGGCCAGCAGGGTGGTGCGGAGGGGTGAGGAGCTCATGGGGAAGCGCCTAACCAAACCCATTCCCAGCCCGAGGCAAAGGTTAAGTGAAGACCTTGATGCCGGCCTCACGCATCTCCAGCAGGCGCTTCTTCAGCGTCGAGCGGTTGATGCCGAGAATCATGGCGGAGCGGAGCTGGTTGCCGCGGGTCTCTTCCATCGCCCGGCGGATCATCTCCATCTCGATGACCGTGAGGATGGATTTGCCGTCGTTGACGCGGCACTGCTTGTAGATCGTGTCGTAGGCGGGGGTGAGGCCGGCCACGGGGGCAGCGGCTTCGGCTGCGGCGGGCGCTGGGGCGGACGGCACTACGGCGGGCGGCGCGATCGGCGTCTTGCGAGGATTCAGGACGTCCTGGGGCAGGTCCTTCGGCAGGATCGTCTCGCCCTTGGCGAGCACGTTGGCGCGCTGCACGACGTTCTCGAGTTCGCGCACGTTACCCGGCCAATCGTAGGCGAGCAGGGCGTCGAGCGCTTCGTTTGAAAGACGCTTCGGCTTGATCTTCTTCGCGGCGGCCTGGCGCTGGAGCATGTAGTCCACGAGCAGCGGCACGTCGCCCTTGCGGTAGCGCAGGGCGGGTAGGCGGATACGGAAGACGTTGAGGCGGTAGTAGAGATCTTCGCGGAACTGGCGCGTGGTCACCATCGCCTCGAGGTCCTTGTTCGTCGCGGCGACGAGACGCACGCTGATCTTGACGGTGACCGTACCGCCCACGCGCTGGATCTCGCCTTCCTGGATGGCGCGGAGGACCTTGGTCTGCGTGGGTAGGGACATATCGCCGATCTCATCGAGGAAGATCGTGCCGCCGTCGCAGAGCTCGAACTTACCGAGCTTCTGGTTGGTCGCGCCGGTGAACGCGCCCTTCTCGTGGCCGAAGAGCTCCGACTCGATGAGGTTTTCGGGGATGGCCGCGCAGTTGACCGCGAGGAACGTGCCCTTGGCGCGGAGCGAATGCTGGTGGATGCAGCGGGCGACGAGTTCCTTGCCCGTGCCGCTTTCGCCGGTGATGAGCACAGTGGCGTCGGAGGCGGCGACCTGGCCGATCGACTTCAGCACTTCCTGCATCGGTTCGGAACTACCGACGATGCCTTCCTTGTAGTCGGCGGGATTGACGAGGGTGCGCGTGGACTTCGTGGCGGCCGCGAGATCGCGGCGAGCGGAGAGGGCCTTGTCGACGAGCGTGATGAGCTTGGCCTGGTCGAAGGGCTTCATGACGTAGTCGTACGCGCCGAACTTCATCGCCTCGATCGCGGTCTGCGTCGTGCCGAAAGCGGTCATCAGGATCACCATCGCCTGCGGCTGGGCGCCGCGGAGCATCTGCAACGTCTCGATACCGGTCATGCCGCCCATACGGTTATCGAGCAGGATCACGTCGGGCTGTTCGCGCTTGGCGGCGACGACGCCGGTTTCACCGCTGTCGGCTTCGATGACCGTGTGGCCGAGGCCAGCCAGCGCGCGGCGGAGCGAGTAGCGGAGGTCCTTGTCGTCGTCGATGACCAGGACTTTGGCGTTCGCTGCGGAAGGAGAGGCGCTCATGTTGAGTAAAAGTAGGCAGAATCCGTGCCATCGGTGGCCTACCCCTCAAAATGACTTAATACACACTTTCAGCAACCCATAGGTGTCTAAATTTAGGCATATCTCTATGAATCGCTCCCCTTGCCAACGGAATTTTGGGTGTAATTGTCGTTTCCATGTCTCGATGGCTCAAACGCGGGGTGGGTGCGATCTTAGCTTTGCTGGCCCTTTTCCTCATCGGATCGAACCTCTGGGTCTGGTCGGCCGGTTGGGGTCGCCTGGCCAGCAAGCCTTCCGAAGTCCCGGCTGGCTGCGTGATGGTCGTGCTCGGGACCGATGAATTCGTCGGCGCGACCGGTGAGCGCACGGGCACCTTTGGCCCGCGCATCGATGCTGCCCTGGAACTCGCGCGCTCCGGGCGCGTGAAGTTCATCGTCACTTCCGGCACCGACGTCCATGCGCGCGTGATGGCGGAACAACTCCGAGCGGCCGGCGTGACGTGTCCGATCGTCGAAGACCCTTATGGTTGGAGGACGCTCGATTCGGTCCTGCGCGCCAAGGCGTATTATCCGAAGGAGCATATCGTCTTCGTCTCGCAGGGATGGCATTGCGTGCGGGCGCTCTGGCTCGCGGATCATGAAGCTTTAAGCGCGACGGCATACCCGGCCGCGTTCGGCGAAGGGTGGCGTCCGGTGATGGGTTCGGCGCGAGACTTTTTCGCGAAGCCGAAGGCCCTCATCGACCGCTACGCTTTAGGTAATCCGCTGATGGCGCCGATGCCCGCGAACGAAGGCAACGTGCCCCACCGCTGAGTCAGGTGCGTTCGTGACGTCCGTCGGGGCGGCGAGTGAGCACGCCGCGGATCTCCATCATCGTGAGGCTCACCGCGGCCTCGGCGACGGCACAATCCGCCAGCACGGATAGGCTCTCGGCATCATGCGCCGTCCCGCCGGCGAAGTGCGGGAGCCAGCGGGCGAACTCGGGCGGATCTTCAATCAGCGCGAGCGCAGGGCTCCCGCGCGTCTCGCCCAACTCGGTGAGGATCTCGTCCACCGAAGAGACCAATGTCGCGCCGTCTCGGATGAGCGCATGGCATCCGCGGCTGGATGGACTATCGGCACGCCCAGGCACGGCGCAAAGCGTCTTGCCGAGGTCGCCGGCGAAGCGCGCGGTGATCATGCTGCCGCCGTCGACGTCGGTCTCGACCACCACCATCACGCGCACCAACCCGGCGACGATGCGGTTGCGCTGGGGAAAGGTCTGCCGGTCCGCGGGCCGGCCGAGCGGGAATTCCGAAAGTACACAGCCATCCATCTTCATGCGCGCTCGCAGTCGGACGGCCTCAGGCGGGAAGGTGAGGTCGAGTCCGTGGCCGACCACGGCCGCGGTGCGGCCGTCGGCGTCGAGGGCTCCTTCGTGCGCGGCGGTGTCGATGCCGCGGGCCAGTCCGCTGACGACCCACCATCCTTCCTTCGCCAGATCACGCGCGAAGCTACGGGCGAGCGAGGCGCCATAGGTCGTGCAGTGGCGCGAGCCGATGATGCCGACGGCGCGGTCGGCCGGAAAGTGTGCACCTTCGGCGTAGAGCACCAGCGGCGGATCCCAGAGCTTGGCAAGCGACGACGGCCAGGCTTCATCGTCTTCGCTCAACAGACGGAAGCCCAGGTCCCGGACGCGCCCCATTTCCGCCGCCCAGTCGAAAGCGCGCGCGGCGATCGCGGCGGCGACTGGCCGCGTGATGCCTTCCACCTTGGCCAGCTGATCGGCAGGTGCACCGAGTGCGACGGAGAGGTCGCCACCGAACGCATCGCGCAGCCGTCGCACCGTGACCGGGCCGATGCCTTTGAGTCCGTTGAGCAGGACGCGTTGCGCGAGCGGGTCGGTCGGGATCGGGAGCATCCCGTCAGCCAGCGGGCCGACTTCAGCCGCGCAACACAGGGGACAGCCCAGAGAGGAGGTCGGTAGTTCTTACCGCTTCTTCCCCTTGGGTTTCCCTCAGCCAATCCGCCGCGCGCGCATGCCACGTCGCCGCAAGGACGACCGCGTCGAACGGCGTCAGGCCGAGTTCATGGCGGCGCGAAAGCACCGAAGCCACGATCCCTGCGAGCAGGTCGCCCGAGCCGCCGCGCGCGAGCACCGGTCCGCCGAAAGGAATATGGATCACGCGGAGCCCGTCGGTGACGCAGGTCAGCGGGCCTTTGAGCACGACGATGGTCTTCGTCTTGCGCGCGTAGGCGCGGGCCGCCGAGACGGAGGCGTCGCGTCCGCTGAGACGTCTGAATTCGCCGCCATGTGGCAGCAGCACGCGGACCTTGGCTTGTTTCGACGCGGCGATCACCGCCGGGCGAAGTGCGTCGGCATCGAGGACGAGGGCGGTGCCGCAAAGGCTGGCGACCGCACCGATCAGCTTGGTAGACTTTTCGCCCATGCCCGAGCCGATGAGTAGCACGTCCTTGTCGGTGCGCAAGGTGCGGATTTCCTTCAGGTTGGCCGAAGCGAGGCGTCCATCCCGTTCGGTACGCAGTCCGCGCCACATCGCTTCGGGATACGTGACGGCCGCTTTCGCGCGGACGGATTCGGGCAGGCAGGTCGTCACGAGGGCCGTGCCGGCCCGCAAGGCCGCGGCGGTGTTCATGAGTACTGCCCCAGGCATGCGGTCAGAGCCGCCCACGATGAGCAATCGTCCATGGTGCCGCTTGTCGCTGCGCGCGCGGCGTGGAATGCGGAGTGGAGCCAAGCTGGTCGCGGTCACGCAGGTCTCTTCGGTTTCTCCAAGCGGCAGGCCGATATCGAGGACGCGGAGCCGACCGACGTAGCGGCCGGATTTCGTCGTGAGCAACGGGCGCTTCAGGCAACCGATCGAGACCGTGAGGTCGGCGCGGAACGCTGGCCCGGTGGCATCATCGCCCAGCCCGCTCGGCAGATCGACCGCGACCCGCAGCCCGCGTAAGGCGTCGGAAGCGCGGAGAAAGGCGCGGAGTTCGGCTGTGAGCGGCGCGTGGAAGCCTTGGCCTAGGACGCCGTCGAAGATCAGGCAAAATTCGTGGGCCGCAAGGAGGCGGAGGTTCGCGGCCGCGACCACGCCGATGCGGACGCCGGGTTTACGCGCGGCCCAGGCGCGTTGGGCCTGGGCGCGGGCCGGTCCGCCTTCAGCGAAGACCGCGACGATCTCCGTGCCGCGTCGGGCGCAATGGAGCGCGGCGAGGAAGGCGTCGGCGCCGTTGTTGCCTTTGCCAGCGAGGACCAAGATACGATTCGGCTTACGGCCGAGCAGCGCGACGGCTTCATCGGCGACACCGCGCGCGGCGAGGTTCATCAGCTTCCAAGAAAGGCTCGTGTCGCCCGCGATGAATGCGGCTTCGGCGGCCGCGGCTTCGGCGCAGGAGAGAACCGGCAGGCGGGCGGAGAGTCTCATGGTCTCAGCGGACCAGCACCACGAAGGCTTGGGCCAGCGTGTCGGTGTGCGTGAGCGAGAGTAGCAGGCGGGAGGCGCCGCGGGCGGCGAGCAGGGCGCGGGCCTTGTCATCTAGTTCGACGACCGGTTCGCCTTCTGGGCCGTTGAGCACGCCGACGCTGGTCAGCGCGAGTTCCGCGCCGATGCCGGTGCCGAACGCCTTGCTCGCGGCTTCCTTGGCGGCGAAGCGAGCGGCGAGGGAAGGATAAGGGTCGGCCTTCGCGAGGCAGAGCTTCTGTTCGGCGGGCGTGAAGACCTTGTTGAGGAAGGACTCGCCGTGCTTCACATGCGCGGAGCGGATACGGTCGACCTCCGTGAGGTCCACGCCGACGCCGAGCACGTTACCGCCTTCGAGATTCATGCCTTCTTGGTCAGGTGGCTCTTCATCTCGGACACCGCCCCGCGGATTCCCGTGAAGAGCGCGCGGGCTACGATCGAGTGGCCGATGTTCAGCTCGTGCAGGTGCGGGAGCGTCAGGATCGCCCGGATGTTGTCGTAGTTGATGCCGTGGCCGGCGTTCACGATCAGCCCGAGGCCATGGGCCCGCTCGCAGGCGACACGGAGACGAGCGAGTTCGCTTTCGGCGGCCGGGGATTTCCAGGCGTTGGCGAAAGCCCCCGTGTGGAGTTCGATGACCGGTGCGCCGATGGCGACCGCGGCCGCGATCTGCGGCGCGTCGGGTCCGATGAAGAGCGAGACCTCGATTCCGGCAGCTTTTAATGCTTGGGTGGTCTCGCGGACGCGGGCGAGCTGACCAGCGACGTCGAGCCCGCCTTCGGTCGTCACCTCTTCGCGGGATTCCGGGACGAGGCAGATCGCGGCGGGGCGGAGTTGCAGGGCGAAGGCGGTCATCGCGGACGTACAGGCCATCTCGAGGTTGAGACGGATGCCCGGAATCGCGGCGATCGCATGGACGTCGGCGTCCTGGATGTGGCGGCGGTCTTCGCGCAGGTGCAGCGTGATGCCGTCGGCGCCGCCGGCGAGGGCTTCGCGCGTGAAGGCCACGACATCGGGCTCAGCGTGCGGCGACAGGTGCGCGCCGCGATAGCGCGCTTGGCGGAGCGTCGCGGCGTGGTCGATGTTGATTCCGAGGAGGAGGGGACGGGTGGTGGTCATTTCTTCATCTTATCGAGGATTTTTTGGATCTTCTCGGACTCGAGTCGTAGCCGGCGGGCGCGTTCGGCGTCATCGCATTTGTCGAAGTACCCTTGGATAAGGTCAAGCAGTCCTGCGAGCGCCTTGAGTCGGAAGACGTCGGCACCGGCCATTCCGCCTAATTTGCGGCGGTAGACGCGCTCCATCTCGGAAAGGAAGACGGACTCCATCTTGGAATCTCCCTTCACGGCGAGGTAGTAGCCTTCGAGCAGGGCTCGAAAAGTCGGGAGGTGGTCGGCATTGTCTTCCAAGGCGCGCCGGTGGAGGTTCGCGAGCTTCTCCGCGTTCTTGGCCCGATCCGTCATCAGGACGGCGGATTCGCGTTCGACGGCCTTCTGGATGAGGTCGTATCGCGTACGGTCATATTCTCCCCGGCGTTTCTTCTCGGCAATCAGGCGGTCGTAGGCCCGTTTGCAGCTTAAGAAGATCTCATCCTGAGCCATCGTCGGAAAGAGGTGCTTGGCTTCCATGTCGTCGGCCAGTTCTCGCATGTCGGGCCAGTCGTCAAAGGCGCGGCGCATCTCTAAGACGAAGTTCTTCCATTCCTCGGTCTTCACCTTCGGCCCGATTGCCTCGAGGCAGGCGGCGTAGGCGCGCCAGGCTTCGAGGCAACGATTAGCGGCGAGCACCGCGAGCCGGAGGCAATCGTGCTGGGCCTCGATGTTGCCGCCGTCGGCGAAGATCTGCGCGGCGAGCTGGAGTCTTTGCGACTTCGCGAAACGATCGCCGCGGCGTTGGGCGTCGCCGAGAATCTGGACCTCGAACTCCCCGATGCGGCGCCGCGTCTGCGGGTCCGTCGTCTGACCGCAGGCATACCCATCGTTATACCGCCCGGTATTCATGTTCCATTCCTTGTCCTTACGCTGGTAGGCGAACCACGCGTGCCCGCCGCGATTGCCGTCGCCGGTCACATAGGCGGCCGGGATGCCGAAGGCACGTGCGGTATTGGCGGCGAAGTGAGCCTGATGCATGCAGATGCCCCCGATGTCGAAGATCTCCTTCAGGGTGCCTTCCGTCGGCTTGGGTAGCTTCGTCTTCTCCTGCGTGACGTAGTCCATGCGATAGCGGATCATCCCGTAACTGGGGGCCCATTCAGCGAGCGAGCGCAGCTTCGGGTTGGACAGCGCCCAGATCATCTCTTCTTCGGTCGCCGTGGCGCTGACCACCCAGACGAGGTCGCCGGGGGAGGCCTTGCGGACGTCGCCGACGAGCCGGCCGGCCTCGGTGTTGGTCTTGAAGTAGCGATAGCGCGTCAAGGCGTCGGCCGAGCAGGCCGCGCCACCGTCGAAGCGGGACCACGTGAGCGGTTGATCGAAGACCAGCGCGCAGGCGATCTGCAGGTTATCGTATTTGCCGCGTTGGGCCGGCGTATCGTCGGCCGCCAGCAGCGACCACACACGCAGGGCTTCCGCGGCGTCGTCCTCCAGCTTGAGCGTGAGCGCGAATTTCTCAAGCAGGTCGGCGCGGCCGAGCAGGTCCGTCAGCAGGGCTACCAGCTTCTCGCCGCCTTGGGCGGCGGTACGCAGGGTTTCGGGGCCCACGCGCCGGATGAAGAGGGCCTGATTCATGCCAAGGGCGAAGGCGCGGCTTTCCCAAAGTCGATTGTGGCGTTCGACGCCGTCGGTGGAAGATGTGGCCGCGAGCGCGGGCAGCAGTCCTTTTTGGAGGCGGGCCAGATGGGCTTCCCATTTTCCATCCTTGAGTCGCAGTCTGGCGTCATCGGCCAGGATGACGAAGAACTTCGGGTCGTTTAGTGCGGCTCCGCTAAAGACGTAGGCGTTGGTTTCGACGACGGCTTCCGGTTTCTTCTCGGGTTCGACTTTCGGAACTTCGGCCATCTTCGGGATCACGACCGGCGCAGCTTGCTTCGCTTCGGCGACAATCGCGGGTTTCTTTTCCGGCTCTTCGACTTTCGGGGTTTCCGTCTGCTTCGGCACTTCTTTGACGATGACGACCTCGGGCTGCTTCTGATTCGCCTGCCAGACGAACCAGCCGGTGGCAGCGAGGAGTGCGCCGCCGATGATGAGGGTCGGCCAGTTGGTCTGGCTGCTACGGCGCGCGAGGACGGGCGCGGGCTTCTTCGGCGAAGGGGGTTGGCTGGCCATGGGGAACGGTGCTCAGGATGTCATCCCGACGCCAATGGTCAAAAGAACATCGCTCTGGTCGTCCGATTGCCCGTCGCTTCAGGCCTTCGCGACGATCTTGCCTCGTTCCAGTGTGATCCGGAGAGAGGGGGCGGTCGGAGACTTCTTCTGCTTGGCGAGGGATTCAGGGTCGCCCGCGTGGACGAGTTCGCCGCCAGCGTTGCCGCCTTCGGGACCGATTTCGAGGACCCAGTCTGCTTCGGCGATCACGTCGGGGTGATGTTCGATGACGACGACCGTGTGGCCTTGGTCGACGAGCGCGTGGAGTAGTTCAATCAGGCGGCGACAGTCCGACTGGTGCAGGCCGATGGTCGGCTCTTCCAAAATATAAAGATTTGGACGGATCTCCCCGCGCGAGCGTTCGCGGAAGGTCGGGAGCCCTTGGGCGAGTTCGCTGACGAGTTTGAGCCGCTGGGCTTCGCCGCCCGAGAGCGTCGGGCTGCTCTGGCCGAGCGTGAGGTAGCCTAGGCCTGTCTTCACCATCAGCCCGCAGAGGTCGCCCAGCTTGGCGTCGAAGGAAAGGAACGCTGCGGCTTCCTCGAAGGTCATCGCGAGCAGATCCGCGGCGGACTTGCCATTCCAACGGATGGCCTTGGCGGCGGAACCGTAGCGCGTGCCTGCGCATTCTTCGCACGGCACATAGGTATCGGGCAGGAAGCTCATCTCGAGCTTGATGCGACCGGCGCCCGAGCAGGCTTCGCAACGTCCGCCGGAAGTATTGAAAGAGAAGAAGCCAGCGCCATGTCCGCGAATAGCCGCTTCGGGGAGTGAGGCGAGGCGTTCGCGGATTAGGTCCCACGCCCCGATGTAGGTCGCCGGTGTGGAGCGCGGTGTCTTGCCGATTGGTTCCTGATCGACCACGACCAGCTGGCGAAAGCCTTTGAGTCCCGACAGCGTGGCGAAGGCTGGTTTGCCTTCATGGGAGACGACCGGCATCGCTTCCTTGCCCGTGAGTCCGTCCTTCTTCTTGGCGATGGCTGCGCGAATCGCCGGAGCGAGCAGGTCGGTGACGAGCGTGGATTTGCCGGCGCCGGAGACACCGCAGACAACGGTGAGTCGACCGACGGGAATCTGGACGTCGAAGCCCTTCAAGTTGCGGAGTGCCGCGTTTTTCAGGCGGACCCACTCGGCGGGCGCCCCCTTGCCGGCGATCGGTCGGCGAGCGCCGCGGAGCGGATGAGGGATGGCTTCCTTGAGGAATCGGCCGGTGACGGAGTCAGCGCGTTTCTCGAGCGCCGCTGCTGTGCCTTGCGCGACGATGGTACCGCCGTGGACGCCGGCGCCTGGGCCCATGTCGATGACTAGGTCGGCGGCGCGCATGGTGTCTTCGTCGTGTTCGACGACGAGGACCGTGTTGCCGCGGTCGCGGAGGTCCTTGAGTGAGCCGATGAGACGGTCGTTGTCGCGCGGGTGCAGACCGATGCTCGGTTCGTCGAGCACGTAGAGCGCACCAGAAAGGGTCGAGCCCAGCTGGGCCGCGAGGCGGATGCGTTGCGCTTCGCCGCCGGAGAGCGTGTCGGCGCCGCGGTCGAGCGCGAGGTAGCCGAGGCCGACTGAATCCAAGAAGCGGAGGCGGGCGCCGATTTCGGGCAGCAACGCGCCCACGATGGCTTTCTCGCGGGCCTCCAGCTTGAGTCCGGAAAGGAAAGCGAGGGATTCGTCAGGCTGCAGGCGGAGCAGCCCGGGCAGGGAGAGTGAGCGGCCTTTCGGACCGGCAAGCTTTACGGAGCGCCCGATGGGGCCGAGGCGTTCTCCCTGGCAGGTCGGGCAGACTTCTTCGCCGACGCGGTCCGCGATGGCGTTCTCGTTGATGGACTCTTCTTCGTCGGCCGAGAAGGTCTTCACTTCCAGTCCGTGGCCGCGGCAATCCGGGCACCATCCGCGCGGCGAGTTCCAGGAGAGGTGCTTCGGGTCGACTTCGGGGAATGATTCGCCTGTGGCCGGATCGCTGCGGGCCGTCGAGAGGTAGGCGAGTTGATGGCCGTCGGCGCCTAGGAGGACGCACGCGTTCTTTCCGGAAGCCAGTGCTTGGCGGACGAGCGAGCGGAGGGCTTTCTCGCCGGACTCCTCGGTCTCGTCGGGTAGGCGGATCAATCCGTCGGCGCGGATCTCGCCGAAGACTGCGTCGACGTCGTGTTCGGAATAACGGTCGAGGCCTTCGAAGCCTTCGACCTTGAGCATCTTGCCGTCGCAACGGAGGAGACGGAGGCCCTTGGTCTCAGCCCATTCGGCGAGCGGTCGATGATGGCCCTTGCGGGAGCGGACGAGCGGGGCCGCGACGAGGAGCGAGCCTTTCTTCAGTGACTTGGCCTTCTTGGCGACAAGGCGAACGACCGCATCTTCGGTCATCTCCTCGAGTGGTTCGCCGGTGGTCGGGCTGTGGAGTACGCCGGCGCGGGCGAAGAGCACGCGGAGGTACTGGGCGACTTCGGTGACCGTCGCGACGGTGGACTTCGCTGAGCCGCGGGTCACGCGTTGCTCGATGGCGACCGTGGGAGGCAGGCCTGTGAGCGAATCAATATCGGGCTTCGGTAGTTGTTCGACGAACTGGCGGGCGTAGGCCGAGACGCATTCCAGGAAGCGCCGCTGGCCTTCGGCGAAGAGGATATCGAACGCGAGGGACGATTTACCTGAGCCCGACACGCCGGTCATCACCGTGAGCGAACCGTGTGGAATCTCGAGCGAGACGTCTTTCAGGTTATGCTCGCGGGCGCCGCGCAGGGAGATGGAGGTCGGACGCGGCTTGCTCGCCGAGGTCGCCGCCGAGGCGAAGGCGTCATCGCCTTGCGCCAAGAAGCGTCCCGTGACCGTGCCGGCCTTCGCGACTTCGGCGGGCGTGCCTTCGGCGACGAGGTGACCGCCGGCGGGACCGGCTTCGGGGCCCATTTCCAGGATCCAATCGCAAGACTTCAGCACGTCGAGGTGGTGTTCCACCACAATCAGCGAGTGTCCGGCTTCCGTGAGGCGATGCAGCAGGCCGATCAGGCGCGAGACGTCTTCGCGGTGCAGGCCGGTCGTGGGTTCGTCGAGGAGGAGAAGTGCGCCGGGCTTGCGCGTATCAATCTTCGAAAGATAACGGACCAGCTTGAGGCGCTGAGCTTCACCGCCGGAAAGCGTCGTGAGTGGCTGGCCCATCGAGAGGTAGCCGAGGCCGACTTCTTCTAGGCAGGCGAGCTGGGCGGAGGCCGGCGTACGTTCGCCGAGGAACTTACGCGCCTCGGTCACCGACATCGCGAGCAGGTCGCCGACGGACTTACCGTCGAAGTGGAAGCTCAGGACCTCGTCGCGGAAGCGCTTGCCGTTACAGGAGGGGCAGGGGAGGGCGACGTCCGAGACGAACTGCATCTCGACTGTCTCCCAGCCCGCGCCGCCGCAGCGTTCGCAGCGGCCTTCGCCGGCGTTGAAGGAGAAGTGCGAGGGCGTGAGACCGGCGGCCTTCGCCTCGGCCGAGTTGCCGAGCATGGTGCGGATCGCATCCCAAGCGCCGACGTAGAGTGCGGGGTTTGACCGAGGGGTGCGTGTCGCGGGAGATTGATCGACGAGCGCGATTTCGGCCGGCTCCTTGTCGAACTTCACCCATTTCAGTTCCTTGGCTTCATCGCCTGATTCCGGGTCGCGGCGGCCGATGACCTGATGGAGCAGTGTCGATTTGCCGGAGCCCGAGACGCCGCAGAGTCCGACCAGGCGACCGAGCGGAATGGAGCAGGCGAAGTCGTGCAGATTATTGACCGTCGCGTCGCTGACGCGGAGTCGCGGCGTCGTGTCGGTAATCGGGCGCGGGGTGCGCGTCTCCGAGACACGGCGACCCGAGAGCCAGTTGCCCGTGGCGGAATCCTTGACCTTCAGGATGCCCTTCGGGACGCCTTGGTAGAGAAGATGACCGCCTTCGGCGCCGGGACGCGGGCCGATCTCGATGAGCCAGTCGGCGGCTCGCATGACGGATTCGTCGTGCTCGACGACCACCACCGTGTTGCCTTGGTCGACGAGGCTGCGGAGGATGCCGACCATGCGCGAAAGATCGCGGGCGTGCATGCCGACGCTCGGTTCGTCGAGGACGAAGACCGTGTCTGCGAGGCAGGCGCCCAGGCAGGAGGTCAGGTTGACGCGTTGGACTTCGCCGCCTGAGAGCGTGCGCGAGAGTCGGTCGAGCGCGAGGTAGCCGAGTCCGACCGCCTCGAGGTAGCCGAGTCGGGCCAGAATGGCTTCGAGCGCGTGGTCGGCTGGATGGCGCGAATCCTTCGGTGCGAGGGGGGCGAGCAGCGTGCGCAGATCCGAGACCGGTGAAGCGTAGAGCTCCGGGAGGGATTTGCCCTGCCAGCGCCAGAAGAGCGACTCCTCGCGAAAGCGGCGACCGTGGCACTTCGGGCAGGACTCGTAGGCGCGCCAGCGGGAAAGGAAGACGCGGACGTGCATCTTATAGGTCGTGCCTTCCAGCCAGCGGAAGAAGCCGCGGATGCCGTACCACTTCGAATCGTATTCGCCCTGCACGTAGCCCGGCTCGCCGTTCTCGACGAACTTGCGGTGCGCGGCGGAAAGTTTCTTCCACGGCACGTCGAGCGGGATGGCCGCCTTACGACAAGCGCGTACGAGGTCCTTCTGCGATTCACCGTAGACGTTGCCTTGGAATGGCGCGATCGCGCCTTCGGCAAGCGTCAGGGCCGGGTTGGGGATGATCTTGTTCCAGTCGAGGCCGATGACGCGGCCGAAGCCGCGGCATTCCGGGCAGGCGCCGACGGGCGAGTTGAAGGAAAAGAGCGCGGGCGAGGCGGGGCGGAACTTCCGTCCGTCGACCGGCGACTCGAGGGCTTCGCTGTAGCGGGAGAGCTCGTGGCCTTGGTCGTCGAGCAGGCGGAGGCGAGCGCCGCCGAGGCGGAAAGCCGCGAGCGCGGCTTCATGGAAGCGCGAGGCCTGGTCGGCCGTGATCGTCACGCGATCCTGGATGACGAGCAGTTCGGTCGCGTCGGCCGAAATCTCGTCTTCCGTCAGGCGGATACGTCGGCCCGACGCGAACGCCCGGCTGAAGCCGGCCTTCGAGAATTCTTCCGCGATCGTCTTCCATCCTAGTGTCTCCGGTTTTGAGACCGCGAAGGCGAGCGAGAGCGACTGTCCGGGGAAGCGGTTGAGGGAATCGAGCCAAGCGGCGTCGGGCCCGCGCGGGACAATGACCTTGCCGCTGGCCGGGTCGACGAGGTCGGCGCGGTGGGCAAACCAGACTTTGAACCAGTCGCAGAGTTCCGTCATCGTGCCAACCGTCGAGCGCGAGGTACGGACCGCGTTGCCTTGCTTGATCGCGACGGACGGACGGACGTTCTCCGCGGAGTCGAGGGCCGGCGACGGGAGCAATTCGAGGAACTGGCGGACGTAAGGGCTGAACGTCTCGACATAACGGCGCTGCCCCTCGGCGTGGAGCGTGTCGAAGACCAGCGAGGACTTGCCGGCGCCGCTGAGGCCCGTGACCACGACCAGCTTGCCGACGGGGATGTCCACGTCGAAGCCCTTCAGGTTGTTCTGGCGGACGCCGCGGAGGCGGATGGCGTCTGGTCGGGGGGCGGACATCGGACCCTCCATCGGACACGAAACCGTCCGCTTGGCAAACCTGCTAACGCACTCGGCAGCGAATCACGCCCTGCGGGGTGGCGACCGCCTTAACTTTAATATCATGCGGCTCGTCGGGGAGGCGTGACACCAGCTGGAAGGCGTGGGCGTGGCCGAGCAGGAAGGTTTTGCGCGGCGGCTTGGCCAGCAGCCGATCGTAGAAGCCGCCGCCGAACCCTAGGCGACGACCGGCGCCATCGAAGCCCAGGCCGGGCACGAGGACCAGACCGGCCTCGGCCAGTGTCGCGACCGGTGCGGTCGGCTTCGGCTCGCGGATGCCGAGGCGTGAGGGCTGGAGGGCGGCGAGGTCGGCGACCTCATGGAGGACGAGCGTCGTCTTGTTTGTCACGCGCGGGAGGAGCAGTCGTTTACCTTCGAGCAGCGCGACCACCATCAGCGCGTCGGTCGGGAGTTCGCCGCCGAAGGAGGCGTAGAGACAGACCGTCTTCGCCTGTTTCCATTCCGGCAGTTGCGTGACAAAGCGGGCGGCGGAGTCACCAGCGACTTGCAGTTCGCGCGGCGTGAGATTCATCCGGCGGTCCTTGAGTTCCGCGCGCAGGCGGTCCTTTTCGGCGCGCGCATCCATGACCTTAGAAAATGCGGTTCAGCGTCAGAGTCAACAGGACGACGGGCAGATACAGGATTGAGGCGAGGAAGAGGGGCTTGGCGACTTCGGCGCGGCGTTGCGGCAGGGCGAACTCGAGGGTCAGCTTGAAGAACCACGCGCCCGCGATGAACGAAATCCAGAGGAAGGGGCTCGCCCAACCCTTGAGGGAGGAGGCGCAGGCTGGCTCGAAGAATGTGCGGACGAGCTCGCCTGCCACGACGATCATCGGGAGGATGAAGGCCATCGCCCAGACCGAGGCCGAACGGCCAGAAGGGTCGCTGACTGTGACGATCTTGAAGCCGCCGCGGGCGTAGTCTTCGCGCCAGAGGAAGGCGAGGGCCATGAAGTGCGGAATCTGCCAGAAGAATAGCAGCGCGAAGAGCAGCCAGCCCATGCGGTCGATGTGAGGCACGCCGCTTTGGCCGAGTTTGGCGGCGGTGCCGATGATCGGCGGAATCGCCCCAGGCAGCGAGCCGACGAGCGTGCACCAAGACGTCATCGTCTTCAGCGGCGTATAGAAAAAGAGATAGGAGACCGCGGTGGCTGCCGTGAGCGCACCGGCGAGGGGGTTGGCTCCAATCCAGACGAGCGCTACCCCGAGCGAGAGGAGCGACATGCCGAAGAGCAGGGCGGCGCCAGGGTGGATGATGCCAGCGGGGATGGGGCGGTTGCGGGTACGTTCCATCTTTGCGTCGGCATCGCTCTCCCACCACATGTTGATCGCCCCGCAGCCGCCGGCGGCGAGGGCCGTGCCGACCGCCAGCGAGATGAGCACCTTGGGATGCGTCGCTTGGCTTGGTTCGCTGCAGAAGTAGCCGGCGAGGGCCGTCAGGACGGAAAGGAACGAAAGCCGGGGCTTAGTCAGCTCCCAGGTGGCGGCAGGGATGGATCCGGCGCGTTCGCTCATCGGTCTTGTCGTGGCGGTTTTGAGCGACGGGTTAAAGGTAAATCAGTCGCCGCCGCTCAGGCCGTGGTTTCCTGCGTGGAACGTCGGGCCAGCGTCACTGCCGCGCAGAGGGAGGAGAAGAGGGCCGCACCGATGACGAGGTGTACCGTGCGGACGTGCGGGTTGAGCGGGAGTTGGATGCTCAGGATGCCGAGCAGCACCTGCAGGAAGACCAGGGCGACCAAGGACGCCCAGCGGAGGAGCGGGAAGCCGTGGCGGGCCAGCTGGATGGCGAAGAAGAGCACGGACGCCCCAGCCAGGAGGGCGCCGCCGCGATGGAGCAGATTGACCCACCAGACGACGCCCGTGCCGATGGAGGGGATGAACAGTCCGTCGGAAGGTGAGGAGATCCATGCGGTGAAATGACCTTGGCGCATCACCGCGCCGATCACGATGACTGAGAGCGTGAGCCCAGCGGCGAAGGCCCCGGCACGGAAGAGGGAGCGCGGCGCGGCGCGGCGGGCCTGATACCAGGCGAGGGTGTGGGCGAGGGCGATGGAAGCGAGGAGGGCGAGCGTGAGTTGCGCGTTGACCGCGTGGCCGACGGCGAAGGCGGTGGCCTTGAAATTACCGTCGCCGCCGATGTTGAGCTTATCGAGGAGCACGCGGAGACCTCCGAGCAAGCCTTGGAAGACCACTAGGCCGACGAGCGCGTAGGCCGCGAGCCGGACGGCGCGGCGGGATTCACGGAGACCATGGGCGACCGCGATGGCGATGGAGAGCAGTCCGAGCACCGTGGCCGCGAGGCGGTGGGAGTGTTCGGCGAACTTATCGATCTCCGTGAGCCAGCCGGGAGGATTGACCGAACCATTGGAGAGGGGCCAGTCGAGGAAGGCCATGCCCGCGCGGATGCTCGTGGTGAAGCCGCCAGCCTGGAGCACCAGCACGGACCATCCGAGCGTGAGCAGGCAAAGCGCGAACAGGCGGCGGTCGGGTGCGAAGGCTTCCGGCTCTCTCATGCCGTCATCTCATCCGCCTTCGTTCCCGGCGCAAATCTCAACCACGACTATCTCCGGTCTTAAGCCCTGCCGATGGGGCTTATCAGGAGCGGACGGCGGCCCGGCCGAAGGCGCGGATCTTGCCGACGAGGTTCGTCAGGCCGTTGCGGCGGTTCGGTGAAAGGTGTTGCGTGATACCGACCGCGGAAAGGAAGTCCGCGTCGGTGGCGGCGACTTCCTGTGCCGTCGCGCCGTCGTAGAACTCGCAGACCAGGCTAGCGATGCCTTTGGTGATGAGCGAATCAGCGTCGCAACGAAAGCGGCAGGCTCCGGCCTCGAGGGAAGGCACCAGCCACAGGTTGGAAGTGCAGCCCTCGATGAGGAAGGCGTCGAGCTTCAGGTCGGCCGGCAGGGCCGGGGCGGCCTTGGCGCGGTCGATCACGTATTGGAAGCGTTCGTGGTGGTCCGCGAAAGGTTCGAGCTCGGCGATGAGCTCTTCGCGTCGGCTTAGCAGTGTCATCGGCTGATTAGCGTCCGGCGAGCGCCTCGGGGTCGAGGTTGCTGCGGATCAGCGGGGACATCGCTGCTTCAAGTTTACGCTGGCGGTCGATCGGTAGTTTCGATTCGGAGCGTAGCCAGGAGACCGCCTCCTGCCAGATGGCGGGCGAAGGGCGGCGCATGGTCAGCAGTAGCTCGAGTTCGTCGGCGACGGATTTGCGCGTGCCGTAGGTCTCGGTCTGACCGGCGAGGATGCGGGCGGAGATGGTGTCAGCGCGCAGCTGCGCGTAGCGCGGATAGAGAGCGATGCCGGCTTCGAGTACGCGCACCGCGGCCTCGCCCGCGCGGATGGAGCGCAGGTGGCGACCGACGGAACGGTAGGCTTCGGGGCCAAGATCCTTGGCCTTCAGGAACTCGACGAGGTAGCGGTCGCCGATGTCGCGATCGCGCTTCGCGATCACTGCGTCGGGCTTCTGTCGAGCGTGGTAGGCTATGGCGATCAGGGCCTGCACGATGGCCTCGTTGGATTTGAAAAAGGCTTTGTCGGCGGCGATGATCTGGCGGTGCTGCACGATGACCTGGCCCGGGTCGGGGCCGTTGAGCAGCGCCTCGAGGTGAAGGGCGGCGAAGGTCGCGCGTTCGAGGCCGTGCTGCGCGGCGGAGTTGGCGAGCGCGCCCGTGAGTTCGGCGTAGCCTTTCTCGGCGGCGAAGTTGGCGAGCGCGATCATTGGCGCCGAGTTGTCGGCGTAGCTTGCAAAGATCAGGCGGAGCTCCTTATCGAACTCGTCCTTGAGGCCGAGGCGATCGAGGAGCTGAAGTTTTTGGATGTGCGGGAAGGGGGCCTTGGGGTCGGTCGATATGCGGTCTTCGGTCACTGCGAGGGCGAGACGGTGTTGACCGAGCAGGGTATGGAAGCGCGCGAGCTGGGAGAAGATCGCGTCGCGTCCGGCGCCTTTGAATTCGGAAGTCTTTCCTTCGAGCAATCTGATCGACTCCTGAGTCTTGCCCCCTTCGAAGAGCGCGCGGGCCTTGAGCAGAAGCCCGTTAGGCTGCGTGTCCAGCGAGCTAGCATTGATGATACTGACCGAGTCGGGGTATTTGCCGACCCAGTAGAGCGACGTGGCGGCCGCCATCGAGAGCGAGTCCCGCATGTAGGTCGGCATGTTTTTTGTCGCCTGGATTAGCTTAAGGCTCTCGTCGATGACCTCTTGGTCTCGTTCCCGGGCTTGGAGGAGCTGGAAATAGCGGTCCATATAATCCTTTGTCAGGGGGTCGCCCACGGGCAGGAACTCTAGGCCATGTTTCAGGGTCTGGATCGCGTCATCGGTACGGCCAGCAACATTATGTAAAAAGTTGGCGTAGAACAACTTAGCCTTGGCATTGCCGGGGTTGCAGCGGATCGCAACCTGGGATAGGCGCATGGCATCGGCCATCTGGCCGGCATCCTGAGCGGACATCGCCAGTTTGGTGAAGTAATCTGCCAGTTGGTTTAGGTGTTCTTGACGGATTTTAGCCGCATTTTCCGGCTGATCCTCGAGTTTAGCGAGGGTCAGGCGGATGATTTGAAGCAGCGCCTTATCCTTGATGAGGTCTGCTTTGATATAGGTCTGGCGGGCGTAGCTCAAAATCGCCTCCTTTTCCTTCAGGTGGGGGAGTCCGGCCAAAACGATGATTTCGGCATCCTCTTCAGCCTCTTTGCTGGCGGGTGCGGAGGCCTTCGGGGCAGCCGGGGCGGGGACGGGGGTCTGAGCTAGGCCCGAAAGGCAGGTCATCCCAAGGAGGAAGGCGAGAGTCAGGCGGATGGACGGCATGGGAGGGGTTTCGAGTAATGGCGTGGGCATCGGAATTGTCCCGCCAAAAAAGCCGAAGGGGGGTCGGGCTGGGGAGGGGAGTAAAGAAACCTTAAAATCCACGCACTTTCCTCTTGCATGAGGGGCCTCGACCCCTATGCCCAAACACTCTTTTCCCAATTTACCGAGGTCCATGCCTACCATCAACCAGCTCGTCCGTAAACCGCGTGTCCAACCCAAGGCCAAGTCGAAGTCGCCTGCCTTGAACAACTCGCCCTTCCGCCGCGGCGTCTGCGTGCAGGTAATGATCCGTACGCCGAAGAAGCCGAACTCGGCTCAGCGTAAGGTCGCCAAGGTGCGCCTGACCAACGGCCAGGAGGTCATCTCCTACATCCCCGACGAAGGCCACAAGCTCCAGGAGCACTCCGTGGTCCTCGTCCGTGGCGGTCGCGTGAAGGATCTTCCAGGCGTGCGCTACCACATCGTCCGCGGCCCCCTCGACTGCTCCGGCGTCGAGAAGCGTCGTCGCTCCCGTTCCAAGTACGGCGTCAAGCGCCCGAAGGAAAAGAAGGCCTAATCCGTTTCCGCACCCAACTCCCTTAGAATATGTCTCGTCGTCGCAAAGCAGCCAAGCGCGCCCATCTCCCGGACGCCCGTTACGGCTCCCCTCTCATCAGCCAGCTCATCAACGTCGTGATGAAGTCGGGCAAGAAGTCCATCGCCCAAGGCATCGTCTACGGCGCGATCGAGAAGGTCAGCGAAAAGCTGATGAAGGGCAATCCCGTCGAGCTGCTGCTCGGCGGCCTCGAGAACTGCCGTCCGAAGCTCGAAGTGAAGAGCCGTCGCGTCGGTGGCGCCACTTACCAGGTCCCCGTCGAAGTCTCTCCTGAGCGCCAGAACAGCATCGCGCTCCGCTGGGTCGCCGCCGCCGCCGCCGGTCGCAAGGGCACCACGATGTCCGAAGCCCTCGCCGCCGAACTCGTCGACGCTTACAATAACACTGGCAACGTGGTGAAGAAGCGCGAAGAAACGCACAAGATGGCTCAGGCCAACCGTGCCTTCGCTCACCTCAAGTGGTAATCAGCAGGTAATTTCAGCAGCCCTTCAACGGTTCCGATCATGGCCAAACTTTCCGAATTAAATTCTCCGTCCCGCGCGTTCCCTCTCGAGCACACGCGTAACATCGGTATCGCCGCGCACATTGACGCCGGCAAGACGACCACGACGGAGCGCATCCTCTTCTACACCGGCGTGGTGCACAAGATGGGCGAAGTGCATGATGGCACCGCCACCACCGACTGGATGGAACAGGAACGCGAGCGTGGCATCACGATCACCGCCGCCGCCATCTCCGCCGGCTGGAAGACCAAGGAAGGTCATTTTGCGAACATCGACCATCGCATCAACATCATCGACACCCCCGGACACGTGGACTTCACGGCCGAGGTGGAACGCTCGCTTCGCGTCCTGGACGGCGCCGTCGCCGTCTTCTGCGCCGTCGCCGGCGTGCAGCCCCAGTCTGAGACCGTCTGGCGCCAGATGAACAAGTATGGCGTCCCGCGCGTCGCCTTCGTGAACAAGATGGACCGTACCGGGGCCGACTACTTCGGCGCCGTCGACGACATCCGCGAGAAACTCAAGGGCAACGCCCACCCCCTCTTCATCCCGATCGGCCAGGGCGAAGAGTTCAAGGGCATGATCGACCTGATCAAGAACGTCGCCTACCTTTACGACGAGACCGATCCGAAGGGAATGAAGTTCGACGTGATCGAAATTCCCGAGAAGCAGAAGGAAGAAGCCAAAGCCTGGCGCACCAAGCTCATCGAAGGACTCGCTGACTTCGACGACGTCCTCGCTGCCAAGTATCTCGATGGTCATGAAGTGACGATCGAAGAAATGCGCACGGGCATCCGTAAGGCCACCCTCTCGCTCAACTTCATCGGCGTCATTCCGGGCTCCGCTTTCAAGAACAAGGGTGTCCAGATGCTCCTCGACTGCGTCGTCGACTTCCTCCCTTCCCCGATCGACATGCGTCCCCAGAAGGCGTTCATCGACGACGGCGACACGGAAATCACCATCGGTCCGGACGATAAAGCCAAAGTCACTGGTCTCTGCTTCAAACTCTGGTCTGACCCGCACGTCGGCCAGCTGGTCTTCTACCGTGTGTACCGCGGTCAGCTCAAGAAGGGTGAAGCCCTCTACAATCCTCGCACCCGCAAGAACGAGCGTATTTCGCGCATCGTCCTCCTGCGTGCGATGGACCGCGAAGAAATCGAAGTCGCCTACTCCGGCGACATTTGCGCGATCATCGGACCTAAGGAAATCATCACGGGAGACACCCTGACCGCCGAAGACGACCTGATCCTCGAGAAGACCACCTTCGCTGAGCCCGTTATCTCGATGTCCATCGAGCCTAACTCCAAGGGTGACCAGGAGCGTCTCTCCATCGGCCTGCAGCGTCTCGCCCAGGAAGACCCGACCTTCCGCGTTACCTCCAATCCTGAGACGGGCCAGACCCTCATCTCCGGCATGGGTGAGCTTCACCTCGAAATCATCGTCGACCGCCTCAAGCGCGAATTCCGCGTCGAAGCCAAGTCCGGTAAGCCCCAGATTTCCTACCGCGAGACCATCAATCTCGCTTCCGAAGGCGTGGGCAAGTTCATCCGCCAGTCGGGTGGCCGTGGTCAGTACGGCCACGTCGAAATCAAGCTCGAGCCCAACCCCGTCGCCACGCGCGTTCCAGGGGAAA
>JBAXMD010000009.1:0-30213 GCA_037134475.1 Verrucomicrobiota bacterium | reverse complement strand
CTCGAGCGCTACGGCAACACGTCCGCGGCCTCGATTCCCCTCGCGCTTGAAGAAGCCTGGAAAGACGGCAAGATCAAGCACGGCGACCTCGTCCTCATCGTCGCCTTCGGCGCCGGTCTCACCTGGGGCGCAACCCTTCTCCGCTGGCATGAACCACCTCGCTAAAACCCTCCTCGCCGTCGCGCTCTTGCTCGGCCCCATCGCCCACGCGGAGTACGAACACTTCGAGGGGACGTGGCGCGTCAAGCCCGGCACCACGAACGACGTGACCCCCGCCGAGCTCCTGCCTATGAAGCTGCTCGCGATGAACCACGCCTCCCGGACCGCCGAAGCCGGCGACGAAGGCGCGGCCATCAAGGAATGGGCCACCATCGGCGAAGCCAACGCCGGCACCGAAGCCGAGGCCGTCTCCATCCTCGAACGCGCCCGCCTGCACACGATCCGCCATGAGTTCGAAAGCGCCACCGAACTGATCGATGACCTCTACGCACGCCACTCGAACTTCGCTGGCTTCGGCGAAGCCGTGAAGCTGCAGTTCGAAATCGCGAACCGTCTCGCCGCGGGTGAACGCCGCAAGCTCGGCGGCTGGTTCCCTTGGTTCAGCGACCCCGAAGGCGCCATCGCCCTCTGGCAGAAGACCCTCCGCCTCGCGCCGAACGGACCTTACGCCGACGAAAGCCTCATCCGCACCGCCCGCCTCGGCCTGGAGCGCGGCAACACCGCCAAGTCCCTTGAAGCGCTCGAACGTCTCGTCAGCGACTACCCGACCTCCAAGTTCGCCGCCGAAGCCCTCGAGATGCTCGCCATGATGCGTGCGAAGGAATCGCTCGGGCCGGCTTGGGATCAGGCCACCACGATCGAAGCCGCCGACCACTGGCGCACGCTGGCTGATCAGTTCCCTAACGACCCGCGCGCCAAGCAGGCCATCGAGCAGATCGCCATCCTCCGCGATCGCGCGGCCCGCGCCCGCCTGAACCTCGCGAAGTTCTACTTCTTCGACCGCAACAATCCCGAGGCCGCCAAGCTGATGGCCAACGCTTGCCGCAACATCGCCCCCGAGTCAGCCGCCTCCAAGGAAGCCGAGGAACTCCTCGCCCGCATCCAAAAGGACCCGACCCCCCCGAAGACCTTCGCCGACCGACTACTCGGCACCTACCCCCGCCCGCGCACCACCGCCGAAATCAAGCCCCAAGCCGTCGGCGGCGACCTCGATACGCTCGGCTTCAAAAAGGAAGAAGCGAAGCCTGCCACGGGAGGCGATCGCCGATGAAGCGCGTCTTCGCCCTGCTCGTCGCGACCGTCCTGGCCGGTTGCTCCGCCTATCATCTCGGAGGACCCAAGCCTGCCTTCCGCAATATCGAAGTCGCGCCGATCCGTAATTCCACCGCGCGCACCGGTACGCATGCCGTACTGCACGGCAAGATCCTCGAGGCCCTCGCGGGCGACCCTCGCGTGAAGGTCGGCCCCGGCGAAGCCGTCCTTGAGACCGAAATCACGCGCTATCAGCGCGACGGCTTCACCACCAAGACCGGCGACGCCTACGCCTACACGAGCTACCGCGTAAGCTTTGAAGTGCGCTGCACGCTGACGACCGACGGCGGCAAGCGCGTGCTCTTCAAAGACCGCCTGTTCCGCTCCATAGCCACGCTGCAGGTCTCCGGCGATCCCGCCGCGGAAGAGATCAGCCTCGGTCCGACGCTCTTCGGCGACATCGCCTCGCAGATCCGCGAAGCCGCGACCACCGCTTGGTAAGCATGAACGCCGCCGTCGTCGCCCCCTCCTTGCTCGCCGCGAACCACGGCGCGTTCGCGCAGGGCGTCCGCACGGTGGAGGAAGCCGGCCTGACCTGGCTACACGTCGACATCATGGACGGGCACTTCGTGCCCAACATCAGCTTCGGCCCGCAGGTCGTCGCCGACCTGCGTCCGCTGACGAAGCTGCACTTCGACGTGCACCTGATGATCAGCCATCCTGACCGCTACATCGAGGCCTTCGCCAAGGCGGGCGCCGAACGCCTCACCGTGCATGTCGAGGCCGACCATGACGTCGCCAAGACCATTGCCGCGATCAAAGGCCAAGGCATGACGGCTGGCATCGCAATGAATCCCGACGCCGATCCGCGACGCGTGCTGCCTTACCTCGACTCCGTTGACCTCGTACTTTGCATGACGGTCTTCCCCGGCTTCGGCGGCCAGTCGTTCATTCCTTCCGTCCTCGATAGCATCCGTTTCATTTCGGCCGAACGCGCGCGGCGCGGCGCGAGCTTCCGCCTCGAGGTCGACGGCGGAATCAACATCGAGACTGGCCGGCGCTGCCGCGAGGCGGGCGCGGACACCTTCGTCACCGGCACGGCCTTCTTCAAGGCGCCGGACCGAAAGGCCTTCGCAACCGCGCTAACCGCCTAAGCCGCCGCCGGTGGGGGCAAAGCGCCGCCGGCCTCGGCTTTTTCGGTCTGCAGTCGTAATTGACCGCAGGCCGCATCGATATCGTGCCCCTTCTCGCGGCGCAGCGTTGCGGTCACGCCGAGCGCGCGGAGTTCCTTCACGAAGCGATCCTGTCGCGTCAGCGAAGGGCGGACCCAGGGTAGGCCCTCGACCTTATTATAGGGGATGAGATTGACGTGCGCGTGGAGTTCGCGAGCGATCACCGCAAGCCGCTTAGCCTGGTCGAGCGAGTCGTTGATGTCCTCGATGAGAATGAACTCCAAGGTCAGCATGCGGCCGTGCTTACGGGCGAAGGCCTTCGCCGCCGGGATAAGTTCCTCCAACGGGAACTTCTTGTTCACCGGCATGATCTGGTTACGGACCTCGTTGGTCGCGCCGTGTAGGCTGATGGCGAGGCGGAAGCCCAGAGGCTCCTCGGCGAGCTTAAGGATTTTGGGCACCACGCCGGAAGTGGAGATCGTCACGCGGCGGGCGCCGAAGCCGAAGCCCCAAGGCGCGTTGACGATGCGCAGGGCCGACATCAGGTTCTCGTAGTTGGCCAGCGGCTCGCCCATACCCATCACCACGATATTGTCGAAGGACGCCAGCCCTTCGGCGGCGCGGGCTGGATCGGCCTTGTCCTCGATCCGGCAGACCTGGACGAGCTGGGAGACAATCTCGCCGATCGAAAGGTCGCGCTTCCAACCCTCGAGGCCCGAAGCACAGAACTTACAGCCATAGGCGCAGCCGACCTGGGTCGAGATGCAGATCGTCCGTCGGGACTTCTCTTGCCCCACCCCCTCCATCGGGGCCCGGATGATGACGGTCTCGATGAGGGAGCCATCCCGGAGGCGCTGAAGGATCTTCTGGGTGACGTCCGAGGAGGCCTTACGCTGAACCAGGCTGGTCGAATCGAAGTCGTAGTTGGCCAGGAGCCAGGCCCGGAGATTGGCCGGCAGGTTGGTCATCGCCTCCGGGGTCTCGGCCCGGCGGGGGTAGAGCCATTCGAAGATCTGGCCCGCTCGGTAGCGGGGGTGCCCGTCCGCGACCAACCGCTCGCCGAGGGTCTCGGGAGTTTCGCCGTGGATTGAGGGTTTTTCGGGCTTAAAGGCCATGTGGGACGCAGGTCAGGTGGGCTGTTGAGGCATAGACCCCAAAGCCCCCTGCCTTCCTGCTTGCAAGTGAGAATTATTACCCCCAAAACCCATTTTTGCAATGAGCAACAAGGCCCACAACCCACAAGGTGGTAAAATCAACTCCCTGCAGGCTGCCATCGACTTGGTCGCCACGGGTCAGCCGGCCTTCTGCCTCCACCAAGCCTGGGGTATCGGCGTCATCCGCGCCTACGACGAAGCCACCAAGCGCCTCACCGTCGATTTCCCCGAACAAAACAAGAAGGCCCATGCCATGGACGCCGCCTTCTTCCTCGGTAAGATCGAGGTCATCAATCCGAACGGCGTCGTGGCCAAGGCCTACGGCGACACCAGCAAGGCCGAGGTCGCCAACATGGTCGCCAACGACCCTGCCGGCGTCGTGAAAGCCCTCCTCGCCGAGTACCCGACCGGAGAATGCACTTCCTACGCCCTCGAGGCCAACCTCGACCGCATCTATTTCGCCTCCCTGCCTGCCGGCAAGGACCGTGCCACCTCCTTCAAGGCTTGGTGGACCAAGGCCCGTGCCGCGCTCCGCAAGGACCGCGCCATCCTCGTCCCCGAACGCAAGGGCGGCCTCTACGCCCTACTCGAAGCCCCCAAGGACCTCGGCGAAGACCTTTTCGCCCAGTACGAAAGCGCCCCTAATTTCGAACGTAAGCTCGTCCTCCTCGAAGAGCTTGCCGACAGCACCGCCGCCGAGACCCGCTCGGCCGCCACCGCCGCCAATCTCGACAAGGTCTCCGCCGACCTCGCCAAGGAAATCAAGAAGCTCGAGACCGCCCGCAAGCGCGACAATCTCCCCGCCATCCTCGGCGGCATCTGGAACCGCGATAAGTTCTTCCGCTCCGCCGTCGAGAACGTCGAGACGGTCAGCCCGACCGCCTCGGAAATCATCGCCCTCTGCAGCGAAAGCGACCTCGCCTTCGTCGCGCTGAACATCCCTCACACCACCGAGAAGATCCGCAGCCTGCTCGACCTCGTGCGTGCCCACCACGGCGACAATTGGTCCGAACGCGCCTTCGACCTGCTCCGCAACCGCGACATCGGCGGCACCAAGAGCGGCTCCGCCAAGCTCGTCTCCGAATCGATCGCCTACCTCTGCGACCAGGAACTCGCCGCCGCCGTCGCCGCTCGCTTCGCCCAGTGGCTCGAGACCCGCGAACTCCGCGCGCCGGTCATCATCTGGGTCATCAAGAACCGCGACTCCAAGAAGTACGCCGATATCGTCGGCGGCCTGATCAACCCTTCCCTCCTCGGCGCCATCCTGTCGTCCATCGACACCGAGTCTCTTGAGTCCAATTCCACGGCCCGCATCCCGCTTGCCAACGAACTCATCAAGGACAAAGAGCTCATCGCCAACATCCTCGTTCCCGCCGCCGGCAAGAAGGCCGACAGCGAGACCATCTTCGACCTCACCCGTACGATGATGAGCAGCCAAGGCTTCGACGAGATGACCAAGAAGGCCCTCCTCTCGCGCCTCGCCAAGATCGAGCCGCACGTCCAGCGCCTCGCCAAGTCCAAGCATTCCGGCTCCGAAGCCGAGGAAAAGGAACTCCTCGTCTCCAAGCACTCGAAGGAAGAAAAGGAGCGAGAGCTCGAGGACATCGTCAAGGTGCGCCTCCCCGCGGTCAAGGAAGCCATCCAGATCGCCAAGGAACATGGCGACTTGAAGGAAAATTCCGAATACAAGATGGCCCGTCAGGACCATGACACCCTCGCCTCCCGCCGCGCCGAGCTCGACGGCATCCTCAAGAAGGCCAAGGTCACCGACTTCAAGGAAGCCAACACGGACACCATCAGCGTCGGCTCCAGCGTGGTCCTCCGCCGCGGCTCCGACCAAGCCGAGATCGCCTACGACCTGCTCGGCGCCTGGGACGGCGAACCGGAGAAGAACATCCTCTCCTACATCTCCCCCCTCGCGAAGCAGTTCCTTAATCACAAGACCGGCGAGACCTTCACGACGAACATCAACGGTAAGGCCGAGAACTGGACCGTCGTCCGCATCACCCGCTGGGTCGACAAGCGCTAAGCGCCCAATCGAAAGGCCCCTGACGAAGCCCCGGAAACGGGGCTTCCTCTTTTGACACGGACGCCGGCGCACCCCAACCTGCCCCCATGTCCGACCCTTGGGAAACCCTGCGCCTCCTGGCCGACCCGACCCGGTCACGCATGCTGCACCTGCTGCACCGCGGCGAGCTGGCGGTCGGCGAACTCCAAGAAATCCTCGGGCTACCCCAGTCGCGCATCTCGACCCATCTCGCGCTGCTGCGCAAAGCGCAGCTCGTGAACGACCGCCGCGACGGAAAGAAATCTTTCTACTCGCTCGCCCGTGACCTCCCGGTGAGCGTCGCCGGCATCGTGGACGCCGCCCTCGCCGCCAGCGCACGCGAACCCAAGTCGGCCGCCGATCAACGCTCCTTGCAGCGGATCATCGAGAAGCGCCGCCAGAAAGCTGAGCAGCACTTCAACCTCGTGGCCGACCGACTCGGCCGCAACTACTGCCCTGGCCGTTCCTGGGAAGCCATCGGCCAGATGCTCTTCCTCCTCACCCCGCGCGTCCGCATCGCCGACCTCGGCGCCGGTGACGGCACTCTGTCGCGCCTGCTGGCCCGTCAGGCCGAAAGCGTCCACTGCGTCGACAACTCCCCCCGGATGGTCCAGGTAGGCCGCGCGCTGGCCAAGAAGGAGCACCTCCGGAACCTGACCTACGTGCTCGGCAATATCGAGAAAGTCCCCCTGCCTGACCGCAGCATCGACCTGGCGCTGCTCAGCCAAGCGCTGCACCACGCCGAGAATCCCCGCCAGGCCTTGGCGGAAGCCTTTCGTATCCTCAAGCCCGGCGGCCGCCTACTGATTCTTGACCTACGCGCCCACCGGTTCGAGAAGGCCCGGGAACTTTACGCCGACCGCTGGCTCGGATTCAAAGAAAACGAACTCCATGACTGGATCGAGGAAGCCGGCTTCAGCCAATCCGAGGTCCGCGTCGTCGCCAAAGAGGTCAAAGAACCCTGCTTTGAGACCATCCTGGCGACGGGCATGAAGCCGGGGGCCTGAGTTATTCACAGGGGCCGGCCCTGGGCCCTCCGCCCTCTGTGTCAGGTTGGTTAAACGGGCCTTATTGCTTGGCAATCCTCAGGCCCCTAGGCTATTTCTGAATATCCCCGATGTGGAGCGAAACGCTCCCCTCAACCGATGCTTACCAAAGAGTCCCGCACTTACAAATTGGCCAAGGCCGCACTGCTCGCTGTCCTCATCGCGCTGACCCCCGTCACCGGCGAGTTGTACGCCCAGACCAAGAAGCCGTTGCCCACCGCCGAGAAGAAGGAAGACCCACTTTCCCTCCTCTACAAGGAAGCCGTCAAGACCTTCGAAGAGAAGAAATACAAGGAAGCCCTCGTGATCTTCGAGGACCTCGACGCCAAGGCCGTCGACGTCGAACCGAAACTGAAGGCCGTCGTCTCCTTCCAGAAATCCCTCTGCCACTTCTTCATCAAGGACTGGCCGCGCGCGGAAACCGAGCTGACCTCTTTCCTCGAGAAGTACCCCAAGGGCACGGAAGACTTCCTCTCCGACTCCGATAATCGTCGCGGAACCGCCGAGCTCCTCCTCATCGAAGCCTTTTCCAAACAAGGCAAATGGGACCTCGCCCTGGCTCGCCTCGAGAAGATCCGCACCAACGCTCTCACCCGCCTCGAGGAGCGCGTCAACGCCTTCACCCTCTCCGCCCAGATCATCGTCGAACGCTCCAAGAACGGACAGGAAGACGCCAAGAAGGCCGCCTACGCCCAGGCTATCTCCCTTCTCAAACAGGCGACCGCCGACGGCATCGGCACCCCGGAACGCCGTGAGGCCGCCTACAAGCTCGTCGAGATGTACACCAAACTCGGCCTGACCAAGGAAGCGACCCAGCTGAAGAACGAGATCGACGCCAAGAGCAACGGCTCGCCCGTCGAGGTCGTCCGCTCCAACTTCCAGCGCCTCGAAATCGGTGACGCCCGTTTCGGCGCCGCCGAATCGGCTGCCGACGAGAATTTCCGCGCGGACTTCTACCGCCAGGCGCTTACCAACTACCAGGGTACCCTGCGCCGTGCCAACCTGAGCAGCTCCTTTGGCCGCGCCATCGAGGCCAAGCAGACCGAGGTCGAAACGCTGACCAAGAACTTCGCCAAGCCGAGCCCGGAACAGGCGGCTAACATCGAGAAGGCCAAGCAAGAGGTCGCGCAGTTCAAGAAGATCCAAGAGGAGTTCAACGCCAACAAGGATTACGACGCGTTCATCTCCTACCGCATCGGACTCTGCCTACTCGAACTGAAGCGCCCTTGGGAAGCCCACGTGGCCTTCCTCGATATCTTCGAGCACAGCCCAGGCTTCAGTCGTATCTCCGGAGCCTACTACTACCACATCCTCGCACTCCGCCGCATCGGACGGAATAACGAAGCCCAGTCGAAGTGTAAGGAATTCATCTCCAAGTTCCCCAAGGACGACCAGGTCTCCTCCATCGCCCTGATCCTGGGAGACATCTCCCAGGAACGCGAAGAGTACCCCGAGGCCATCGCCCACTACAAGTGGGTCCAGGACAACGTGAAGACCCTCACGCCCGAAGTGGAAGAAGAGATCGATTTCCGCATCGCCGCCTGCCTCTTCTCGCAGGTCGACTGGGCGCCCGCCCAGAAGGCCTTCGAAGCATTCCTGAAGAAGCACGAACGCTCGCCGGTGCGCCAGCAGGTGCTCTACATGAGCGCGCTCTGCTCGTTCTTCCAGGGCAAGTACAAGGAGACCAAGGCCGACTTCGATAAGTACGAGCAGGAATACCCGAAGGGCCAGTTCATCCCCGACGTCCGCTATCGCCAGGCCATCGTCAAGTTTGGCACCGCCCCACGCGATATCCCTGGCACCATCAAACTCTGCGAAGACTGGCTCAAGGACTACTCCAAGACCAACACGGACGAGGTCATCGCCCAGATGCCTGAGGTCTACACGTTGATCGGCGACGCCAATATCGCCCTCGCCGACGAGATCGACAAGAAGGTCAAGGCCGCCGACATCGACGTGCGCCTCAACGCCAAGACCCCTGACAAGGCCAAGTTCGTCGAGATCAAGACCAAGCTCGAGAAGGAGAAGGAAGTCGTCACGAATAAGGCCATCGACGCCTACGAAGCCGCCGCCAAGAGCGCTCGCACCAATCCCCAAGCCTTGGAATTCGTCCTCGGCGAACTCCGTAAGCTCCTCCCCGGCCGCGGCGAACACAAGCGCATGCGCGACCTGTTCAAGGAAATCTTCGATTGGAACCATAACGACCCGAAGGCGATGACCTACCTCTACGAGGTCATCCGCTCCACCGAGCGCATGGGCGACATGCCCGAATTCGCGGCTGAGTCCGAGAAGGTCCGCAAGAACTTCAGTGCTCAGCTCGCCGCCGCCCGCAAGAAGGTCGACGAACTCGAACGCCGCGACAAGGTCACCAAGGAAGAAGTCGACGCCGCCAAGGCCGGCGTGAAGAAACTGTCCGCCGAACTCGAGGCCGAACTCGCCAAGGTCGAGGTGAAGCGCCAGGCCTCCATCGCCGACCAGAAAAAGCGTGCGCTGAAGATTCTCTCCGACGCCGTTTCTGAATCCATCAACGACCGCACCCAGGAAGGCACCGAGAAGCTCATCGTCTTCCTCGCCGAAAAGCTCGCCCGCAAGATCAAGCGCGTGAAGCCTGGCACCAAGCCCGAGCCGGGTGCCTACACCAGCGCGGAAGCTGAGAAGGAACTCGTCAAGCTCCTCCGCCTCGAAGAGCACCGCGACTCCCTCGTCGCCCAGGCCCGCGGCTTCTTCGCCCTCGGCCAGCTCGCCGTGTTCACGCGCGAGCCCGAAAAAACCGCCGCCAACTTCGCCAAAATCGCCGCCAATTATAAGGCCGAGGAACTCAACCCCACGATCCTTGCGCTCGTCGGCGACAGCCTCCTCTCCAAGGGTGACCCGAAGAAGGCCGCCGACTTCTTCGGCTACATCCTGGAGCATTCCCGCTCGACGGAATACGCCGACTACGGCTTCGCGGGCCTCGCCGAGATCGCCTTCGCCAACAAGAAGTACGCTGAAGCCCTCTCGCTCTGCAACGAGGCCATCGACAACAACATCCTGATGTCGAAGGAACTCGACCTCCGCTTCACGCGCGCCCGCTCGCTCGCCGAGCTTGCGAAGTACGCCGACGCCAAGAAGGAATTCGAAGAAATCGCCAAGACCAAGGAATGGCGCGGCGAGAAGACCGCCGCCTCCCTTTACTGGCTCGGCCTGATGGCCGAACGCCAGGCGACCGACGACAAGGGCTACAACGAGGCCATCGCCTATTACCGCCGCTGCTACATGACCTGGAAGAAGTATGAGGTCTGGGCGGCGAAATCCTATTTCGCTTCCGCCAAGCTGTTCGCCACGAAGCTCAACCAGAAGGACGCCGCCAAGGTGCTCCTGAAGGAGATGCTCGAGAAGGACCGCATCAAGGATACCCGCGAAGCGGAAGAAGCTAAAGCCTTCCTCCTCGGACTCTGATCACCATGCGCCGCTCCTTCCTGCTGACCACCCTCGCCCTCCTTGTCGCCGCTTCGTCGTCGGCCCAGACCTTCGTCTTCAAAGGCGAACGCTGGGAGATCAACGACCCGTTCAAGATGGACAGTTCCATCCCGCCGAAGCCGCTTGTCGATGCCAAGAAAGGCACGATCAACGTCATCAAAGGAGAGATCATCCGTGTCAGCAACTCCGGCGGCATCGAGGTGACCCTCACCCGCAAGCTATCGGAAGTCACCGAAGTGATTTGGCCCCTGCCCTCCCGCCTCAAGGATGCCCAGGCCAACGTCAGCCGTGGCGAACCAGCCAAGGCCCTCGACAACGTCGAAGCCGTGCTCAAGTTCTTCGAACCAATCAAGAACGTCCAAGGCTCTTGGTGGGTCCGTGCGTCCATCGTCAAGCTTGATGCCCTCGACCGGCTCGAGAACGACGCCGCCACCGAAGCCTTCCTCACCGCCTTTGAGAAGGAAGAAGCCGCCAAGCTCCCCGAAGTCGCCACCCAGATCCAGCTCGCCCGTTTGATGCAGCGCGCCCGTAAAGGCGAACACGAAGCGGTGATAACGGAGACCACGGAACTCCTCGGCAAGGTCGACACCACCGAACTCCAGGCCCGCCTCCATCTCGTGAAGGGCAACTCGCTCTTCGCCTCCAAGAAGTACGAAGCCGCGATGGCCACCTACCTCCGCGTGCCAGTCTTCTTCGGTTCCGAAACAGAACTCGTCCCGAAGGCCCTGCTCGGCGCCGCCCGCTCGTTCCGCGGGATGGATAGCCCGGCCCTGCGCGACCAGAAGCTCGAGGCCGTCTCGAATCGCTACCTCTACGACATCATCGTCTCCTACCCCGTCTCCAAGGAAGCCGAAGAAGCCAAGAAGATGCTGCCCAAGGAAGAACGCGCCAAAGCCGAGGCCGATCAGAAGAAGATCGCCGCCGGCGGACCGCTTCCCGAAGGCGTCATCATGGCCAAGCCCAAGCTCGCCGACGAAGAGAAGGTCGAAGGCAACAAGTGAGTCCTTGCCCCTTTCCAAAACCTAACCTAAAAACCCCCCTACATCCCATCATCATGAAGATGAACCTCCGTACTACCTCCCTCAGCGCCGCCTTTCTCGGCCTGATGACCATCGCAGCCTCCGCCCAGGAAGCCGCCGTCAAGCATGAGAAGACCCTCATGGATCTCTTCCATGAAGGCGGTTGGGTCATGTACCCGATCACCCTCTGCTCCGTCGCCATGATCTGGTTCATCGTCGACGGGTTTATCCGTACGAGCGCTGGCAAGCTCTACCCGGTCGACCACGTCAACCAGCTCCGCGAACTCTTTAAGAAGGGCGACTACGTCGGCGCCTACGCCTTCGCTAAGACCGCCGGCTCCCCCGTCGCCGACGTCGTCCGCGCCGGTGTCGCCTTCACCCCGGATGGCAAGACGATGACCGAAGAAGCGATCATCTCCGAGATCACCCGCATCCAGGCCGAACTCAAGGGCCGCTCCTCCTATCTCTCCGTGATCGGCGTCTGTACCCCGATGATCGGACTCACCGGCACGGTGACGGGCATGATGAAGGCGTTCGAAAAGCTCGGCTCCTCCGGCGTGGGCGATCCCTCCAAACTCGCCGAAGCTATCGGCGAAGTTCTCGTGGCCACCGCTTCCGGCCTCTTCATCGCGATCCCGGCGTTCATGTCCTACTACCTCCTGGCTAACCGCATCAATAAGGGCATCCACGACATCACCGAGATCGTGACCGGTCTGTTCCGCGCCTTCCCCTATGACGAGGTCGCAGGTCGCAGGGTCGGCGACGAAGAGATCTATGCCGCCAAGCCGGATTGGAACGCGTCTTCCAACGTCCAGTCGTAAGCCCTTTCCACCCCTAACCAAACAGCACAGCCATGGCAGGCGGAGGAGGAGGCGGAGAAGGGGAACCAGAATTCCAGGTCGCGCCGATGATCGACGTGCTCCTGGTGCTGCTCATCTTCTTCATGTCCATCACCTCTTCGCAGGTGCTGAAGGTGGACAAGAACATCTCCCTCCCCGTCGCCGCCAACGGCGTGAAGCGCGACGACAAGGCTGCCGCCGGCCTGATCAACATCTCCTGGGACAAGACCACGGGTCAGGCCAAGTACAAACTCGATGACCGCGAACTCGACGCGAACGACAAGGAAGGTATCGCCAAGGAACTCGCTGACCGCAAGGGCACCAACGCGAAGTACCGCCTGCTCATCCGCGCCGACAAAGAGTGTCACGCCAAGTATATCTCCAAGGCCCTCGAATGGGGCGCCGAAGCCGGCATCGACAACATCGCCTTCTCGGGCCTGAACCACGAGGAATAATCCATGAAGCAACTCGAACAACAGACCGAAGCTAATCCGGGTTTCCAGATCGCGCCGATGATCGACGTCGTCTTCGTGATCATGCTCTTCTTCATGGTCATGGCCGGCGCGGTGAAGGTCGAACATGAGCTGAAGACCACCCTGCCCGGCAACGCCGAGACGGCTAAGGAGACCGAACTCCCCGACGAGGTCACCATCGGTATCAGTGAGACCGGCGAAGTCACCCTCAACGAAGACCCCGTCGGCCCCCCCGGCGACAAGCTCCTCGAAAACCTCTACAACCAGATGAAGCAGATGGGCCAAGCCGCCGAGCAGTCTAAGACGAAGCTCCTGATTACGGTCCAAGCCGAGGAGAACGCCCGCTACGAGCGCGTCATCAACGTCCTCGACTGCCTCGCTAAGGCGAACATCTCGAACGTCACTTTCGCGGTGTCCGATACGGAATAAGCGGTTGCCCTCCCTCCCCCAAGGCCGCCTACGGGCGGCCTTTCTGTTTTGCAGATTTGCCATGCCCGCCGACCATCCCATGCTCGGTTGCATGAAGACCTTCCTCGTCGCCACGCTCGCCCTCGCCTGCCTCGCCCTCTCGGGCTGCATCATCGTGATCGAACAGGCGCCCGCCGAGAAGGCGGCCCCGGCCAAGAAAGCCCCGGCGAAGCCGAATCCGGACAGCTCGTCGAAGTAAGCCTTAGCGGACGAAGCCGGCTTCAGACTCGAGGACCTTACGGACGGCCTCGAAGTCGTTGCCGATCCTGATCGGTTGCGGGGCCGGCAGTTCTCCAGGGAAACGGGAGACGTTGGCATCGCCGAAAGCTTCCTGCAGCACGTCCGGGAATTTGGCCGGATGCGCGGTACCGAAGACCACGACGTCATCGAGCTTGGCGCCATCGCGGGCGAGCAGATCCTCGGCGGCCTTCCAGCCCACCGCGGTATGCGGACAAAGGATATAGCCGCTGGCATCACGGACGCGACGCATCGCGTCGAGCGTGGCCTTGTCGTCGACGGTGACCGCGCTGACGGCCGGGCCGCCTTCGCGCCAGGCGAGTAAGCGGCTGAGGTTATTAGGGTCGCCGATATCCATGGCGTTGGAAGCCGTGGGCTTGGCGCGACGCGGACGATATTCACCGGTGGTGAAGAGTTCAGGCAGCGGCGAATTGGTGTTGGTCGCGGCGACGAGCGCGGCGACGTCGAGGCCCATGCGGCGGGCGAGCTGGACGGCGCCGACGTTGCCGAGGTTACCCGAAGGCACGACGACGCCCATGCGACGACCAGGCGCCAGCAGGCGCTTGGCGTGGAAGGCGAACGGGACCTGCGCGATCAAGCGGACAGGGTTGATGGAATTGGCGGTCAGCAGCGGGCGGTGGCGACGCAGGGATTCGTCGGCGAGCGCTCGCTTCACCATTGCCTGGCAATCGTCGAAGGTGCCGTCGACGGAAAGAGCGACGACGCCAGGGCGGGCGCGGGCGATCTGCGATTCCTGCACGCCGCTGACGCCGATGCGCGGATAGAGTACCACGGCACGGACGCCGGGGACGCCGGAACAAGCTTCGGTGACCGCGGCACCGGTATCACCGGAGGTGGCGGCGAGGACGGTCAACTGCGGAAACTCGTCGCCAAGCACGCGCGCAGTGACGCGCACGAGCGTGCGGACGGCAAAATCCTTGAAGGCCGCGGAGGGACCCTGGAAGAGTTCGAGGACGGCGATGCGTTCGGCTGGCGTGCCCTTGAATCCCTCAGGGCGCACAAGCGGTACCGGAAAGTTGAAGGCTTCTTGGCAAAGTTGGCGAAGGGCCGCGGGGCCGAGCACCTCGGAAAAGTACGGGGCGATGACCGCCTCGGCGAGGTCGGCGTAGGAGGCGTCGCGATGGCGCTCCACGAAGTCGGGCGCGATCTGCGGGATATGTGTCGGCACCCAGAGCCCGCCCTTACCCGGCATAGCCGATAGCAGCACGTCACGGAGGGAACCGCGACAGGAGGCGTCGGCGGTGGAGACGAATTCCAACTTAGGACTCGGAGAGGACATGGACACCCTTGGGATTGATGCGCGAGACGTAAGGCGTGGCCTTGATCGGCACCGAAGAGAACACGGCGGCGACGGCGACGGCGACCTTGCGGGCGGTCTCTTCACCGTCACAGAGCGCAAACACGCTCGGTCCGGCGCCGGAGATCGAGAAGCCCAGCGCGCCGGCGGCCATGGCGGCGGCCTTGGCACGGTAGAACTCGGGGATCAGGCGGTGGCGGTGCGGCTCGGCGATGAGGTCATGGAGCGAACGGCCGATGAGGGCGTAGTCGCTCTTGAAGAAGCCGCACAGGAGGCCGCCGAGATTGCCGCTCTGCTGCGTGGAGGTCTCGAGCTGAATCTGGCGAGGCATGATCTCGCGGGCGACCTTGGTCAGCACGACGATGTCAGGATGCACGACCGCGGCCCAGAGACGTTCTGGAATCGGCACGTCCATGACGTCGAGCTCGGCGTTGGAACGGATGAGAGTAATCCCGCCGAGGAGACACGGGCCGACGTTGTCGGCGTGCCAGGCGCCATCGGCCGCGGCTTCGCCGGCGACCACGAAAGGCAGCAACTGGAGACGCGTGAGCGGGTCGCCCAGGAGACGGTTGACCACGAAGGCGCCTCCGACCGCGCTTGCGGCGCTGGAGCCGAGACCGCTGCCAAAAGGCATCTTCTTATGGATCTCCATCTCGATGCCGAGGTCGCTCTTGCCGAGGTGGCGGAGGAGCGCGTGGGCGGAGACGCCGGCGGTGTTCTTCTTCGAATCGAGGGGCAGACGGCCATCGTCACCGGTGATCTTGGTGATGCGCAGGCCCGGAGTCGTCGAGAAGCGGGCCACAATCTCGTCGCCAGGGGCGTCGATGCAGAAGCCAAGCACGTCGAAACCACAAGCCACGTTGGCCACGGTGGCAGGCGAAAAGATACGGACTTCTTTGAGCGGCTGAGCGGACATATGACCCCCTTTAACAGGGTTGGGCAGACCTTTCGGGTTGCCTCCCCATCGGTCAACGGTGAACATGACCGTTAACAGTCCTTTGATGTCCAACCGCATCCACCAGAACGGTTTTGTGACCGTGGCGGCCGCCTCGCCGGCCCTCCGCCTGGGGGACCCTGCGGCCAACGCCACCCTGATCATCCAGGCTCTGGAAAAAGCCGCCCAAGAAGGGGTGGAAATCGTCGTCCTCCCCGAACTCTGCCTAACCGGGTACAGCTGCGGTGACCTCTTCGGCCAGCGGACCCTCCTTAACGGCGCCGTAAAGGCCCTGGGACAGGTTTGCGAGGCTACCGCCAAGCTTGGCCTCACCGCCCTCGTCGGCACCCCGCTGGAGGTCAACGGACGCCTCTTCAACGTGGCCGTCGCGGTCTCCCGCGGTAAAATCCTCGGGGTCGTCCCGAAGACCCACCTCCCCAACACGGGCGAGTTCTACGAGCAGCGCTGGTTCGCCTCGGCCCGGGTCGCCCCGGTCGCCGAAGTCGAACTCCTCGGCCAGAAAGTCCCCTTCGGCACCGACCTCCTCTTCCAGGCGACCGATATGCCGGACTGCATGCTGGGCATCGAAATCTGCGAAGACCTCTGGGCCGTCGAACCCCCGAGCGGAGCCCAAGCCCTCGCCGGTGCCACCCTGCTCTGCAACCTTTCCGCCAGCGACGAGCTCCTCACCAAGGCCGCCTACCGCCGCGACCTAGTGAAGTCGCAATCGGCGCGTTGCCTCGCCGCCTACGTCTACGCCGCCGCCGGCGCCGGCGAATCGAGCACCGACATCGTCTACAGCGGCCATGGCCTCATTGCCGAGAACGGCGTGGTACTCGGCGAGTCCGAACGCTTCCGCTTCGACCTCGCCCTGATCGTCTCGCAGATCGATCTCGACCGCCTCGCAGCCGAACGCCGCCGCAACAGCACGTTCTTCGGAGCCCCGGTGTCCGTCCGCCCCCGCGTCATCGGCTTCACCCTCGGTGTGCCGACCGGCCAGACGCCTAAGCTGCGCCGCCGCTACAGCCAGCATCCGTTCGTACCGTCCGACCCGCACCGCCGCGACGAAAACTGCCAGGAGATCTTCGCGATCCAGTCGACGGGCCTCGCCCGCCGCATCCGCCACACGGGCCTCAAGCACGTCGTCATCGGGGTCTCGGGCGGCCTTGATTCGACCCTCGCCCTGCTCGTCACGCTCGAAGCCTTCAATCGCCTCGGCCTCGATCGCAAGGGCATCATCGGCCTCACGATGCCCGGACCCGGCACGTCGGCCCGTACGCGCGTCAACGCGATGCGCCTGATGGAGACGCTCGGCATCACCGCCCGCGAGATCCCGATCAACGAAGCGGTCGATCAGCACCTACGCGATATCCAGCATCCGCCCGGCAAGCACGACGTCACCTTCGAGAACGCCCAGGCCCGCGAACGCACCCAGATCCTGATGGACGTCGCCAACCAGAGCCACGGCTTCGTCGTCGGCACCGGCGATCTTTCCGAAGCCGCGCTCGGCTGGTGCACGTTCAACGCCGACCACATGTCGATGTACCACGTGAACATCGGCGTGCCGAAGACCTTGGTGAAGCACCTCGTCGGCTGGGCCGCACACGCCCGCCACGTCGGCACCGAACGCGCCATCCTCGAGGACATCGTGGCCACCCCGGTTAGCCCCGAACTGCTTCCGCCCGGCGACGACGGCGAGATCGCCCAACAGACGGAGATGCTGGTCGGCCCGTACGAGCTCCACGACTTCTTCCTCTACCACGTCATCCGTAACGGCTTCCGCCCCTCGAAGGTCCTCTGGATCGCCGAACACGCGTTCGCCGGGAAATATGACCAGACCGAGATCCGCCACTGGCTGCGCTCCTTCCTGAATCGCTTCTTCAGCCAGCAGTTCAAGCGTTCGGCCATGCCAGACGGCCCGAAAGTGGGCTCGCTGGCCCTGTCCCCCCGCGGCGATTGGCGCATGCCTTCCGACGCCGAGGCGACGGCGTGGCTTGCCGAACTGGGCTAAGCCTGCTTGATGGAAGGCGTGAGCCCTTCCGCGCAGACGCATCCCGCCGCCACCCAGGCCCTCCTGGCGAAGCTGGGTCCGCAGGTCGTCCTGACGGACGAAGCCGTGTGCTTCGCCGCGTCGTTCGACAACATGCGCCTGTCCTTCATGCCCGAGGCGGTCATCCGCCCGGGGACGGAAGACGATATCGGCGTCACGCTGAAGTTCGCCAACGAACACCGCGTCCCGGTCACGGTCCGCGGTCGCGGCACCGGCACGACCGGCGCCTGCGCCCCGATCAAAGGCGGCTGGGTCATCCACCTCGACCACTGGGATAAGATCGAGATCGATCCGGTCTCGTCGATGGCGACCGTCCAGCCCGGCGCGATCACCGCGCACATCAACGAGCTCGCGGCGCCGCACGGACTATTCTTCCCGCCCGACCCTTCGTCGGTGAAGCACTGCAGCATCGGCGGCAATATCGCCACCAACGCCGGCGGCCTGCGCGCCGCAAAGTACGGCGTCGTCCGCGACCACGTCTACGCGCTCGAGGGCTTCCTCCCCACCGGCGAGAAGGTCCGCTGGGCCGCCCCGCTCCGCAAGTTCGTCAGCGGCCTCAATCTGCGCGACCTCTGGATCGGCTCCGAAGGCACGCTCGGCGTGATCACGAAGGCGACGCTCAAGCTCTCGGTCCTCCCCGCCGCCCGCCGCACATTCCTGCTAGCCTTCCGTAGCGACGAAGCCGCCTTGGAAGCCGCCATCGACCTCATCTCGCTGCGCGTGAATCCTTCGGTACTCGAGTTCCTCGACGTCCAAACGGTCGCCGCCACCGAGAAACGACGCGGCCAACGCGTTTTCACCGACAGCGAACTGGCTGGCTCCGCCGATACGCACTCCGCCCTGCTCGTCGAGATCGACGGACACCCCGCCGCCCTTGCCGAAGACGCCGTCAAGGTGGTCGCCTGGGCCAAGCGCCACGCGGTCGCCTTCCGCGCTCCCGAAGACGCAACGGAAGCCGAAGCGCTCTGGGAACTCCGCCGCACCTGCTCTCAGGCGATGTTCGCCCTCGGCGACGCGAAGCTCAACGAAGACGTGGTGGTGCCGATCCGCAGCTACGTCGCCCTGCTCCGCTTCACCCGCGAGGTCCGCGACCGCTTCGGTCTGGCGACCCCGACCTTCGGCCACGCGGCCGACGGCAATTTCCACGTCCACATCATGTACGACCGGTTCAATCCGGAGCATTGCCGCAAGGCCGAGCTGGCGATCCGCGAAGTGATGGAGAAAGTCGTCGAACTCGGCGGCGCGATCACGGGCGAGCACGGCATCGGCCTGGCGAAGTCCCCTTTCCTCTCTTTGCAGCACACGCCGGCCGAGATCGGCGCCATGCTCGCGATCAAGAAGGCCCTCGACCCGAACGGCATCCTGGCCCCGGGCCAGATCTTCGAACCTTTCAACGTCTGGGAGCATCGCCCGATCAAGGTCACACTGCCCTGGGACAAGCACTGAGCCATGCCCCGCACCGTCGCTGTCTTCGATTGGGATGGAGTCGTCATCGACTCCTCCGTCGCCCATGAACGCTCTTGGGAAGCCCTCGCCAAGGAGGAGAAGCTCCCTTTGCCGGCCGACCACTTCAAGCGCGGCTTCGGCAAGCGCAATGAACTGATCATCCCTGACATTCTGAATTGGTCGCGCGACCCCGCGGAGGTGAAGCGCCTATCTAACCGTAAGGAAGCCCTCTACCGCGACATCGCCCGCACGGGTCACGTCCGCCTGCTCCCCGGCGTCCGCGAACTCTGCGGCGCGCTCCACGACCTGGGTATCCCCTGCGTCATCGGCACGTCGACCCACAAGGAGAACCTCGCCCTGTCCTTCGAACTCTTCGGCATCGGCCATTTCTTCGCGGGCGCCGTCGCCAGCGAGGACGTCACGAAGGGTAAGCCCGACCCGGAAGTCTTCCTGAAGGCCTGCGCCCTCGGCGGCGGTGACCCGGCGACTTCCTTCGTCTTCGAGGATTCCTTCTCAGGCCTGCAGGCCGGCCTGTCCGGCGGCTTCATCACGATCGCCCTCGCGACGACGAATACCCGCGAGCAGCTCGAGACCGTCGGCGCCCATCGCATCGTGAAGGACCTCTCCGAAGTCGACCCGCAGTGGCTCGCCCGCGGGCGCCTAGGCTGAGATGGAATTCCGTCTTAAATCCGACTACCGCCCGATGGGCGACCAGCCGACCGCCATCGCCGCGCTCGACGCTTCCCTCCGCGCCGGCAACGGCCGCCAGACCCTCCTCGGTGTCACAGGCTCGGGTAAGACGTTCACGATGGCTAACCTGATCGCCCAGCAGCAACGCCCGGCGCTCATCATCTCGCATAACAAGACGCTGGCCGCCCAGCTCTACTCGGAGTTCAAGAACTTCTTCCCCGAGAACGCCGTCGAATACTTCGTCAGCTACTACGACTACTATCAGCCAGAGGCCTACGTACCGTCGACGGATACCTTCATCGAGAAGGACTCCGCCATCAACGAGGATATCGAACGCCTGCGCATCAGCGCCAGCAGCGCCCTGCTCTCCCGGCGCGACGTGATCGTCATCGCCTCGGTCTCCTGCATCTACGGCCTAGGCTCGCCCGAGGATTTCTTGGCCGCGATGATCGCCCTCAAGACGGGCATGACGATGCGCCGCGACGAACTCCTCGCGAAACTCGTCGCCAACCAGTACGTCCGTAACGACGCCATCCTGGAGCGCTGTAACTTCCGGGCCCGCGGCGAGACGATTGATGTCTGGCCGGCCTACATGGAGTCCGCCGTCCGCCTCGAATTCTGGGGCGATACGCTCGAGGCCATCCGCGAGCTCGACCCGGTGAGCGTGAAGCCAGGCAAGCAGCTCCAGAAGTTTGACCTCTATCCGGCCAATCAATATGTGATGGCTCCGGGTCGTGTGAAAGCCGCCGCCGCGGCCATCCGTGCCGAGCTCGAGGAGCGGGTCGACCATTTCGAGAAGACCAACCGCCTCGTGGAGGCCCAGCGGATCCGCATGCGCGTCGAGCATGACCTCGAGATGCTTCGCGAGACGGGTTTCTGCCCGGGCATCGAGAACTACTCGATGCACATGTCCGGCCGCCGTCCCGGCGAGCGCCCGCACTGCCTCCTGGACTTCTTCCCGAAGGACAAGCTGGTCTTCATCGATGAAAGCCACGTATCGGTGTCGCAGATCGGCGGGATGTACCACGGCGACCGCGCTCGCAAGGAACGCCTCGTCGAATTCGGCTTCCGCCTGCCCTCCGCGCTCGAGAATCGGCCACTCCGTCCGGAAGAGTTCGATGTGATTGTCGACCAAGCGGTCTACGTCTCCGCGACGCCTGCGCCCCATGAATACAAGGTGTCGGCCGTCATCGCCGAACAGGTCATCCGCCCGACGGGACTGCTCGACCCGGTGATGGAAGTCCGCCCGATCGCCGGCCAGGTCGAGGACATCATCGGCGAGGCCAAGGCCGTCGCCGCCCGCGGCTTCCGTACGCTCGTCACGACACTCACGAAGCGGATGTCCGAAGACCTCGCAAACTTCATGCGCGATAGCGGCCTGAAGGTCGAATACCTGCACTCCGATATCGATGCGATCGAACGCGTCGAGATCCTCCGCCGCCTGCGCGCTGGTTCCTTCGACGTACTCGTGGGCGTCAATCTCCTCCGCGAAGGCCTCGACCTTCCGGAAGTGGCGCTCGTGGGTATCCTTGACGCCGACAAGGAAGGCTTCCTGCGCAGCGAGACGAGCCTCATCCAGACCTCCGGTCGCGCGGCCCGCCACTTGGAAGGCAAGGTCCTACTCTACGCCGACGTGATGACGAAATCCCTCACCCGGGCGCTCACGATTTGCGGTGACCGCCGCAAACGCCAGGAGGCCCATAATACGAAGTACGGCATCACGCCCAAGAGCACGACCCGTAAGATTGAGGAGAGTCTGGTGGACCTGGAAGCCGACGAGGCCCTCGCGGTGGCCGAAGGCACGGATGATCGCGATATCGCACGCGTGCTTTCAGACATGGAAACCGAGATGCTCGCCGCGGCGGACGAATTGCAGTTTGAACGCGCGGCGAACCTGCGCGACCAGATCGAAGCCCTGCGCACCGGGAAGCCGGCTTCGCCGAAGCGCCAAAAGGGCCGCCGCTGATCAGCCGAAGCGGCGCGTGAGGTCGGCGTCCGTCCACTCGACATACGTCCGTCGTCCACGCGGGCAGGTACCTGGCTGCACGGTGCGGAACAACGCCTGTACGAGTTCCATCAGCTCGGCGTCCGAGAGGCTGTCGCCCTTGCGGCGGGCCTTAATGACGGCTATTTTCGCGAGGGCGTCATAAGCCAGGGAAGGACGGCCGAAGTCGCCTTCGCGCCGGGCCATCTCGGCCAGCAGGTCGCGCACGAAGGCCAAGGCTTCCTCGGGCTCGAGCCACGCAGGCAGTGCCTGGATGCGCCAGAAGTTACGGCCGTATTCTTCGAAATCAAAACCAGCGGAGGACAATAGCGGCATCCGTTCCTTGAGCACCGCGGCCGGCAACGGGTCCAGTTCGATACTCAGGGGCACAAGCATCGGCTGACTGATCGGCTTCTGTGCGGTGAACTGCGCGAGGATGGATTCGTAAAGCACGCGCTGGTGCGCCGCGCCGATATCGAGGATCGCCAGGCCAGTCGGAGTCTCGAAGACGGCGCGTTCTTCGCGCAGACGCGAAAGCAGGCGCCAGCCGAGGCGGACCGCCGGCGCATGGGACGGGGCGGAAGCAGCAGCCGAAGGCGACACATAACTGGCTGGCGTTACGCCCTGGGCGACCGGCGAACTGAGCGTCGGAGCGACCGGAGCCGTCAGCGCGGATGCGGGAGTGATGGCCGGGATTGTCGCAGCCGGCAACCCGTCGTCAGCTCGTGCACGCAGCACCGCGAGGACGGACTCGATCAGGAAATTGCGGACCTTGGCTTCGTCGCGGAAACGCACTTCCCGTTTGGCGGGATGGACGTTCACGTCGACCCACGCCGGATCCATCTCCAGGAAGACGAACGCCAGCGGGTAACGGCCCTTCGGGATCAGCGTGTGATAGCTCTCCGTCAGCGCGAAGGCCATCGTGCGGCTATCTACTGGTCGACCATTGACGACCGTGACAAGATCCTGGCGAGTACCGCGGCTCACGCCTGGCTTACCTAACAGGCCGCTGAGTCGCATGCCCGGACGCTCGAAGAGCGGCATGATTGTGACTTCTTCGGCCACCTGGCGGCCCCAGATCTCGCGGACACGATCCAGCAGCGGCGCATTGCCCGGCGAACGGAAGATCTCACGCCCGTCTTCGCGAAGGAGAAAACCGACTTCCGGATGGGCGATGGCGTAGAGACGGACTAGGCGCACGATGTGAGCGGCTTCCGTCTCGTCCGACTTCAGGAACTTAAGGCGAGCGGGGACCGGGTGGAAAAGGTTCGAGACCTCGATACGCGTTCCCGGCGCCATGCCATGGTCACGACGATGGACGAGCTTACCGCCATTGATCGCGACCTCGGTACCAGAAGGCGCGGAGGCGGGCCGGGTCTGCATCGTGAAGCGGGCCACGCTAGCGATGGAGGGCAACGCTTCGCCGCGGAAACCAAAGGTTGCGATACGATCGAGGTCGGAAGCCACCTGGATCTTGCTGGTCGCATGACGTTCAAGGCTCAGCAGGGCATCGTCGCCTGTCATCCCCTTGCCGTCGTCCTCGACGATCATCTGGGCCTTGCCGCCCCGGGAGAAGTCGACCGTCACGCGGCGTGCTTCGGCGTCGAGGGAGTTCTCCAGCAGTTCCTTGATGACCGCGGCCGGGCGTTCCACCACCTCGCCGGCGGCGATCTGGTTGGCCACCGTCGGCTCAAGGATACGGATCGTCGACATGGTCAGGCAGGCTTGGCCGCGGACCGTCCACAGGGACGACCGAGGACGCGGCTGGGGCGGACGGAAGGCACCGGGAGACCTTTGCCCTTCGCCCCCTCCCCTGCAAGTCGAACGGCTCGGAAACGGTCTTTGTTGCACCCTGCCGAAGGATGCCAACCTTCCAGACGTGTCGAACCGATTGGCCCACGAAAGCTCGCTCTACCTCCGCCAACACGAGGCCAACCCCGTGCATTGGTGGCCATGGTGCGCCGAAGCCTTCGCCGAGGCCAAGGCGAAGGACAAGCCCGTCCTCGTATCGGTCGGCTACTCCTCCTGCCACTGGTGCCACGTCATGGCCCGCGAATCCTTTGAGCAGTCATGGATCGCCGACCTGATGAACCAGCACTTCGTCTGCATCAAGGTCGACCGGGAGGAACGCCCCGAAGTCGACAAGCTGATGATGGACGCGGTGCAGATGATCCAGGGCCACGGCGGCTGGCCGCTCAACTGCTTCTGCCTCCCCGACGGTCGCCCCTTCTTCGGCGGCACCTACTTCCCGCCCGAAGATCGCGGCCACGGGCAGGTCCCTTGGCCGCAGCTGCTGATGCGCGTGTCGGACTTCTACCATCGCAACAAGTCCGAACTTGCCGCCAACGCCGATGCCATCGCGCAGAACCTCACGCACCTCACGCGGGCGCCCGATGCCGATGGCAGCTCGCCATCGCCGGAAGATCTCGTCGCCGCCGCCCGTCGCATCTGCGAGCAGCACGACGATACCTTCGGCGGGTTCGGCGCGGCGCCGAAATTCCCGACCCCGCACACGCTCAACTTCCTGCTCGGCATCCGTGGCTCCGCCGCCGTCGAAGCCGACCGCGCCCTCGCTTCGCGGATCGATGCCGTTCTGACCATCACCCTCGGCTCCATGGCCCGCGGCGGACTCTTCGACCAGGTCGGCGGCGGCTTCCATCGCTACTGCGTCGACCGCGACTGGACGGTACCACACTTCGAGAAGATGCTGTACGACAACGCCCAGCTACTCGGCACCTACGCCGAAGCCTGGGCCCGCTACCGCGACCCGCTCTACGTCGACGTCTGCGTCGAGACGGTCGGCTGGCTACTCCGCGAGATGCGTACCACCAACGGCCTGTTCGCCGCTTCGCTCGACGCCGATACCGACCACCACGAAGGCACGACCTACGTGTGGACCGCGCCGGAAGTGGCGGCCGTCTTGGGCGACGAGGCCTTCGCCTTCGCGCAAGCCTACGGCTTGTCGGACAAGGGTAACTTCGAAGGAAAGAACATCCCCAAGCTCAAGGGCGACCACGCCGCGCGCCAGCGCTTCTCGGCAGCCCGCGCCAAGCTCCTTGCTCTCCGCGACCAGCGCCCCCAGCCGGCCCGCGATGATAAGAACCTGCTCAGCTGGAACGCCCTACTCGTCGGCAATCTCGCCAAGGCTGGCTGGATTCTGGACCGCAAGGACTGGGTCGAGCTCGCCCTCGAACAGGAGGCGAACTTGTGGAAGCGCTTCGCCGCCGACACGGGAAGCCTCCGGCTTCTCTCCGTCGCGCATGGTGACAAGGTCACGCTTGGCGGTAACCTCAGCGACTACGCATGGCTCGCTGAAGCGGAATTCGCCCTCGCAGCCTACGCCGAGTGGGCCCGACCCGGCCAGGTGCACCCTTACGCAGCCCGCGCAGAGCAGATCCTCCTCGCCTCGCTGGAGCTCTTCAGTGATCCGCATTCCGTCGGCTCGTTCGTGGTACCGGCCGACCGCGAAGATCTTTCTGTCCGCCAGAAAGACTGGTTCGACAACGCCGTCCCAGCCGGCAACTCCTCGCTCCTTCATGGCTTCGGCCAGATTCAGATGTTATCCCCGGATACTCGCTGGGCTCGCGAGTTCGCAGATCTTGCGACCGCCTACGGAGGCCTCTGCAAGAACGTGCCCAACGGCGTCGCCCACGCCTTGGACGGCATTGCGCGCTTTGCCCTTGGCCATGTGACCGTGAAAGCTTCCGGACGCTGGGATGAACTGCGGCTGGCCCTCAACGGCGACGACGCAACCGCCCCGCACGCCCGCCCTTACCGGGCCGTCATGCTCCTCCCAGTGCCTTCTGCGGACGACTTCAGCGTATGCGTAGGCCAGACCTGTCTAGCACCCGTCCAGACCGCCCAAGAGGCCGCCGCGAGTCTCTGACGGGCAATCCGCTCTTGCCCGCCCCGAGGGGAGCGGGAACATCATGGCAGGCATGTCAGCCGACCCTCATTACGTCTACGGCCAAGGGCAGAGCTCGCGCTCAAGCTACCCTATCCTGCTGGGGATGGTCACCGTCGAAGTCATCGGCTACAAGGAGCGTAAGTATCGTCCGAACTGGAAGCGGATCGCCCTGCTCTCCCCCGTCTTCCTGCTCATCCTCTGGGTCGCTCTGGCGGAGGTGAACTATTTCAAGGAACGCTACATGAACGGCATCCCGACCACGCGGCGGGCCGATATGTATCTCTATCTGCCGGATACCGTGGTCAACTCAGCCACCAACCTCTTCTACGACAAGGAACAGATTCGCCTCCGAGAGCGTGCAAAGCTCCTTACGGTCAAGGATTCCTACGGTCGCTCCGCGCATCTCTACCGCAAGGGCGAATACTTCGTGAGCGTCGCCAAGGCCGCCCTCGCCCGCCAGGACTATGCCGAGTTCGCGCGGTACATCGGCACCGGTGCGCAGCTTACCCCCTCCAACCTCGAAGCCCAGCGACTCTGCGCGGATCTCTTCTTCCAGTTCCAGCGCCCCCTCGACGCCTATCAGCTGCTCGAGGAATCGCTCGTCTTTGCCAAGCAGGACCGAGAATACTTCAGCCAGTATATCGACCGCTGCTTCCTCTTCGACCAAGACGCCCGGCTGATTGAGACTGCGACCAAGTACCTGGGGGACAAGGAGGTTTCGCTGGGGATCCAGGCCGACCTCCAGCTCGCGGCGGCCCAAGCCCACTTCCTCCGCGGCAACTTCACCGAGGCGGCCAAGTTCATCAAGGACTACCACCTAGATCAGACGGCCGAAGGCTTCCTGCTCAACTGCCAGATCCTCTGGGAGAGCGGCGACCGCGACGGTGCTCTGGCCGAACTCGACGCCGCCCTCGCCTCGTACCCAGCTGGATTGCGACTGCTGGCGACAAAGGCCTTCTGGCTGAAGGAGCAAGGCCAGCTCTCGCGAGCGAAGGATTGCCTCGATTTGATGGACGTCAGCTCACCAGGCAAACCTGAGCCGCTCATCCAATCACTCAACCTCCTCCCTGGGGAAGCGAACCGGGCCGCCCGTGCCGCGATCATCGAGAAGGCTATCCTGAGGTTCGGCAACCAGGAGAAACCGATGCTCGACCTCGCGCGCTTCGGCAACGAGATCGCCGACGTCGACCTCACCGTCCGCCTAGCGAAGCTCGCCAAGGACCGCCGCTTCACGAACCGCGTCCGCTTCGACCTCGTCCGCGTCGAGTGCCTGCTGAACGCCGGCCGGGCACGTGAGACCATCCTGCTGGTCGACGACCTTTATAAGCAGGCCGAGCGCGACCAATGGGTACCCGAGACGCGCATGGCCTTCGAGGCCCTGCGTACCATCGCCTATTTCGCCGACGGCCAGACGGAGATCGGCTCGATCAACCTGCAGAAACTCATGCAGAACCGCAAGGTGCCGCCCCAGGTGCTGATCTCGGCAAGTCGCAAGCTCATCAACGCCCAGCGCTACGAAGAGGCCAATGACGTGCTGATCCAAGCCCACCTGCAGAACGAGAGCAACCAGGCCGTACTGCAGCAGATCGTCCAACTGAAGCTCGACCACCCGCGTATCGCGGCCGACCTCGAGACCTACCTGCGTCGACTGATGCTGAACCGCCGTCCGTCCAAGGAAGTCCTGCAGACGGCGCTGCGTCGTCTCGGCTCGGACGTCTATCTGTTCTCCGGCGACCGCGAGACCCTGTTGCGGGAGATCGAGTCCAAGCTCAGGTAGCCGACTCTTCGGAGGAAATCGTCTTTGCTTCAGGCGCCGAGCGATCGGTCACTTCGAAATAGGTCACCGAACCAAGCTTGGTGCCGTCCGGCATCCAGAGTCCCCGACTGCAACCGCGATTGACGAACTCTTCGGCTTCGGAGGCGTTCAGGATGGCACCGGCCATCGCCAGGCCTTCGGCTTCTAGGGCGGAGGTCGCGATCGAACGCACCGGGCCGGGCAAGGAGACCACTTGGCCCGTGCGCGGGTCCACGAGGTTACCGTGTGTCGTATCGGCCGTCTTGCTGGCCATGGCGAAGCGGCAGAGCTTGATCTCGGAATTGGCGCCGACGCCGATGCGCCAGCCCGTGGATTCACCGGGAGGATCAAGCGCGAGGGTCACACTGCCCGAAGCCATCAGCAGGGCGCGATGGATACCCCAGCTGCTTTCGAGCATCTCGGCCATGCGGTCTAGCGCGTAACCGCGGACGATCGCACCGAAGTCGACGGCTCCGCCGAACTTGGCGCAATGGAGCTCGCAACCTTCGAGACGGAATTCGCCATCGCGGTAGGCAGACATCACCTGCGTCCAAGCGGCGTCATCCGGATTAAACGGCATCTCGCCACGATTCTTCCAATAGGTGAACAGGGCGCCCGCGGTGGCATCGAACGCCTTGCTGGTATCGGCGCTGATGTCCTTCGAGAAATTCCAGAGCGCCTGCACGTGCTCGGAGACGGCGACCATCGCTCCTTCGGGCATCTGATTGATCGCCGTGACCGGCCCGCTGTCATGGCGTCGATCAGTCTGGAAATCGAGATCGTCGAGATGCTGGAAGAGAGCCTCGGCGGCATTACGGGCATAGACGCCGTCCTCGGCGGCGATGCGGACCCAGAAACGGGAACCGAAGGCCTCGTGCGAAAAATTGTGGATGATAGGGGTGTCTTCCATGGCTTACTTGCCGATGAAAACGCTTTCGTAGCCTTTGGCAACCAGCACCCAATAGCGGTCACCGCCCTCCCGGAGCGTCAGGCTCGAGACCGCATAGCCCGGGACGATCGGCTCGCTGGCGTCCGTCGCCGGAATCAGCCGCAGCGGCGCCTTGGAGGCCTGGGGGAAGTCGCCATAACCGACCGGATACTTTCGCAGGTAGTACGGCAGCGGCCAGTAGTGCCCGCCTTCGACGGCGATGTAGAACTTACCGTCCTTGTAGGCGTCGCTTAAGTCCGAGACTTGCCCACGAAAAGTACGGAGAGAATACCGGTCTGTCTTCGAATGGTCGGCGAAGTCGCCTGCGGCATAGGCCGCGGAAACCAGCAGACCGATCAGCAGCAGGCTGTCTTTCCGCCACCCTCCGCCTAATTGGGCTGGCAACAAAAGCACCAAGGGTAAGGCCATGACGCCGTAAAGGAGCCAAGGCGTCTTGTAGGGCAGGAGCAGGTGGAAGACGAAGACCAGGCCGACGAAAACCAAGATGAAGTCGGCTGCGCTGGAGCGGAACGGCACAAAGCGCTCCCGCAGATACCGCTGCAGGGAAAACTCTGCCAGCCAGAGCGCGGCCCAGATAAACGGCCAGTAACTGACCGCCATCAGCGTGTCCTCCGAGCGTCCGCTTGCGACGCCGAACGAGCGGGCGAGCTGTCGCCACCAGGTGAGTAGCCCGTGGACATCGGTGAAGCCGACGCTCTGGAACGTCACCCAGGAGCCGACCAAGCCCAGCAGGAAGCCGGGCAGATATCGGTCGGCCCACGGGCGCCGGACGACCATCAGGGCGACGAAGAAAAAGAGGAGGTAGGCCGCGGCGGTCACCTTGCAGGCCAGGGCGAAGCCGAAGGCGAGGCCGGATAGCAGCCGCCAGAGGCCTCGCCCCTGGGGCGAGTCGGCCGCCTCGGAGCGGAGCCACAGCACGACACCCCAAGCCAGACCGGCGACCAAGAGGACCTCCTGAACGAAATAGAAGCCGAACGGCGCGCCTCCCCCGATGAGGAGGCAGAAGGCCGCGGCGGTGAGGCGCGGCCACAGGGTCACACCCGGCAAAGCCAGGGCCGCGAGCGAGAGCAGCAGGAGATAAAACCCGGTGATATTACGGAGGTAGCTTTCCGACATGTCGGCGAACGCCGTTACGGTGAGCTTCGCGGCCGCATTCAGCGACACGGCAAGCGTCGGACCATGGAAACGATCCGCGTTCGCGCTGTAGGGCACGCCTTCGGAGAGCTCCTTGGCCAGCGACCATTGCACGGCTTCGTCCGCATGCAGCGGCTGCGGCGACCCAAGCGGACGGAAAAGAGGCGGATTCGGCAACCCCAACGCCGAGACGAATAAGAGGCCAAGTAGCACGCCGACGAATACCGCCCAAGGCTTCTGCGTGGCGCCCGCGTCCATGGCTCAGACCCCGAAGTGCTTCTGCAGCGCGGTCTTGATATCGAGCGGCACGAGCGCGGCGGACATCGGCCCCTGCGCCTCGCGCCAGGCGTAGACGGTCGTCAGGGCGCCCTTGGCCACGGCGCGCTCGCCGACGGCGGCGGTGAAGCCCCAGACGAGTTTCTTGTCGCCGATCTCGTTCGGCGTCAGCGCAACGGTCACGACGTCCTCACGGTAGATCGGCGAGAGGAAATCGCACTCCACGCGCACGCGGGGGAAGCCGGTGATTTTGTTACCCTCGGCACGGAGGAAAGGCAGCTTGAGCTGGCGGAAGAGCGCTTCTTCGGTCGCTTCGACCCAGAAGAAGATCGTCGAGAAATGCACGATGCCCGCGGCGTCGGTATCGGAGAAATTGGCGCGGTAATCCGCCGTGAAAGGGGCCATGCGGTTATCCAAGCCGTCCGGCCGAAGGGTGCAACCGTCAAGGCGACGCCTTGCGTGAGCCTTTCTTGAGCCAGGACACCGAAGTCGAGGCACCGCCGGAGGCCGCTACGCAAGCCTGCAGGAAAACCTGTGGCTCCTGCTGTACGGTGAAGAGATAAAG